>JBAVUF010000259.1:0-8387 GCA_049696635.1 Acidimicrobiales bacterium | reverse complement strand
GCTCCGGCCGACGAAGCTGCGCGCCGTCGGGCTCTCGAAGAACAAGGCCGACTCGCTGCGGGACCTCGCCCGCAAGGTGCGGGACGGATCGGTCGAACTGGACGCGCGCCACCTCGCGCGGGCGAGCGACGAGGACATCGTCGCCCACCTCTCGACGGTGCGGGGGATCGGTCGGTGGACCGCCGAGATGTTCTTGATGTTCCAGCTTCGTCGCGTCGACGTCTGGCCGACCGGTGACTTCGGGGTGCGACGCGGCTACGGGCTCGCCTGGAAGGTTCCGATGCCGACGCCGAAGGAACTCGAGCCGCTCGGTGAGCCGTTCCGCCCCTACCGGTCGGTCGCCGCCTGGTACTGCTGGCGGGCCGCCGAGGTGTACGCGCAGGCGGCGGACTCGGCGCTCACGCGCTGAACCTCCTCAAGAGAGCACGCGCCGGCGGAAGTTCAACAACCCGGACGTGAGGAAGACCGCGCAGAATCCGATCAGCACCGGGTAGATGACGTACAGGTGGAGGTGTGGCGCGAGCGTGAAAGCCGCCCGCATGCCCTCGTTCACGTAGATGAGCGGGTTGATGAGCACGATCGTCTGCAGCCAGTGCCAGCCACCGATCTTGATCGGCGCGAGCCGCGTCCACGGGTAGTACGTCCCGCCGAGGAAGGTGATCGGCAAGACGATGAAGCCGAACATCAAGCCGATGTTGCGGGGCTCGAAGGCCGTCCCGAGCAAAAGGCCGAGCGACCCCATGGCGATGCAGGAGAGCGGCACCAAGGTGACGATGATCCACCAGTGCAGGTCGAGTCGCGCGTGGACACCGGACGCGTGGACGACCGCAGCGATCGGCAACACGATCGCTGCCGAGATGATGCCCTGCACCGTCCCCGAGAGCACCTTCTCGAAGGCGACAAGCCAGATCGGACACGGCGCCTGCACGCGGTCTTCGATCTCGCGGGTGAAACCGAATTCCTGCGCGAGCAACAAAGCGACCGACTGGACGCCCTGGAACATGATCGAGATCCCGACGACACCGGGGACGAGGATCGTCGCGAACGGGATCTCCGACGAGCCTCCGCTCGATGCGCTCCCGCCGATGGCTTGGCCGATCTTCGGGAACACGAACAAAAAGACGAAACACAAAAGAAAAGGTTGCACCGCCGTTCGCACGACGAACTCGAAGAAGTGCTTGCGCAGCACGACGAGGTCACGGAGCAACAGCGCGCCCAGCGCGATTCGTGAAGCGTCGAACGTCGACCGCGTCGGATGGGTCGAGACCGGGATTCGTGGCGCAATGGCGATCGACTCAGTCGTCATGTGTCCCGCAGCTCCCTTCCGGTGAGGTTGATGAAGACCGTCTCGAGGCTCGGCTCCGTAAAGGACAGATCGGCGACGTCGTAGCCGCCCGCCTCGGCAGCGGCGACCACGCGTCCGACGACGCGCGAGCCGTTTTGCACGTGCAGTTCGAGGCCGGCGTCGGATTGCCGGGTGCGCGCGACACCCTCGATCTCTCCTTGGAGCAGTTTCGCGAGCGCGTCTTGGTCGCCGGAAGCCTTCACCGTGATGATCGTGTCGACGCCGACACTGCGTTTGAGATTCTCCGGCGTGTCGAGTGCGAGGAAGCGACCGTGGTCCATGATCGCCACGCGCCGGCAAAGCTTGTCGGCCTCTTCCATGTAGTGCGTCATGAGGACGATCGTCTGTCCGTCCCCGTTCAGGTCACGCAGCAAGTCCCACAACGACAGGCGGCTCTGGGGGTCGAGTCCAGACGTCGGCTCGTCCATGAACAACACCGCGGGTCGGTGGAAGATCGAACGGGCAACCATCAGTCGCTGCGCCATCCCTCCCGACAGGGCGTACACGGAGGCCTTCGCCCACTTCGCGAGCTGGAATCGTTCGAGCAGCTCCTCGGCCACCTGCCGCGACCGCGCTGCACCCATTCCGAACAGCCGGCCGTGGAAGTAGAGGTTCTCGAAGACCGTGAGCTGGCGATCGAGCGTGTTCGTCTGGGAAACGACGCCGATGATCTGCTTGGCGAGCGCCGGGTGAGCGATGACGTCGATGCCGCCGACGAAGGCGCGCCCCGAGGTCGGGATGACCCGTGTCGTCAACATCCCTGCGGTCGTCGTTTTCCCCGCCCCGTTCGGACCGAGGAGCCCGAAAATCTCGCCCCGTTCGACGGTGAGGTTCAGTTCGTCGACGGCCTTGAAATCCGTCCCGGGGTAGATCTTCGTGAGTTGGATCGTTTCGATGATCGCGTCGGACACCCGCTCGGCAGCGGTCAAGCCGTCGACGCTCACGAAGCCGCCGCACCCTCGGCGAGGTCAACGGTGGTCTCGATCGTCTCGCCGCGCTCTTCGAAGCAGAGCTCCTCGACGGTGCCTGCCGAAGTGAGCTCATCGGCGGCGGCCGCGATGCGGGCGATGGCGTCGGGCGGACCGCTCACTTCGACGCGGCGCACGGGCGAACGCATGGAGGTCTTCGCGTCGGACTTCGCGCGGCGGATCGAGCTGAGAACCGAACCGACGTCGCGAAGGGTGCGGACGTCGCCCCAGCCGGCGAACTCGTCGGTCGTCGGCCATCGGGCACGGTGGATCGAATCGTCGTGGTTCCACGACCACACTTCCTCGGTCACGAACGGCAGGAACGGCGCGAACAGGCGCAGCTGGACATCGAGCGCGATCGAAAGCGCGCTCCGGGCAGACGAGGCGTCGGCCCCGCCGTAGGCGCGAGCCTTCACGAGCTCGAGGTAGTCGTCGCAAAAGGTCCAAAAGAACTGCTCGGCCTCCTCGAGGGCGCGCGCGTGCTCGTAGGTCGTGAGGGATTCGGTCGCCACCGTGACCAGGTCTTTCAGTCTCGCCAACATCGAAAGATCGAGGGCGTTCGTCACGGCGCCGGCCGGCGATTCGTTCTCGGTTCGCTCCAAGACAAAACGCGACGCGTTGAGGATCTTGATCGCGAGCCGCCGTCCGATCCGCATCTGCTGCTCATCCAGGATGAGGTCGACGCCGAGGCGCCCAGATCCTGCCCAATAGCGGACCGCGTCGGTTCCGTGCGCGTCGAAGTACTCCGACGGCAAGAGGGTCTCCCCCTTCGACTTCGACAGTTTCTTGCGATCTGGGTCGCGGATGAATCCGGAGATCGCGACGTCACTCCAGGGGATGGTCCCGTGCTCGTCCAGCGAACGCACCACGGTCGAGAAGAGCCACGTGCGGATGATGTCGTGTGCCTGGGGACGGAGATCCATCGGAAAGACGCGTGCGAAGTACTCCGGGTCGGCGATCCAGCGCCCGGCGATCTGTGGGGTGAGCGACGACGTCGCCCAGGTGTCCATCACGTCGGGGTCGGAGGCGAAACCGCCGGGTTTGCCGCGCCGGACCTCGCCGAATCCCGGCGGCGTCGCCGTCGACGGGTCGACGGGCAGGGCGTCCTCGGTGGCGATGATCGGGCGGTCGTCGAGAACGTTGCCGTCCTCGTCGATCGGGTACCAGACGGGGAAAGGAACGCCGTAGAAACGCTGGCGCGAGATGTTCCAGTCGCCGGTGAGCCCGTTGATCCAAGCCTCGTAACGCGTCCGCATGTAGTCGGGGTGCCAGGCGATCTTCCGACCGGCCTCGATCAGCTGCGCGCGTTGATCCATCGTTTTCACGTACCACTGGCGCGATGAGACGATCTCGAGCGGGCGCTCGCCTTTTTCGTAGAAGTTGACGAAGTGCGTGATCTGGCGCGGCTCTCCGACGAGGTCCCCGGACTCCCGCAGGAGATCGGTGATGAGCGCGCGCGCCTTCGCAGTCGACAGTCCCTCGAGGGCGTCGTAGTTGCGACGCGCCGTTTCGGGATCCTTCGACTCCCATCCCTCTTCGCCGAAGGGCGCGTGTTCGAGCCGTCCCTGCCTGCCGACGATCGTGCGCGTCGGCAACGAGAACTCCCGCCACCACGTCACGTCCGTGAGGTCGCCGAAGGTGCAGACCATCGCGATGCCGGAGCCCTTTTCCGGGTCCGCGAGCGGGTGTCCGACGATCGGAACCTCGACGCCGAAAAGCGGCGTGATCGCCGACTGCCCGATCAGGTGGGCGTTCTTCGCGTCCTTCGGATTCGCGACGAGGGCGACGCACGCCGGGATCAGCTCCGGACGGGTCGTCTCGATCTCGATCGGACGCTCAGGGTCGGCCGATTGGAAGCGCACGCGGTGAAACGCCGAGGGCACCTCGCGGTCTTCGAGTTCCGCCTGCGCGACGGCGCTTTGGAAATCGACGTCCCAGAGAGTCGGCGCCTCTTGGCGGTAGGCGCGACCCTTTTCGACGAGGTGCAAGAACGCGCGCTGGGACGTCTCTTGTGCGATGCGACTGATCGTCGTGTACTTCGTCGACCAATCGACCGAGAGTCCGACTCGCCGGAAGACCTCCTCGTACGCCTGTTCGTCGCGGTGGGTGAGCTCGTGACACAACTCGACGAAATTCGGCCTCGAGATCGGGATCGGGCGCGACCCGGGTTTCGCGGGCGGCCGGAATGACGCGTCGTAGGGAACGCTCGGATCGCAACGGACGCCGTAGAAGTTCTGCACGCGGCGCTCCGTTGCCAGACCGTTGTCGTCCCAGCCGATCGGGTAGAAGGCGGCCTTGCCGCGCATGCGCCAGTATCGGGCGACGATGTCGGTCTGCGTGAAGGAAAAGACGTGGCCGATGTGAAGCGTGCCCGAGACGGTCGGCGGAGGGGTGTCGATCGCGTACACCTCGGACCGCGGTCGCGTGGCGTCGAAGCGGTAAACACCGTCGGCCTCCCAGCGCGCGGCCCAACGCTCCTCCAAACCTTCGAGGCTTGGGCGGTCGGGGACTCGGGACGTGCGCTCGGTCGAGCGGGAAGGATCGATCGCCGAAGCGCTCACTTCGACGGGCGGCAGGTTTTCTCGGCCCTGAGCTGGTCTTGGACAGGCATTGGACTAGTACCGTAGCGGGATGCTCCGCCTGTACGACACGGCTTCTCGTCGTGTCCGCGAGCTATCACTGCGCACGCCCGGCGAGATCGGCTACTACGTCTGCGGGCCGACTGTGTACGGCTCTCCTCACATCGGCCACGGTCGTTTTGCACTCGTCTACGACGTGTTGCGGCGCTACCTCGAATCCGAGGGGCTGCGCGTGACGTACGTCTCGAACGTCACCGATGTCGACGACAAGATCATCGAGCGCGCTCGGATCGAGGAGCGACCGTGGCAAGACGTCGCGATGGTCGCCGAGGCGGAGTGGTGGGACGTCATGGACAAGATGGGCCTCTTGCGCCCGAGCGCCATCCCCCACGCCACTGAGTACATCGATCAGATGGTCGATTTCATCGGCATGCTGTTGGCGGCCGGACGGGCCTACGACACGGCGGACGGCGTCTACCTCGACATCTCCTCGGTGCCCGATTACGGGCTCTTGAAGCACCAAGACATCGCCGAGCTGCGAGCCGGGGCACGGGTCGAAATCGACGAGCTGAAGCGATCGCCCGTCGACTTCGCGCTCTGGAAGAAGGCGAAGCCGGGCGAGCCGACCTGGCCGGCGAAGTTCGGCGAGGGCAGGCCGGGTTGGCACACCGAGTGCGTCGTGATGTCGCTCGCGTTGTTGGGCGAGGGATTCGACCTGCACGGCGGGGGAGAGGACCTCATCTTCCCCCACCACGAGAACGAGCGCGCCCAGGCGGTCGCCGATCTCAAGACGTTCGCCCAGTTCTGGATGCACAACGGCCTCGTCCGCGTCGGCGGCGAGAAGATGTCGAAGTCTCTCGGCAACACGACGACACTCGCCGAGGTCCTTTCGACCTCGGATCCCCGCGCCTACCGGCTCTTGGTTCTGCAGTCTCACTACCGCCAACCGATCGAGGTCGCCGAACAGCAGTTCGGGGACGCCACCCAGGCGCTCGCCCGCATCGATGCGCTCGCCCGGCGTTTCGCCGATGCGCCCTTCGACCCCGAGTTCGCCTCGGTCGTCGAGCTCAACAAATCGTTCCGGTCGGCGATGGACGACGACCTCGACACCCCCCGGGCGCTCAGTGCGTTGTTCAGCGCAGTGCGCCAGGCGAATGCGCTCGCCGACGCCGGCGAGGATCGGGCGGGGGGAGCGCTCGCCCGAGCGGCCTTGCTGCTCTTCGACCTCTTGGGCGTCGAGTCGCAGACCGGAGGCGAGATTCCCGAAGAGGTCGCTGCGCTCGTTCGCGAACGCGACGCCGCCCGGGCGGGGAGGGACTTCGACGCCGCGGACCGGCTGCGTTCGGAAATCGAACAGCGGGGATTCGTCGTCGAGGACACCCCCGCAGGTACCCGCGTCCACCGCTGAACAAAGAGTCGGTCGGCGCCCTCGGGCGGTCGCGACGGCGCGCCGACCCCGGAGCGGCCAAGATGGCGCCGAGTCGCAAGTTTTTTGGTTGCACGTGCCGAAATCGCTGGTAGCCTCTCTTACTGAGAGAACGCTGACCATCGTGGCCGTCCGCCGACGACGCTCCCCCCAAACCAAATGCGCGGGCATGAGCGCGTCTCGGACATCGCCATCGGCGGTCCCTCTCGATAGGCATTGAAAGACGAGAAGGGGGATCGCCAACGTGGCGACCGGAACTGTGAAGTGGTTCAACGCTGAGAAGGGCTACGGCTTTATCAGCCAAGAAGGGGGGGCCGACGTGTTCGTCCATCACTCGGCCATCCAGATGAACGGCTACCGGACACTCGAAGAGGGCCAGCAGGTCGAATTCGAGGTCCAAGAGGGCCAGAAAGGCCTCCAGGCGGCGAACGTCCGCCCGGCTTAATTCCCGGCGTTCCGACGGGCCTCCGGCCCGTCGGGCGACCGGTGTTGTTGACACCCTGCCCACCTGGGTCGCGCCTGCGCGCTCGCGAGCATGTTTGCGGCCCCGACTGACCTGGCCTAGAACAGGACGATGGCTCGACGTGCCCTGATCACCGGCGTGACCGGCCAAGACGGCTCGTACCTCGCCGAGTTCCTCCTCGAAAAGGGCTACGAGGTGATCGGCATGGTGCGCAGGTCGAGCACACTGAACTTCGAGCGCGTCGCGCACATCCAGGACAAGATCACGCTCGTCCCCGGCGAGATGCTCGACGAGATGTCGATCATCAACGTCTTGAAGGAGTGGGCGCCCGACGAGGTGTACAACCTCGCCGCGCAGTCATTCGTGCAGACCTCGTTCAGCCAGCCGGTGTTCACCGGTGAGGCGACGGCCCTCGGCGTCACGCGGGTGCTCGACGCGATCCGTTTCGTCAATCCCGAGATCCGCTTCTACCAGGCGTCGTCTTCGGAGATGTTCGGCAAGGTGGGCGAGGTACCCCAGAACGAGCGCACCCCGTTCCACCCGCGCAGCCCGTACGGGGTGGCGAAGGTCTACGGCCACTGGATCACCGTCAATTACCGCGAGAGTTACGGCCTCCACGCGACATCGGGGATCCTCTTCAACCACGAAAGCCCGCGCCGGGGTCTCGAGTTCGTGACGCGCAAGGTCACGAACGCCGCGGCGCGCATCGCGATCGGTCACGACCGCGAGATCCACCTCGGCAACTTGGACGCCGTGAGGGACTGGGGTTTCGCCGGCGACTACGTCCGGGCGATGTGGCAGATGCTCCAGCAAGACAGCCCCGATGACTTCGTCGTCGCGACTGGGGAGACGCACTCGGTGAGAGAGCTGTGCGACTTGGCGTTCGCGCACGTGGGGCTGAACTGGGAGGACCATGTCGTCGTTGACGAGAAGTTCTTCCGCCCGGCCGAGGTCGACGCGCTCGTCGGTGACTCCTCGAAGGCCCGCAACATCCTTGGGTGGAAGCCGGAGGTCGACTTCGCCGGGCTCGTCGCGATGATGGTCGACGCCGACCTCGCTTCCTTGCGCCGGTAGTCCTGCCGCTTGGCCCGTTCGGGCCGCTCCCCTTTACGATGAGGCGGTTTCCATGGCATCCGCCGTTTCGTTCTCCGAAGTCGTGTCCGTGGCGAGTCGCTTTCCGCTACTCGCCGGTCTGAGCGTCGACGTCGACGAGGGCGACGTCGTCCACCTCCGCGGCCCGAACGGTGCCGGCAAAACGAGTCTTCTGCGGGCGTGCGCGGGACTCGTACCGATCGTCTCCGGCGGTGCGCTTGTTCTCGGTCACGACCTGTGTCGCGATCGGATCTCCGTGCGTCGTGAGGTCGCGCACCTCGGACACAAGACCTTCCTCTACGACGACTTGACGGTCGAAGAGAACGTCCGTTTCGCTGCCCGTTCGGCTCGAGTCTCGATTGGCGGCGTTGCCGTTGCGCTCGAGCGTCTCGAGCTTTCCGGGCGTTTGCGCCGGACCGCTGTCGGACGGCTTTCTGCGGGACAACGTCGGCGGGTCGCGATCGCGACCGTCCTCGTGCGCGACGCACGGCTCTGGCTCCTCGATGAGCCGCAC
>JBAVUF010000258.1:0-4842 GCA_049696635.1 Acidimicrobiales bacterium | reverse complement strand
GAAGAGGCGCTGGCGTCGGACGCGGGCGGCGAGACCGGCCCTGCCGCCGAAGACGAAGCGATCGGGGTTCCCGAGGCCCCCGAACTGGAAACTGGAGTGGCGGGCGAAGCGGGCGGGCCCGAAACCGAGGCTGAAGATGTCGTCGCCGCGGCGCCGGCGAAGAAGGCGGTCGCGAAGAAGGCACCGGCGAAAAAGGCCGCCGCCAAGTTGACCGCCGCGAAAAAGACGCCGGCCGAGAAACCGGCGAAAAAGACCGTGAAGGCGATCTCGAAGCTCGCCAAGAAGTCTGGGCGGAAGCCCCAAACAAAGGACGAGGGCTGATGGGCCAGAAGGTCAACCCGTACGGGTTCCGCCTCGGGATCACCACTGACTGGAAGTCGCGCTGGTTCGAAGACCGCGGCTATCAGAACGCGGTCGTCGAGGACTGGAAGATCCGCAACTATCTGATGACCCAGCTCGAGTCGGCCGCGGTGAGCCGTATCGAGATCGAACGGACCCGCGATCGTCTGCGCGTGGACATCCACACGGCGCGGCCGGGCATCGTGATCGGCCGGCGTGGCGCCGAGGCCGACCGTTTGCGTCGCTACCTCGGCCGGATGACAAAGAACGCGAACATCCAGCTGAACATCCAAGAGATCAAGCAACCGGAGCTCGACGCAGCTCTGATCGCTCAGGGGATCGCCGACCAGCTCGCTCGGCGCATCAGCTTCCGGCGCGCGATGAAGCGCGCGATCCAGACGGTGCAGAAGGCGGGTGCGCTCGGCGTGCGCGTCCAGTGCGCCGGCCGGCTCGGCGGATCTGAAATGTCGCGCAAGGAGTCGTACCGCGAGGGTCGCGTGCCGTTGCACACGCTGCGGGCGGACATCGATTACGGCATGCGCGAGGCGCGCACGTCGACCGGGCGCGTCGGCGTCAAGGTGTGGATCTACAAGGGTGACATCCTGCCGTACCGCACATCGCCCGAAGACAAGATCTCGCGCGAAGCGGCGATGGCGGTCGGGGAGACCTCCGGCCAGGCACGCCCGCGGCGCATCGTCAGTGCGGGCGGCGGAAGACGTCGCCCGGACATGGCCGAGCCCGGCGCGACGCCAGAAGAGGCCACCGAGTCAGAAGAGGCTGCCGAGCCCCGCGTCGAGCCAGAGGCGGTCGTCGCGGCCCCGCCCGATGACGCGCTCGAACGCCTGTTGGCGGAAGAAGAAGAGATCGAACGCCGTACCCGCGACGAGCATCACGAGGCGCCGCACTTCCGCAAGGAGACGGACTGACCGTGTTGATGCCGAAGAAGGTGAAGTATCGCAAGCAGCAACGCGGTCGCAGGACCGGTCTCGCGAAGGGCGCGACCACCGTCGACTTCGGGGACTACGGGATCAAGGCGCTCGAGCCGGGCTGGCTGACGGCGCGTCAGATCGAAGCCGCGCGCATCGCGATGACCCGGCACGTCCGGCGAGGCGGGAAAATCTGGATCCGCGTCTTTCCGCACAAGCCGGTCACCCAAAAGCCGGCCGAGACGCGCATGGGCTCGGGCAAGGGGAACCCGGAACACTGGGTGGCGGTCGTGAAGCCGGGCGCGATCCTCTTCGAGCTGGCCGGTGTCGACGAGGCACTCGCGAAGTCGGCGATGGAACGGGCGATCCAGAAGTTGCCGATCAAGGCCGAGTTCGTCGTGCGCTCGGGCGCCGAGACGGGGGCGCACAGCTGATGACCAAGCCCTCGGAGCTGCGCCTTCTTGCCGACACGGATCGTGCCCAGCGCCTCGGCGAGGCGCGCAAGGAGCTGTTCAACCTGCGCTTCCAGCTCGCTACCGGACGGCTCGACAACGTGAGCCGGATCGCCGTCGTGCGCAAGGAGATCGCGCGCCTGATCACGCTCGCGCGCGAAGAGACAACCGTTGCGCGCGCGCCGAAGCGCCCGAGGAGGAAACGTGGCTGAGCAGGAACAAAGCGCGGCCGGGCCGCGGCCGAACCGCCGCAAGGTGCGCGAGGGGACCGTGCTGAAGCATTCGATGGACAAGACCGCCGTCGTCGCTGTGACCCAACGGGTCCGCCACCCGAAGTACGCGAAGACGGTCCAGCGCACGACGAAGCTGTACGTCCACGACGAGGAGAACGCCTCCCACGTCGGCGACCGGGTGCGCGTCGCTGAGACGCGCCCGATCTCGAAGCTGAAGCGCTGGCGCTTGGTCGAGGTCCTGGAGCGGGCACGATGATCCAGCAAGAGTCGCGCCTTCGCGTCGCCGACAACTCGGGAGCCCGCGAGGTGCTGTGCATCAAGGTGCTCGGCGGAACCCGTCGCAGGTACGCGTCGATCGGCGACGTCTTCATCGCCACCGTGAAAGACGCCGTCCCGGGAGCCCAGGTGAAAAAGGGCGACGTCGTCCGCTGCGTCGTCGTGCGAACCAAGAAAGAGCGCCGTCGCCCCGACGGCAGCTACATCCGTTTCGACGAGAACGCAGCGGTGCTGATCACCGACCAGCAGCAGCCGCGCGGCACGCGCATTTTCGGCCCGGTGGGACGTGAGCTTCGCGACAAGCGGTTCATGCGCATCGTGAGCCTCGCACCGGAGGTGATTTGAGTGAAGATCCATAAGGGCGACACCGTTGTCGTGCTCTCTGGCAAGCACCGCGGCAAGTCCGGCGAGGTCATCCGCGCCATCCCGAAGAAGAACCAAGTCATCGTGGCGGGCGTGAACATCGCGAAGCGCAGCCAAAAGCCGGTGCGCGCAACGATGCAGGCCGGGATCATCGACAAGGACATGCCGCTACCCGTCTCTGTGGTCGCGCTCGTCTGCGCGAAGGACGGCCCGGCGCGCGCCGCCACACAGATCGAGCCGGACGGCGCAAAGACGCGCGTCTGCGCGAAATGCGGGGGGAAGCTATGAGTACCGACACGCTCTCCGAACGGCCGCGCCTTCGCCGCCGCTACGACGAGCAGTTGCGCGACGAGCTCAAGGTCGCGCTCGGGCTGAAGAACGTGATGGAGGTCCCAACCCTCGAAAAGATCGTGCTGAACTGCGGAGTCGGACGGGCGACCCAGCAGCAATCGTTGCTCGAAGGCGCGGTGCGCGACCTCTCGACGATCACCGGTCAGCGGCCGGTCGTCACCCGCGCCCGTAAGTCGATCGCCTCGTTCAAGCTGCGCGAGGGGAATGCGATCGGCGCGATGGTGACCCTGCGCGGCGACCGCATGTGGGAGTTCTACGACCGCCTGGTGTCGATCGCGATCCCGCGCATCAGGGACTTCCGCGGGCTGAACCCCCGCGCTTTCGATGGGCGGGGCAATTACACGTTCGGCGTCACCGAGCAGCTGATCTTCCCGGAGGTCAACTACGACTCGATCGACGCGACCCGGGGGATGGACATCACGATCGTCACAACCGCGAAGACCGACGCTGCGGGGAGGGCATTGCTCAGTGCGCTGGGCTTCCCGTTCCGCAGAGAGGGGTAACGAAGAACCGATGGCGAAGAAAGCACTCGTGGAAAAGCAGCAGCGGACCCCGAAGTTCAAGGTGCGCGGCTACACGCGTTGTCGCCGCTGCGGACGGCCGCGCGCCGTCTTCCGCAAGTTCGGGATGTGCCGGATCTGTCTGCGCGAGCTTGCGCTCACGGGCGAGATCCCGGGCGTCACGAAGGCGAGCTGGTGAGGGGAGGGGAGAGCAGATGACGATGACCGACCCGATCGCAGACATGTTGACGCGCGTCCGCAATGCGAACGTCGCGATGCACGACAGCGTGAAGATGCCGGGCTCGAAACTCAAGGTCTCCCTCGCCTCGATCCTCGAGCGCGAGGGCTACATCGCCGGCTTCACGACGTCGGCGGGCGAGACGCGCCCGGGCAGCGTGCTCGAGATCAAGATGAAGTACACCGAGGACCGCACGCGCGCGATCGCCGGGCTGCGGCGAGTCTCGACGCCGGGGCTGCGTGTCTACGCGCGCGCCGATCGGCTGCCGCGGGTCTTGGGCGGGATGGGCGTCGCCGTCCTTTCGACGAGCGAAGGTCTGCTCACCGACCGTGAGGCGCGAAAGCGCAAGATCGGTGGCGAGGTGCTCTGTTATGTCTGGTAGGCACCGCAGCGGGGAGGCGCGATGAGCCGCGTTGGTCGTTCGCCGATCCCGCTCCCCTCTGGCGTGGACGTCGACATCACCGATGGCCGCGTCGAGGTCCGCGGGCCGAAGGGAGCGCTCGAGTGCGTGCTGCCGCCCCCGATCACGATCCGTCGAGATGAGGCGGCCGCGTCGCTGCTCGTCGAGCGCCCCGATGACGAACGCGAGAGCCGCGCCCTGCACGGGCTGGCGCGCTCGTTGGTCCAGAACATGGTCGTGGGTGTGACGGCGGGGTTCCAAAAGGATCTCGAAATTCAGGGCGTCGGCTATCGGGCCCAGGCGCGCGGTCCGCGCCAGCTCGAGCTCGCGCTCGGTTTTTCGCATCCTGTGATCGTCGACGCACCCGAAGGGATCGACTTCGAGGTGCCGAGTCCGACCCGCATCACCGTCCGCGGCATCGACAAGGAAAAGGTCGGCCAGGTGGCGGCGGACATCCGCAAGCTCCGCAAGCCGGAGCCGTACAAGGGCAAGGGCATCCGGTACGTCAACGAGGTAGTCCACCGCAAGGCCGGCAAGGCAGGTAAGTAGCGATGGCGAACATCCGACGAGTCCACGAACTGCGCCACCGACGCCACGCGCGCCTGAGAAAGAAGGTGCGCGGTTCGTCCGAGCGGCCGCGCCTTTCGGTCTTCCGGTCGAACCGTCACATCGTCGCCCAGGTGATCGACGACGACGCTGGTCGCACGCTGGCCGCCGCGTCGACGATCGAGCCGGCGTTGCGTTCGGGCAGGACCGGCAACGCC
>JBAVUF010000257.1:0-2396 GCA_049696635.1 Acidimicrobiales bacterium | reverse complement strand
CTGTTCGGGCGCGCAGGGAGCGAAAGTGCGACGGAGCCCTCTCGCGCAGACGCTGGCGCGCGGCGGCCGTCCCTGCCTCCCGCATCGCTTCCGCGATCGACAACGCGTCGTCGACCTCCGCATAATGCGGGAGGTCGCCGGCAACCTCCTGCACGGCCGGCAGACGGCCACAGACGACGGGGGTGCCCTGAATCAGGGCGTCGACGACTGGCAGCCCGAAGCCCTCCATGCAGGAGGGGTGCACCAGGGCATCAGCTCCTTGCGTCAGCGCGACAAGCACTTCCGCCTCGACGGAGCCGGTGAAACAGACGACGTCGCCGAGGCCCATCTGTTCCGCGTCGGGCTCGATCAACCGCCCCGAGGAGCCGCTGATGAGGAGTTTTCGCTCATCGCCCTCGCGTCTCAGCGTTGCCATCGCCTCAAGGAGACGTCGGACGTTTTTGCGCGGCCCGGCGCCGCCTGCGTAGAGGAAGTAGGCCCCAGCCTCGTGCGGCGGATCCGTGGCGAGTCCCTCGACGAACGGGGCTCGGAGCGCGCCCGGGTAGACGGTGCGCAGCCTGCGCCGGCGCCATAAGCGTCGCACGTCGTTGGCGGTCGCTCGAGAGTTCGTGATCACCCAGTCAGCGCGCAATGCGGCGATCGCGGTCGAAAGCAGGTACTTCGCCGACCAGCGGAGGTCTTGCAGGAGGTACTCCTTCGGCATGCGGAGCGGAATGAGGTCGTGAACAACGACGACGAGACGCGTGGCGCCTATATAAAGGAGAGGGATTCCCCAGTTCGCTGGCGCGACGAAAAGGCTCTGGCGTGCACGCTTCAGATAAACCGGAAGCGTCACCTGCTCCCAGAAGAACCCATGCCCGGGCCGCAGGGCGACGGCGCGACAAGACGGGAACAGCTTCTCAAGCTCGATCCGTTGGGACTCGTGATCGCACAGCAGCTCAACTGGCCATCCGCTCTCGAGCAGCTCTCGAACAAAAGAGGTGATGTACACGCTGATGCCGACGTCCGGCCGACTCAGGTAGCGGGCGTCAATCGCCACACGCGGCCACGAGTTCGCTTGCCGATTCACCGGACGATCCCCACGGCGTCGGTCGATTGCAAAACAGCGAGCTTCGACAGATAGGACTCGTCGTGCTGGCCCGAATGCACGAGCTGTCGGCGGCTTCGCCGCATCCGTGGCCACGCCACCGCCGGCCAACATGTCGCCCCGACACAAGCCAGCCGTTCGGCACCAGTGAGCAGCCCAACACCGGCGAGGCGGCCACGAAGGCCGCCGACGCTTCCGGAAATCGCGGACGCCAGGTATTCCTGGCAGTTTCGAGCAATGGTGCGCGGGTACGAGCGATCCGGGAAGTGTCGAGCGACGAAGAGCAAATGGTTCCGGCGCGCGAGATACGCGGTTCTCAGCGGGTGCCGCCGGCTCGTCAAACCGTTGCGATGCCACACAGCCATCGCGGGGTTGTAGACGAGACGCCAACCGAGCGCGAGGACCCGAGCGCACAAATCGGCGTCTTCGTAATACGCGAAGAACTGCTCGTCGAAACCGCCGAGGCTTTCTAGGACGTCTCGACGGGCGAGGAGGTTGCTGCCGTTCAAGGAGCCGACAGCGATCGGGCCAGGCGGTTCGGCATTGCCGAGAACCGAAAATCCGAGCCGGGTGTCGACCGTGACGACCGTCCGGCGCGGCGAGCTCGTGTCGCCCAGGACGTGAAAATCGTCCCAGGCGTATTCGGGTCCGCCGACGACTCCGACGGTGGGATCGTCGAGCGTCGCCAAGCCCGCAACCAGCCAATCCCGACCGAGATGGCAGTCGTTATTGATCAGGGCGATGACCGATCCCGTCGAACGGCGCCATCCGTCGTTTGCCCCTCCGGCAAAACCGCGGTTACGCCCGTTGTTGACGACGACGACACCGGGACCGAAACGGGACCGCCGCCCATCTCTCGTCCGTCGACCGTTGTCGACGACGACGATCTCGGCAGCCCTGTCGCCGACGGAAGCGCGGATGCTGGCGAGGCAGACGCGCGTCGCCTGATCCTCGTGCCAGTTCACAACGACAAACGAAATCGGGCAGCGATCGGTCATCGGCGCGCTCGTGCGGAGTTCGACGGAGGCCTGTGAATGCGCGTGTCGCGGCGGATGACGGCGGCATTTTGCACAGACGGAGGGGCCTCAGCCAGGTCGCGAAACAGTTCATAGGTCGCGCGCGCTGCGACGGGCCATGAAAGACGGCTGGCAAAGGAACTCGCGGCTTCGGACATCGCCAGCCGGCGCTCCGGTGACGTCGTCGTCGCGACGGTCAGCGCCGCAAGCAGACCGCTCGGCGTCCCGTCGTATCTCCAGGCACACGCCGCCGGAATCTCGGCGAGTGACGCAAGTGTCGGGATAAGCACCGG
>JBAVUF010000256.1:0-5329 GCA_049696635.1 Acidimicrobiales bacterium | reverse complement strand
GCGCTGGCGCTCTCCTCCCGAAAGCAGGCCGGGGGCGGCGCGCGCCTTGTCGGCGAGACCGAGGAGGTCGAGGAGATCGCGCGCCCTGCTCTCCGCCTGTCGACGGCGCAGACCGGCGACGATCGCGGGAAGCGTCGCGTTCTCGAGGACGGTCATCCCTTCTAGAAGGTTGAAGAACTGGAAGACGATGCCGATATGGCGTCGACGCATCAAGGCGAGCTCGTCCTCGTCCATGCCGGACAACGCCTCGCCGGCGACGAAGATCTCACCATCGGTCGGCACGTCGAGACCTGCGACGAGGTTCAACAGGGTCGACTTGCCACAACCCGACGGCCCCATGATCGCGACGAACTCCCCGTCGTTCATCGCAATGTCGACCCCCCGCAGGGCGCGCACCGGGGCGCCTTCGGTCTCGTAGGTCTTGCGCACTCCACGTGCTTCCATGACGCTCATCGGTCCGCTCCCGCCATTTGTGCCGCCACCTTCCACGCGCCGACCAAACCTGATCTCCCCTTCACCGTCGAGGGCGGGATCGGCTCCGCCGCGATCTGGTCGAGCAACGACTGGTACGTCGCGTCGGAAAGGACGGTCTCTCCCGGTTCTGCCCATTGCTGGATCCGCTGCGCGAGATTCACGGTGTCGCCGACGACCGTGTACTCGAGGCGCTCGTCCGATCCGAGCAGCGCCGCGGCAACATCTCCGGTCGTGATCCCGATGCCGAGACCGAACTCTGCGAGACCCTCGTCCCGCCAGCGGACGTTCACCGCGTCCTGCGCGCGGTGCATCGCCAGCGCGGCGCGCAGAGCCCTGTCCGGGTGATCCGCGATCGGAACGGGCGCGCCGAAAACCGCCATCACCGCGTCGCCGACGAACTGCATCACAGTGCCGCCCTCTCCGATGACCGCCCGGTTCATCTCGCCGCGATGCACGTTCAGCTGCCCGGCGAGCGCGCTCGGATCGGCGCGCTCGGCGATTGTCGAATACCCGCGGATGTCCGACATCAAGACGCTGACGGTGAGCTGGACCGTCTCGCCGGGACGGCACCCTTCGTCGCGCAGCATTCGCGCGACGCCACCAGGTAGCAAACGACTGAGCGACTCGCCTTGTTCTTCGCGATCGACGATCGCCTCATGCAGCTTGCGCAGCTGTCGGAGCGACTGCTTGCCGCCCCCGCTCGCGTCCTTCGCGAGGCGCAGGAACAGCCGCTCGACGGCGTCCGCCGTCGCGGCGGGGGTCGTGTTCATCGCCACCGCGATCGCTTTGATCGGTCGGCCCTCGGCGACGAACTTCAGCAGCTGCTCGTCGGACGCGTCGAGTCCTCCCGAGTCGGTGACCGGATGGACCATCGACTCGACGATCGCCGGATCGAGCACCGATCCCCCGGTCGCGACGGTGCGCACCGCCCGAGCGAGCTGGTCACCCTCGGCGACGCGGTCCTTCAAGAGGTACGCGTAGCCGGCCGATCCCTCGGCGAGAAGGGAGATCGCGTATTCGGGATCGTCGAACTGGGACAGCACGACGATCCCGGTGCCGGGATGGCGCTTGCGGATCTCGTGGGCGGCGTCGATGCCTTCTTGCTGGAAGTTCGGCGGCATCCGGATGTCGGTGATGACGACCTGCGGAGCGAGCCGCTCGGACGCCGAGACGAGCTCGTCATAGTCGCCGGCGGTGCCGACGAGCTCGAAGTCGCGCTCCAGCATCAGCAGCGCTTTCACGCCCTCTCGAACGATCAGGTTGTCGTCGGCAAGGAAGACGGTGATCGTCGGCCCCCCAACACCACGATCGTCGCCCACGACCCGCCGTTCATCCTCGAGCGTCGACACGTCAGTCGAGTTCCCGTCGATGCCCACTCGCCAGCTCGGTGAGAACGTCCTTGTCGAACTGATCGGCGGAGGCGAAGGCGACCTTGCACTTCGTCACGGCGCGCACCGTCGCGGTGCGCTTTCCGCCCTCGAGCGCGGCCCTCTCGCCGTGGACCGATCCGGGTCCGCATTCGACGAGCGGCTTGCCGTCGACCTCGACACGCACGACACCGTCGAGGACCAAGAACAGTTCGTTCCCTGACTCCCCTTGTTCGAGGATCGTCGAGCCCTCGGGAATCGTCGCGAGGCGCGGACGTTCGCCGCTGCGCATCAGCACCGTCGAAAGTTCGCGCTCGAGCGCCGTCTCGATCGCGGTCGTGAGCGCCCGCGAATCCCGGTCGCCCCACGGGCTGTGGACGCCGAAAGCGCGTCGGTACCACGTCGAGAAGTCGATGAGGCCGGACTTCTGCTCAAGCTTGCCGTCCGGCCCATAGATCCAATGCCGCGGAAACGAGCTCGCACCGCGCAGCTCGATACGGTTTCGCCCGTCGACGAAGATCGTGAGCGCCAGCGTCGTCCACACGAGCGGCGCGGATAACTGCACAAATGGGGCACGTCGAACACGCCGCGGCGCGGGGATCCCTGTCCGCCCCCCGGCCGTCTGGACAAAGGTGACGCTGCGGTCGGTGACGATCGGATCGGGACAGATATCGGGAAGCGGCACCGCCTGGAAGGTCTTCTGCAGCCCGCCGAGCCGCACCGTCGTCGAGCCGATCAGGCCTCCACCCGATTGCCCGTAGTCGACGATGCGGCCGTTCTGGGTTTCGACGAATCCGCGCAGCTCGTTCGCGAAACGGAAGCGGTCCGCGGCGCGCAGTTCCTCGAGGTCCGTCACGACCTCGGGTGGTGCGTTGTCGTAGTGCGTGATCCCGATGTCGAACGGCGCCCGCGTGGCGCCGCTGATCGCCTCTGACGGGATCCACGAGATCGAAGTGACCGAAGCCTCGGTGCGCATCGCGCCCCCCAACCGGACCCTCGGGCCCGCTTCCCCCCGCGCGGCGCACGGGCGATCGTGCAGCCAGTGTGCAGCAAAAACCGGCAGCTCGGAAAGGGTGTCGTCCGGTGTTCAGCGAAGGGGGCAGGCATCACCTCCCCCGGGAGGGATGCTTCGCCCTGCTAGCTGCTCAAACCCGCCCCCGGGCGGGGCGGCGGAGATCAGCAAGCGCCGTCTGTGCGGCGTGCATGCCGCACATGCCGTGCACCCCACCGCCCGGTGGCGTCGATGCCGAACAGAGATAGACACCGCTGAGCGGGGTGCGGTACGGATTCCACCGCACGGCCGGCCGGAAGAGCGTCTGGAGCAAATCCGACGAACCACCGGCGATATCGCCGCCGACGTCGTTCGGGTTCTCGGCTTCAAGCTGTGCCGGGCCACGAGTCGCCCGCGCCATGATCACCTGTCGGAAGCCGGGGGCAAACCGTTCGATCTGGGCCTCGATCCGCCCGGTCATGTCGATATCCGACCCGTTCGGGACGTGGCAGTACGCCCACAACGTCGCGCGCCCCGCCGGCGCCCGCGACGGGTCGACGACGCTCGCCTGCACGACGATGCAAAAGGGTCGGTCCGGGTGACGACCTTGGGCGACGTCGGCTTCGGCGCTCGCCACCTCCTCGAACGAACCGCCGACGTGCACCGTCCCGGCGACGCGACACTCGGGAGATTTCCACGGCACGGCTTCGCTCAACGCGTAGTCGATCTTGAAGGCACCCGGTCCGTTCCGGAATCGCTCGAGCGCGCGCCGGTAGCGGCGTGGCAGCGCGTCGCCGGTGATACGGACGAGCGCGCTCGGAGCGACGTCGAAAAGTACGGCGTCGGCGCGCCCGACGTCGGAGAGCGAGTCAACTCGGGCTCCGCACGTCACCTTCCCGCCGAGCTCTTCGAGTTCTCTGACGAGCGCATCGACGATGAACGAGCTCCCACCGCGCACGAGCGGCCATCCCGTCGAATGCGCGAGCGTCGTGAGCAGGAGCGCGAACGACGCCGTCAGGGGTTGGTCGAGCGCGAGCATGGAGTGCGCGGCGACGCCGGCGACAATTCCACGCGCCTCGTCCGAGCTGAATCGTCGCGCGAGGTGACGCGCCGAGCGCAGGCCGAGCGCGGCAAACCGAGCCGCCGGTACCGGATGCTTCGGTGGCGTGCGGATCGGTGCGAGGAGCGTCGGGACGAGTTTGTCGCGGTCGCGCACCATCCAGGCGAAAAGTCGCCGATATCGGTCGTCGTCAGCGCCGAGCACCGCAGCCGTCTGCTCGACGCTCCCTCGCACGACGCCGACTCGTCCACCGTCGAGCGGGTGCGCGAGCGCGACCTCGGGAATCAGCAACTCGACGCCACGCGAGGCGAGAGGCTGCTCGCGAAAAAAGGGTGACTCCGCGAGCAGCGGATGAACAGCCGAGCAGAGGTCGTGCACGAAGCCGGCTTCGGTGACGGCGGCGCTCCGGCATCCGCCGCCGGGGGTCGACGCGCCTTCGAGGACCTCCACCTCGAGACCGTGACGGGCGAGTTCGATCGCGGCCGCGAGGCCGTTCGGGCCCGAACCGACGACGACCGCTCGACTGCTGTCCTTCCGGCTCAATCGAACTTCACGTTTCGCCAGCGCTCGACCACGTCGCGATCACCGCTGACGGTGAGCGGCGCCGAGTCGCCGTCGTCACGATGCAACACCCACAAATAGAGGTCGGACGCACCACCGCGCACGGTCGCGTCGACTTCGCCCTCGATGAACTCGATGTGATCCGGCGCGAGTGCGAGCCGCCATTCGTCCCCGACATCGGCCGCGCTGAAGGCGATCGAGCCCTGCATCGCTTCAACCGGCTCGTACACGATGAAGCGTTGGAGCAGGCCGAGGAACTCACCGATGCCATCGGCAGCGAGTGACGCTTCAATCGGCGAAGGGACGCCACCACCGAGTTCCGCGTCGACTCGGTGGATCGCGGTCTCCTGGGCCATCCGACGGAACCAGAACGCAGCCGGCGCGGGCTTGCGATCGCGCCAATTCCAGACCTCGTCGTCGTCTGGCGCCGCCTCGAGTGCGGCGAGAAGGCGGGCGAAGGCCGATTCGTAGTCCGCTGAGATGTCGTGGAAGTCGCCGACGGCCTCGTCGACGCGACGCAGGTGGGGGCGAGTCTGCAGATGGTTCTCGAGAATGTTCGCCGCCCAGGCGTGGACCGACGCCACGTGGCCGACGAGGGCGCGCATGTCCCATTCCGGACAGCTCGGGATCGCGGCTGCCGGCGCACCCTTCGCGACCTCGATGAGGCGCTCGCCGTCGCTGCCGATGTGCGCGAGGTAGGTGTCCCGATCCATCGGCGGCGAGTCTCGCACGGTGCGTCAGCGAACCGCGGATTCGATCCGGTGGCGGAGCGAGAGCCGCAGGCCCGGCACCGCACCGGTCGAGAGATCGCTCGCACCAACGTCAGCGAGGTTTGCGGTCGCCGCCGCGGCGATCATCGCCGCGTTGTCCGTGCAC
>JBAVUF010000255.1:0-21148 GCA_049696635.1 Acidimicrobiales bacterium | reverse complement strand
ATCCTCGTCCTCGTCGTCGTTGCCGCTCTCGCCGTGATCGGCGCCCTCGTCGCCTCGGGGGCCGATCACCACCCGAAGACGGCCAAAGACGCCCCGCGCCGGCGGTACTACGTCGCGGAGGTGACGTGCACCTTCGTGGATCACACCCGCTCCTCGGTGAGCGCGACGACGGGTCAGTCGCTTCCCTACCGGAGCCTCGAGACCGAGATCCGCTACCCCACGTACTCACCCGACGGCGGCGCCGGAAGTCCGGCGTCGAACAAGCCGTTCCCGCTGATCGTGTTCGCGCACGGCTACGCGGCGATGCCCGACTGGTACGTTCCGTTGCTCGACGAGTGGGTGCGGGCGGGCTTTGTCGTCGCCGCGCCGATCTTTCCGGAAACGAATGCCGCCGCCGTCCAAGAGGACAAGATCTCCGACGCCGAAGAGGACGATGTGCATCAGCCCGGCGATGTCGCCTTCGTCGTCCACGCGATGATCGGTGACTCTCGCGAGCGATCGAGGGCGTGCCCTCGGCTCTCTGGCCTGATCGACGTGTCGCGCATCGGCCTCGCCGGCCAGTCCGATGGCGGAGACACGGTCGGGATGGCCGCCTACGACAGCCAGTTCGACGTACACCCGGGAATCATGTACCGCGCGGTCGCCGTGCTGTCGGGAGCCGAGTGGTACTACCCACCGAGCATCCCCGATCCCTACGCGCGCCATCCGACGGCGCCGCCGCTGCTCGTAGTGCAGAGCGCCACCGACGCCTGCAACCCGCCGCAGGATTCGGCGAAGCTCTACAACGACGACGCGAACACGGACAAGTGGTTCCTCGAGATCTTCGCAGCTGGTCACCTCTCGCCCTACGTCGGAAGCGACGCGTCCGCATTGGCGATCGTCGCGAGGACGACGACCCGGTTCTTCGAGATCGAGGTGGCGGGCGGCGCGAACAGCGCGAAACTGACGAGGGTCGGCAATTCAGAACCGCAAGTCGCCCGGATCACGACCGGCGCGTCAGCGCCGGCGATCACGCCGTTGAGCCAGTCGGAGGCGGCGTGCTACGTCGGAACCGAGGGATTGAAGTCGTAATGCCAATAAACGAGGACACCACCATGTCGAGCTACCTCGACCACGCCGCCACCACGCCGGTGCGCGCCAGCGTGCTGGCGGCGATGCTTCCGTTCCTTCAAGAGAACTTCGGCAATCCCTCTGGGATTTACCGCAGCGGCCGCGCTGCGCGTCGGGCCATCGACGACGCGCGCGACGTGATCGCGGCGTTCTGTGGATGCGAACCGGGCGAGGTCATCTTCACTTCGGGGGGGACAGAGGCCGACAACCTCGCCATCCAGGGTGTCGCAGCCCGCGCAACAGGGTCGGTCGTCACCACGACCATCGAGCACCACGCCGTGCTGAATCCGGCTCGGCGCAGTTCGGCGCGCCTCGTCGGCGCGACAACCGAGGGGATCCTCGATCTCGATGCACTCGAGGTCGCCCTCGATGGCTCCGTCGCGCTCGTGAGTGTGATGTCGGTGAACAACGAACTCGGCACCGTCCAGCCGGTCGCCGGGGTAGTCAACCTTGCGCACCGGCTCGCGCCGGACGCCCTCGTGCACACCGATGCCGTGCAGGCGGCTCCGTGGTTCGATCTCGCCGACTTCTGCGGTGAGTGCGACCTCGTGTCGATCTCGGCGCACAAGATCGGCGGTCCGAAAGGGGTTGGGGCGCTCGTCGTCCGCAAGCGGGCGAGAGGGAAGCTGCTGCCAATCGTCGTCGGTGGCGGCCAAGAACGGTCTCTGCGACCGGGAACCGAGAACGTGGCGGGAATCGTCGGGATGGCGGCGGCGGCCGATGAGGCGGTGCGCGAACGGCAAGAGCGAGTCGCGCGCGTACGCCGGCTGCGCGACCGGTTCCTCGATGGGCTCACGGCCTCGACTCAGGTAGTCGAGTCGGTGCCCAGGTCGTCGACCGCGCCAGGGTTTGCCCACGTCCGCTTTCCGGGTCTGATTGCCGAGGAGCTGCTCGTCATGCTCGACGAACGGGGCGTCTCGGCATCGGGGGGCTCGGCGTGCTCGTCGGGGGCGCTCGAGCCGAGTCATGTGCTTGTTTCGATCGGCTGGCCATCCGCGACGGCACGCGAGGGCGTGCGTTTCTCGCTCGGAGAGACGACGAGCGACGAGGAGATCTCCCACGCGCTGAGAGCGATCGAAGACGCGACCTCGACGCTTTCCTCGCGAATGGTCGACGCGAAGGCCTGAACGATGCGCGTCCTCGTCGCGATGTCGGGCGGAGTGGACTCGTCCGTCGCGGCAGCGCTCCTCGTCGACCAAGGTCACGACGTCGTCGGGGCGACGATGAAACTCTGGGGCGGTCCGAGTGACTCGGGTTGCTGCTCAGTCGCAGATGTTGAAGACGCGCGGCGCGTCGCCGATCGTCTCGGGATCGATCATCGAGTCTTCAACCTCAACGAGGAGTTCGCGGCGGGGGTCCTCGATCGCTACGTCTCCGAGCATGCCGTCGGACGCACTCCGAATCCGTGCGTGGATTGCAATACAAAACTGAAGTTTGGCGCATTCGCCGAGCGGGCCTTCCGTCTCGGGTTCGACGCCATCGCGACGGGCCACCACGCGCGGCTCGAGAATCGAGACGGTTCGCCTCACTTGTTACGGGGCATCGACGTGCGAAAGGACCAGTCCTACGTCCTTTCGACGCTCACCTCGAAGCAGCTCGCGCGGGTGGCTCTGCCGATCGGGTCGTTCACGAAGGCGGATGTGCGAGAGTTCGCCCGACGAAGGGGGTTGCGCACCTTCGCGAAGCCGGAAAGTCAGGACGTCTGCTTCATCTCCTCGAGATCCGATTCCGCCGCGAGACGCCACTTCATCTCGGCGCGAATCCCCATACACCGCGGCAACGTCGTCGACGCCGCTACCGGAGAGCCGATCGGCGAAGTCGTCGCCGTCGAGCTCGTCACCCTCGGCCAGCGGCGCGGGCTCGGTATCGCCGGCGGGCCGCCGAGATTCGCCGTCGCGGTTGACGTCGAACACCGGAGGGTGCTCGTCGGCGAGAGAGGGGATCTGCTCGTCGACGATTTGAGCCTCGATCCGCGGACATGGATCGCCCGAGAACTGGAAGTGGGATCTCCGGTTCTCGCCCAGTCGAGCGCGCACGGTCACGCCTGTCGTGCGCGCATCTCCGAGTCGGGAATCCGATTCGACGAGCCCGCCCGTCGACCGGCGCCGGGGCAGGTCGTCGCCTTCTATGTCGGTGACGAGGTCGTCGGCGCGGGGATCGCCGCATGACACCGCGTGGTGCCGGGGAGCAGTCCGAGGTGGAGAATCTCGCGCGCGAGCAATCAGAGAAAGACTCCGACCCCGTCGCGCGGGCGCACGAGCTAGCGCGGCTGATCCGTTACCACCGCGACCGGTACTACCGAGACGACGCACCGGAGATCGCCGACGCCGAGTATGACGCCCTCGTCGTCGAACTCCAGCACCTCGAGCGAGGACACCCGGAGCTGCGCGAGGGATCTCCACTCCAAGAGGTCGGTGCCGCGCCGTCGAACCTCTTCGCGCCGGTGCGACACAGCGTCGCAATGATGAGCATCGACAACGTCTTCTCGCTCGACGAGCTCAAGCGGTGGGGTGAGCGCGTCGAGCGCCTGCTCGCCGCTGCCGGTCAGAGCTCGAAGTCCGGCAACGTGGAAGTCGTCTGCGAACCGAAGATCGATGGCCTCGCGATCTCACTGCGCTACGAGCGGGGTGCTCTCGTACAGGCGGCGACACGCGGTGACGGCACGACCGGTGAGGACGTCACCGCCAATGTGCGAACGATTTCCGTCATCCCGCATCGGCTGTCGCTGAAAGGCGCCGACGTCCCCGAGGTTTTCGAGGTGCGCGGCGAGGTGTACATGCCGCTCTCTGCCTTCGAGGAGCTGAACCGTCGTCAGGAGAAGGAGGGATTGCGACCGTTCGCGAACCCGCGCAACTCCGCCGCTGGCTCGCTGCGCCAAAAGGATCCCTCGATCACCGCCTCACGTCCGCTTTCGTTCTGGGCTTACCAAGTCGGCGAGGTCGACGGCGGCGCTGCCGGACCGCGGGGCGTATCCCTCACCACACACTCCCAGGCGCTCGAACTCGTGCGCCGTGCCGGCCTTCCGGTGAACGGTGAGAACCGCGTCGTCGAGACGCTCGTCGAGGTCTACGACTTCGCGATCCACTGGGAGGAACACCGCCACGATCTCGACTACGACATCGACGGCACTGTCGCCAAGGTGAACAGCCTCGAGCTGCAACGTGTGCTCGGCACGACGAGCCATGCTCCGCGCTGGGTCGTGGCGTTCAAGTTCCCGCCCGAGGAGCGCACGACTTTGCTCGAGGACATCTTCGTCTCGGTCGGCAGGACCGGTCGCGCGACGCCATTCGCGCAGTTGAAGCCTGTCGTCGTGTCGGGGTCGACCGTCTCGAAGGCGACATTGCACAACGAGGACCAGGTCCGCCTCAAAGACGTGCGCCCCGGCGACACCGTCATCGTGCGCAAAGCCGGTGATGTAATCCCAGAGGTCGTCGGACCCGTGCTGTCGTTGCGCCCGAAAAGGTCCCGGCCCTGGAAGTTCCCAACACGTTGTCCAAGCTGCAACACCCCGCTCGTCCGTCTCGAAGGCGAGGCAGACACCTATTGCGTGAACACCGAGTGCCCAGCCCAGAGGGTGGAACGGATCTCGCACTTCGCCTCGCGGGGGGCGATGGACATCGAAGGGCTCGGCGAAAAACGAGTCCTCCAGCTGGTCGACGAGCATCTGTTGAGTGATGTCGGCGACATCTACGAGCTCGAGGCGGGCCGCCTTGCACAGATCGATCGTCTCGGCGAGCTCTCGGCGAAGAAACTCATCGACGCGATCGAGTCTTCGAAAACTCGCGGATTGCAGCGCGTGCTCGTCGGGCTATCGATTCGCCACATTGGCGGCAGCGCCGCACAGGCGCTCGCCCGCTCCTTCCCGGACGTCGACGCCATCGCGCTAGCCGACGCCTCGCAGCTCGCCGCAGTCGATGGCGTCGGCGACGTGATCGCGGAGAGTGTCCATGCGTTCTTCCATATGAAGACGAATCTTGAGGTGATCGAAAAGCTGCGTCGCACCGGCGTCGTGCTTGCCTCTGATTCGTACCGGCCGGGTGGCGACAACGACTCCGGCGGAGTGCTCGCCGGCAAGTCGATCGTGGTCACCGGGACGCTTTCGGCATTCACCCGCGAGGAGGCGGAAGCCGCGATCACCGAGCGTGGCGGCAAGTCTCCCGGGTCGGTGTCGAAACAGACTTTCGCCGTCGTCGTCGGGGCCAATCCCGGCGCGGCGAAGACCTCGAAGGCCGAGCAACTCGGCGTCCCGGTCCTCGAAGAGGCAGGGTTCGTGCGCCTATTGGAGACCGGCAAGCTCTGACAGAGAGCCTTTTGTCAGGCCGTGATGGCGCGGATCTCGCTCGCGATCTTGGCTTGTGCTGGCGAGGGCGGCTGCTGCTGGAACGTGAGCAGCTTCGTCACGTCGCCATCGACGCGAACGAGCCCCATCATGAATGCTTCAACACCGGCTTGCGCATTGCCGTCGACGAAGACGGACTTCGCAAGGTCGTAGGGAAGGGTGACCGTGAGGTCGGGGTCCTCGACGTGGCCGATCTCGACCTCCGCGACGCCCGCGGAGGTGTCGAGGTGCGCTTCGAAGCGATGCTCGACAAACGGCACGGCATCGACGACGAGATTCATCTTGAGCGGCATCGTGGGCGGCTCTGCGGCGGACTGGAAGCGGGAGTAGATCGCACGGGCGGCCTCTACCCATTCGGGGCTGAGAAAGTCGTGCTTTTCCATCTCGGAGTGCCTCCTGGAGCCGCGTGCGGAAGAATTCGTTCGGAGAGTAATCGTCGACCGCTGGTGGAGCGGTCGACGAGGGAGCGTGGTCGTCGTCGCTCTATACGATGCGACCGTGACCGCCGACGCATCAGCTTCAACGGGCTCGGACCGCGCTGGTTCAGGCGCGCTCGTACTGCACGGTTTCACCGGCGTGCCGCTTTCGGTGCGCCCGCTCGCCGAGGCGCTCGGAAAGGCGGGGTTCGCGATCGAATTGCCCCTCCTTCCCGGTCACGGGACGACGGTTGAGGATCTCGTCGATCGGCGCTACGCCGAGTGGTTTGGGGCCGCCGAGGGCGCGTACCGACGCCTCGCGGCGGGCGGCAGAGCGGTCGTCGTCTGTGGACTGTCGATGGGGGGGACGCTCGCGCTCGACCTTGCGCTCCACCACCCGGAACTGGCTGGTCTCGTCCTTATCAACCCGATGGTTTCTCCTCCGGCCAAGAGCCTGTATTCGCTCCTTCAGGCCGCTCTCGAGGCGGGGACTACGACGATCCCCTCGATCGGATCGGACATCGCGAAGCCCGGCCAGTCAGGCGGCGGTTACGGGTCGACCCCGATCGCCGCGATGGTGTCGATATTTGAGGCGACCGAGACGATCGCGCCGCGACTTCCCGAGATCGACTGTCCGGCATTGCTGTTTTCGAGCCGGACTGACCACGTCGTTCCGACGGAGTCCTCCGACCTTGTCGAGCGCGAGTACGGCGGTGCAATCGCGCGCATCAATCTCGAGCGCAGCTATCACGTCGCCACGCTCGATTACGACGCGAAGGCGATCGAATCGGAAGCGGTCGCGTTCGCGGAGAAGGTGACCAGTGGCTGAATTCCGCCCGGCCTTCACGCGCGACGACGTTGTGCACGTCGCCGACTTGGCGCGGCTCGGATTGAATGACGAGGAGATCGATCATTACACCGCGCAGCTCGTCTCGATCCTCGAGCACGTGGATGCGGTGCGCGCCCTCGACACGTCCAAATTGCCTCCGACTGCGCACCCGCTCGAGCTTGTGAACGTCGTCCGCACGGACGAGATCGTGCCGTGCCTTGATCGCGACGAGGTGCTCGCGCAGGCTCCTGCTGCAGAGTCGGGGCGCTTCAAGGTTCCACCGATCCTCGGCGAGGCGCCGTGAGCGCCGTTGACGAGCTCGCGCTCGCCCCCGCGACCGAGATCGCGAATGCGGTCCGCGAGGGAGAGGCGAGCGCCCACGCGATCGCGGAAGCCACGCTCGAGCGAATCGCGAAGTTCGAGAGCGAGCTGCACTGCTTCAACGCGGTGACCGACGGCGTCGCGTTGTTGCAGGCGGACGAGGTCGATCGCAAGGTTGCGAACGGCGAAGATCCCGGTGCCCTCGCCGGTGTGCCCGTCGCCTTGAAGGACAACATCTGCACGCGGGGAATCCCGACGACGGCAAGCTCGCAGATCTTGGCAGGCTGGTTACCGCCGTACGACGCGACGGTCGTGACGCGCCTTCGGGCTGCTGGTGCGGTGCTCGTCGGCAAGACCAACCTCGACGAGTTCGCGATGGGGTCGTCGACCGAGAACTCCGGCTTCGGCCCGACGCGCAACCCCTGGGATCTCGGTTTCGTCCCGGGTGGATCCTCGGGCGGAAGCGCGTCCGCGGTCGCGTCGGGACTCGCCGCCATCGCGCTCGGGTCCGATACCGGTGGGTCGATCCGCCAGCCCGCCGCGCTCTGCGGGGTCGTCGGGATGAAGCCGACGTACGGCGGGATCTCCCGCTTCGGGCTCATCGCCTTCGCGAGTTCCCTCGATCAGATCGGTCCACTCGCCCGTACCGTCGAAGATGCCGCGGCGATGGTCGAAGCGGTCGGCGGTCACGATCCGTTCGACTCGACGTCGCTCCACCAGGCCCCGGGCGACCTGCGTTCTGCACTTTCTTCGCCGCCCGACGGGCTGCGCGTCGGGGTGATCGGCGACTTTCTCGCCGACGCGCAACCCGAGTTGGGCCAGGCCGTCCGTGAGGCGGCGGAGGCGCTGACGAGGCAGGGCGCGCGCGTCGATGAGGTCGCGATCCCCGAACTCTTGCTCGGCTTGCCCGCGTACTACCTCATCGCACCAGCCGAGGCATCCTCGAATCTCGCCCGCTACGACGGCGTGCGCTACGGGCTCCGTGTCGATGCTCCCGATGCCGCCGAGATGAACGCAAGGACGCGCGAACTCGGTTTCGGTCCCGAAGTGAAGCGCCGGATCATGCTCGGCACCTACGTGCTATCGGCCGGCTACTACGACGCGTACTACGCGCAGGCGCAACGCGTCCGGACTCTCGTCGCGCGGGCGTTCGCCAACGCGTATTCGAATTTCGACGTGCTCTTGGCGCCCACAACTCCGTCGGTCGCGTTCGCGTTCGGCGCGAAAACCGACGATCCCGTGGCGATGTACCTGTCGGACCTGTTCACGATCCCGTCGAATCTCGCCGGCCATCCGGCGATCAGCGTGCCGTACGCGCTCGCCGACGGCCTGCCGATCGGAGTGCAGGTCCTCGCACCGGCCGTCGGGGAGGCGGTGATGTTGCGGGTAGCCGCCGCTCTCGAGCGCTCGGCGGACCCTTCGGCGCGCGGGCCGATCGAACCGAATCTCGCGTCGTCGAGATGAGCGCACCGACCGCGAATTGGGAGGTCGTCGTCGGCCTCGAGGTCCACACAGAACTCGCGACGCGATCGAAGCTGTTCTGCGGATGCCCGAACGCGTTCGGCGCCGAACCGAACACGAACACCTGCCCGATCTGCCTCGGCCTGCCGGGATCGTTGCCAGTCCTCAATGAGCGCGCCGTCGAGTTGGCGATCCGTATCGGTGTGGCGCTCGGATCAGACGTCCGGCCGTCGATCTTCCATCGGAAGAACTACTTCTATCCGGACATGCCGAAGGACTACCAGATCAGCCAGTACGACGAGCCGATCAATGTCGGCGGACAGGTGACGCTCTCCGATGGCAGCGTCATCGGCATCGTGCGCGCCCACATTGAAGAGGACACGGGCAAAACGACGCATGTCGGAGGGACCGGCAGGATTCACACCGCCGACTACGCACTCGTCGACTACAACCGGGCGGGTGTTCCGCTCGTCGAGATCGTCTCCGCGCCCGACCTGCGCGGCGCGGAACAGGCGCGCGCGTACGTGACCGAGCTTCGGTCGATCCTCGTTGCGATCGGCGCGTCGGATGGCCGAATGGAGGAGGGCTCACTGCGCGTCGACGCGAACGTCTCGGTCCGCCGAGATGGCGACGCGGACTATGGCACACGCTGCGAGGTGAAGAACCTGAACTCGTTGCGTTCGCTTGTGCGCGCGATCGAGTTCGAGTTCACGCGTCAGGTACGGATCCTCGAAGCGGGCGGAACGGTCGCGCAGGAAACCCGTCATTTCAACGAGGACGATGGAACGACCTCGACGCTGCGGTCGAAGGAAGAAGCCTTCGACTACCGCTACTTCGCAGAGCCGGATCTAGTCCCGTTGGAGCCGAGCGAGGCATTCATCACCGCGGTTCGTGACGAACTCCCGCTGCTGCCCGCCGAACGCCGTCGGCGGCTCGGCGCGCTCCTCGGTGATTCAGCGGGCGGGGAGTCCGCCGACCAATTAGCGACGGTCGTTGCGCTCGGTCTCGACGATCTCGTCGCCGACGCGATTGGGCTCGGTGCGGATCCCAGACTCGCGCTCACACGGGCTGCGAACGACGCCGCGAGGAACCCCGACGCGGCGCGGAAGCTCGACGCGGCGACGTATGCCGAGCTGATCTGTCTCGAAAGCTCCAGTGCCCTGTCCTCAACGCAGGTGAAGACGGTCCTTCAGGCCATGCTCGAAGAGGGCGGCGAACCGAAGGAGATCGCAAAGCGACTGGGCTTCGAGGCGCTCGATTCATCAGAGCTCGACAGCGTGATCGTGGACGTCATCGCCGCGTTCCCGGACGAGTGGGCTCGATTTGTAGCCGGCGAGGACAAGGTCGAGTCGTTCCTGACCGGCCAGGTGATGCGCCTCACGCGTGGCCGGGCGAATGGCAAATCGGTTGCCGAGTCGTTCGCGCGCCGGCGCGGCTGAGCGCTCGGTGGCGCGGTTCATCGCAGCTGACGAGGTCGAACGGAGCGTGATCGCCGATCGGAAAGTCGCGGTCGTCGGGTACGGCAGTCAGGGCCACGCCCATGCCCTCAACCTGCAAGACGAGGGCATCGACGTCCGAGTCGGGCTGCGGCCCGGTTCGTCATCACGGGACAAGGCCGAGCGCGCCGGAATCCGCGTGCTCGACGTCGCCTCGGCGTGCGAAGAGGCGGACGTCGTCGTCGTACTCGTGCCCGACACCGAGCACGCCGGCGTGTTCGAGCGCGACATCGCACCGCATCTGCGTGACGGCGACGCGGTCGGGTTCGCGCACGGGTTCTCGATCCGGTTCGGCACGATCACGCCGCCCGAAGCGATCGACGTCTTTCTCGTCGCCCCAGCCGGTCCCGGTCATCTGATGCGGCGGGCGTACCTCGAGGGGGCCGGTCTCGCCGCCCTCGTCGCCGTCGCGAACAACGCCACCGGTTCGGCTCGCGACCTCGCCATCGCGTACGCCGACGCGATCGGGTCATTCCGCGCCGTCGTCATCGAGACGACGTTCGCGGAGGAGACCGAAACCGACCTGTTCGGGGAACAGGCGGTGCTTTGTGGCGGTCTGGTCGAGCTGGCCCGGGCGGGCTTCACGACCTTGGTCGAGGCGGGCTACCAGCCGGAGGTCGCGTACCTCGAATGCGTCCACCAACTGAAGCTCATCGTCGACCTGATCTACGAGCAGGGGATCGAGGGCATGCACTTTTCGATCTCGGACACTGCGGAGTTCGGCGCCTTGACGAGTGGGCCGCGCGTTATCTCCGGCACGGTGCGCGATGCGATGCGCGACGTGCTCGAGGACGTGCGCAACGGAGCGTTCGCAAAAAGGTGGCTCGACGACCTCTTCAGCGACCGGAGGGAACTCGATTCGTTGCGCGCCCAAGCCCGAAATCAACCGGTCGAACGAGTCGGCAGAGAGCTGCGGGCGAAGATGCCGTTCCTTTCTGCACGTTCGACGAACTACGACGAGGCCTCCGGCGGCTAGAGCAAAGGTCGCTTAGAGGCGCTCGACGATCCAGTCGATGCAGGCCGTGAGCGCCTCGACGTCGGTTGGCTCGATCGCCGGGAAGACCGCGATTCGCAACTGGTTTCGATCGAGCTTTCGGTACGACTCGGTGTCCACGATCCCGTTGTCGCGCAGCACTTTCGCGACGACGTTCGCGTCGATCTCGTCATCGAAGTCGATCGTTGCGAGTACCGGGCTGCGTTGCTCGGGAACCGAGACGAACGGTGCGGCGAACGAGGACTTCTTCGCCCACTCGTAGATGATCGACGAGGAGTGCTCGCACCGTTCCGCTGCCCACTCGAGGCCGCCCTCGCGGTTGATCCAGTCGATTTGATTCGAGAGGAGAAAGAGCGTCGCGAGCGCCGGCGTGTTCGTCGTCTGGTCGAGCCGGGAGTTCTCGACAGCGGTTACGAGATCTAAGAACGCCGGAGCCCACCGGCCACCGCCCTTGAGCCTTTGTGCCCGTTCGATCGCCGAAGGCGAGACGAACGCGACGTAGATCCCACCGTCGGATCCGAAGCACTTTTGCGGCGCGAAGTAGTACGCGTCGCATTCGGAGAGATCGATGCGCGTTCCTCCCGCCGCCGAGGTCGCGTCCACGAGGACGATCCCGTCCGCGACCGACCCGTCGTCAAGGCGCGGGCGCACGATGGGCGCCAGGACGCCCGTCGAGGTCTCGTTGTGGGTGAGCGCGTACGCGTCGACCGCCAGGTCTGGTTTCGGCTCGGGATGCGTGCCGAGCTCCGACGTGATCCCCTGCGGTTCGTCGAGATCTGGCGCCCGGGACACGTACTCGTAGAAGCGCTCGGAGAACTCCCCGAAGCGCAGGTGCTGGCTCTTCTTCTCGATCAGGCAGAAGATCGCGAGATCCCAGAACGCCGAGGCGCCGCCGTTGCCGAGCACGACCTCATAGCCCTCGGGAGACTGGAACATCTCCTGAAGGCCGGCGCGGATGTTGCTGACGACGCCTTTCACCATCGGCCGGCGGTGGGACGTCCCGAGATAGTGGGGAGCGGCAGCGAAGAGGGCGTCGACCGCCTCGGGCCGAACCTTCGACGGCCCCGAACCGAACCGACCGTCGGCGGGAAGCAACGACTTCGGGATCTCAAGCGCAGGCAACGCGTCTCCTTCCGTTCGGCGTTCGACGTTAGAGGAGCGGATTCACCGGTAATCGTGTGAGAGCATGGCGAGCGTGGCGGCGCAGCGTGGGACCGCGGCCGGCACGACTGAGCATTCGGGAGCCTCGGGGATCTCGGCGCGCGCCCGTCGTGTCACGCCGTCGGCAACCCTGGTGATCGATTCGAAGGCGAAAGCCCTGCGTGACGCGGGTGTCGATGTGATCAGCTTTGGAGCTGGCGAGCCAGACTTCCCGACCCCGACCGAGATCGTCGAAGCAGCCGTCGTGGCGTGCCGCGACCCGCGCACCCATCGGTACTCACCGACGCCCGGGCTGCCGGAGCTGCGTGTCGAGATTGCCGCCCGAACCTCGCGCTCGACGGGGGTTGTGACCAGCGCGGCGCAGGTCCTTGTCACGAACGGCGCAAAGCACGCGGTCGCGAACGTGTTCACGACGTTGCTCGACCCAGGTGACGAGGTGTTGCTGGCAGCTCCGTATTGGACGACGTACCCCGAGTCGATCGCTCTGTCAGACGGGGTGCCCGTCGTTGTCCCCACAGACGAGACGACCGGCTTTCGCGCCCGCGCCGAGGACCTCGAGCGCCACGCGAGCGACCGGACGAAGGCCTTGCTTTTCGTCTCGCCCTCGAATCCCACCGGGGCCGTGTATCCCCGAGACGAAATCGAAGCGATCGGCGAACTTGCCCGCGAGCGCGGTTGGTGGGTCATCACCGACGAGATCTACGAGTACCTCGTGTACGGGGACTCGAAGCACTACTCGATGCCTGCGGTGGTGCCCGACCTCGTCGACCGCTCCATCGTTATCAGCGGTGTCTCGAAGACGTTCGCGATGACCGGATGGCGGGTCGGATGGATGATCGGCCCGCGTGAGGTGATCTCTGCTGCTGCGAACATCCAGTCTCACGAGACCTCGAACGTCGACAACGTCGCGCAGTACGCCGCGCTCGCAGCGTTGCGAGCGGATCCCTCGATCGCACAAGAGATGCACGCGGCGTTCGATCGACGCAGGCTGCTCGCCCATTCGCTCTTGAACGCGATCCCCGGGGTCTCGAGCCTGCTCACCGATGGTGCCTTCTACGCGTTTCCGTCGTTTTCTCGTGTGCTCGGGCGGAGCTACAGGGGACGACGCCCGGTTTCCACCGTCGAGCTTGCTGAACTCGTGCTCGATGAGCTGCAGGTCGCGTTCGTGCCGGGCGAGGCGTTCGGAGCGCCCCGTTACGCTCGCTTTTCCTACGCGCTCGCGGACGACGAACTCGAAGAGGGACTCGCGCGCATCCGCAAGTTCGTGGAATCCTCGACGGATTAGCCGGGCACGCCCGAAGCGGCTTTGCCCCGAGATGAAAGAAGCGAGATGGCGAGGATTCTCGTCACCGAAGAATTGAGTCCACGAGGCATCGAAGCGATGGCGGCCGCGGGCCACGATGTCGACGTGCGTCTCGGTCTTTCACGAGACGACCTGATCGGCTCCATCGACGGTGCAAAGGCTCTCATCGTGCGCTCGGCGACGAAAGTTGACGACGCGGTGCTGGCAGCGGGTCGGGACCTCGTCGTCGTCGGGCGCGCCGGCGTCGGGCTCGACAACGTCGACGTTGCCGGGGCGACGAGGCGGGGCGTAATGGTCGTGAACGCGCCGGAGTCGAACATCGTCTCGGCCGCAGAGCATGCGATGGCTCTTTTGCTCGCGCTCGCGCGCAACATTCCCCAGGCACATGCCGCGCTTGTCGCCGGGAGATGGGAGCGCTCGCGCTTCGCCGGCGTCGAGCTATACGGAAAATCGCTCGGTATCGTCGGGCTCGGTCGAATTGGCGCCCTCGTTGCCGAGCGGGCGAGGTCATTCGGGATGCAACTCCTCGCGTACGACCCGTACCTAGCACCGGATCGGGCGAAACGGCTCGGTGTCGAGCTGACCTCGCTCGAAGATCTCGTCGCACGCGCGGACTTCGTCACGATCCACCTGCCAAAGACCGCCGAGACGCTTGGTCTTTTCAACAAGGACCTGCTCGCGCACGCGAAGCCCGGACTTCGTATCGTCAACGCGGCGCGCGGCGGCATCGTTGACGAAGAGGCCCTCGCCGAGGCGATCCGCTCAGGGAGCGTCGCCGGGGCCGCGCTCGACGTCTTTTCGACCGAACCGACGACGTCCTCGCCACTGTTCGAGCTCGATTCGGTCGTCGTCACCCCCCATCTCGGCGCGAGCACGAGCGAGGCACAGGACAAGGCGGGCGAGCAGATCGCGGAGCAGGTCCTGTTAGCGCTTGCGGGCGACTTCGTTCCCTACGCCGTCAACATCGAGGCGAAGGCGGTGTCAGACACGGTTCGGCCGTACGTGGGTATCGCCGAGTTCCTCGGTCACTTCCTCGCCGGGCTGGAGAGCGGCCTTCCCTCGGAGCTGACGATCGAATACCGGGGTGAGCTGGCGGGTGAGGAGGTCGGTCTGCTTGGGCTCGCGGCCTTGAAGGGCGTGTTCATCGCGAGCGCCGAGGAGCCAGTGTCGTACGTGAACGCGCCGCGCCTCGCCGAGGACCGAGGTCTCGTCGTGCGCGAGGTGCACACGATGTCCTCCCCGGACCGGGTGAACTTGATGCGGGTCTCCTCCATGAAGCACTCGGTCGCCGGTGCGATCGTTGCCGGCGCGGCGCGCATCGTCGAAGTCGATGACCACGACGTCGAGATCCCGCCCGCTGACGTGATGATCGTCGTGCGTAACGATGATCGCCCGGGAGTGATTGGCGCCGTCGGCACGATCCTCGGCGGCGCCGGGGTGAACATCGCGAATATGGCGGTCGGGCAGACTCCGGGCGCGGGGACAGCGCTCATCGTGCTCTCGACCGACGGCGTCGTTCCTGCGCCCGTTCTCGCCGGGTTGCGAGGCGCGCAGGGGATTCTCGACGTCTACCAGGTCCTCCTCGGCTGATGCGTTGGGAATCGAGGGAGATCCACACGGCGCGTCGTCGAAGCTTGATTACTCGCCGTCTAACTGGTCGCCGCCCTTGGCCGTTGTCGCGAGCGGTGCGTTGACGTTTGTCTCTTGGTTGGGCTTCGACGGCACGGGCGGCCAGAGGGCATCGGTAGCGGCGGCGATCTCGCGTTCACGCCGGTCGGCACGCCTGCGCCAAAGCGCCGGACCGAATCGCACCGCCGCGGTCAACGCGCCGACGAGGAGCCCGAGAAGCACCCCGCCGCGTAACAGCTTGCGACCCGAAGCTCGGACTTTCCCTCTCATCGATCCTCCTCGACGTGCGACGTCTGTCGCCTCGCCAGCGACGAATTGGAGCGAAAACCCAGGTTAGGCGAGGTGCTCATTGGCCGTGAGCAGGAGAGCGCCCCACACGCTTGTTCATGCAAAACGGGTGCGAGCCGTAAGGTACATAACCGGAAGGGGACGCATAATGGCCGGTGGCCGCCCGAATAGACACGGCCAAAACCTGATCCTCGTAATCGACAAGGACCCGCTTGGCATCGGCAGCCTCGTTGCTGCGCTGCCGCCGAGCGTCGAAACCGTCGTTACGGGATCGGTCGCGGACGCGCTGCAAATCGGTGATCAGGGCGAATTCGATGTCATCGTCGTCGGGATTCCCGCCGAGGGGCCAGACCGGATGCTCGTCCTCGCTGACGTGCGCGTCGCCTTCCCCGGCATCCCGGTGCTTGCTCTCGCGGAGATCGACGACGAATCGGAGCGTCAAGCGATCCTCGCGGCGGGTGCGGTCGAGTGCCGGAGTCGACGCGAGATGACCGGCCCAGAGCTCGCGAGCACGATCGGAAGACTCCTCGGGTCTGCAGATCCGAGGACCGAGATCGAGCGCCGGACCGCGCACGTCGAACGCGTCCTCGATGCGGTCGGTGAGGGCATCGTCGTCCAGTCCTCGACCGGCCGCGTCGTACTCGCCACCGACCGAGCGGCCGAAATGTTTCGCGTTCCCCGCGCCGACCTCGTTGCCTCCGATCTCTCACAGTCGGGGATCGAGCTGCGCTCGGCCGCAGGGAGGGTATTGACGCGCGACGAATACCCGGACGCAATCGCGATGCGAAGCCGGGGCCAGGTGCCGCCGATGCTGTTGCAGATGCTCCGTGCCGACGGCGAATTGCGCTGGATCGAGGCGACGACGTCACCTTTGCTCCGCGCTGGCGAGTCACGACCGTACGCAGTCGTGACGTCGTTTCGTGACGTCACCGAAGCTCAGGCGGCGCAACAGACGATGGTGGGATCCGAACGGCGGGAGCGCCTGCTGCTCGAACACTCAGGAGACGGATACCTGCTCCTCGCGGCTGATGGGACCATTGTCGAAGCGAGTGATCTCATCGAGCGCACCTGGTCGCGCGAGTCGCTCGCCGGCAGGCGGCTCGTCGAACTTGCAGTCCTCGATGACCGCGAGTCGGTCGAGCGAATCGTCGACGACGTCATCGAGAACCGCGCGTCGCCGCTTCGCATCCAGGCGCGCGTCCTCGACCGAGAAGCCAACGTTCGCTGGCTCGAGCTGACCCTTACGAATCGGTTCGATGAGCCGACGCTCGTCGGGGTCGTCGTCAACGTCCGCGACGTGACTGAGCGCAAGCGGGCCGAGGACGCGGCGATGCGGCTTTCCGCGGTACTCGATTCCCTCGACGACGCCATCTATGCGGAAACGCTCGATGGCGTGATCATGAGCTGGAACGCCGCTGCGGAGCGGATGTTCGGATACTCGACGTACGAAGCGGTCGCATCGAGTGCCCTGATCATCACGCCCGCCGAGCGCCTCGAGGGTGCACTCGAAGTGCGTGAACGCATCTTGCAAGGCAAGCGCGTCGCGTTGGAAAAGACCCACCGCCGACGCAAGGACGGTGTCGATATCGAACTCACGCTCACAACTTCTCCGTTGTTCGACGCGGAGGGCGTGTTGATCGGGGCGTCGACGATGGCGCGCCATTCCGGTGCCGCGGCACCCGTCGAGCCGGTCTACGCCGACCCGGCAGCCGAACATCGTTTGGGGTTCGAAGTCGCGAGAATCGGGATGGCGACGCTCGACGCGTACGGTCACTTCGTGTTGGCGAACCCGTCATTGTGCGAGATTCTCGGCCGAGACGAACCTGAGCTGTCGGGGCACCCATTCGCGGAATTCCTCCATCCCGGCGACCTCGCCGCGCAGGGGCGCGACGTCGGCGTCGTCGAGGACCCGGGGCGGTATCGCGGCGAACGGAACTTCGTTCGACCCGACGATTCGATCGTCAATGCTGACGTCGACATCACCGAGGTGCGCGGCGAGGACGGCGTGATGTCCTACCTGTGTCAGGTGCGTGACGTGACCGGCCAGCGCCGGAGCGAGGTCGAACTCGAGCACCACGCGCTCCACGATCCCCTCACCGGTCTCGCAAACCGGGCGATGCTCATTGCGCGTCTCGACCTCGCGACCGCGAGCAATCGCCGTGAGCAGACGATGAGCGGGCTCGTCGGTGTCGACATCGACCGGTTCCAGCTCGTGAACGACGCACTCGGTCACCCCGCCGGCGACCGGTTGCTCCGTGACGTTGCGGGTCGGCTCGTCGCCGCCTGCGAGCCGACCGACCTCGTCGCGCGCTCAGGCAGCGACGAATTCATCGTTCTGCGAGACCACGTGCCCGACTCGATGGGAGCGGACGGCTTGGCACAGTCGCTCATGGAGAGCCTCAACGAACCCTTCATCGTCGACGACCGACCCGTCTACGTCACCGCGTCGTGCGGGGTAGCCGTGATCGACAGTCGCTACGCCGTCGACGATGCGTTGCGCGCGGTCGACGGGGCCGTGCACCACGCGCGCGAGCGCGGTGGAGACCTAATCGCGCGCTTTGACGACTCGATCGGCCAAGAGATGGCGCGCCGGTTCGATCTCGAGCGCGAGATTCGCTTCGCCCTCGAAAAAGACGAACTGCGAGTCTTTTACCAGCCGATCCTCAAGGTCGCGACCGCGGAGCTTGTCGGCGTCGAGGCGCTCGTTCGCTGGCAGCACCCGACGCGCGGCCTACTTGCCCCGGACGAGTTCATCCCGGTTGCCGAGCGCAGTGGTCTCATCGCCTCGATCGGGGCTTTCGTCCTCGAGACGGCGTTGCGACAGGTCGTCGAGTGGCGCAAGTCACTGCCGAAGTGCGAGAACCTCTGGGTCTCGGTGAACTTCTCTTCGCGGCAGCTGCTGTTGTCGAATCCCGTTTCGACGTGCCTGTGGGCGCTTGCCGCGGCGGGTGCGCCGGCGGACGCGTTGCGGATCGAGCTCACCGAGACTGCGGTGATGAAAGAAATCGACACCTCGATCCAGCGTCTCTCGGACCTGCGCGCGATCGGAATCCGCGTCGCGATCGACGACTTCGGAACCGGGCACTCCTCGCTCAGCTACCTCGCGCGTCTTCCCGTCGGCTCGCTGAAAGTCGACCACTCGTTTGTCGAGGGAATGGGGACCGAAGGATCCGAGGCAATCGTTGACACGATCGTCAGCCTCGCGAAGGCGCTCGACCTCGAGTTGTGCGTCGAGGGAGTGGAGAACATCGATCAGCGGATTGCGCTGCACCGCCTCGGCGCCGAGTACGGCCAGGGCTATCTGTGGTCGGCGCCGGTCTCCGCGGATGAGTTCGAGTCGTGGGAGACGCGGGTCTTCGCGGGGCGCACGGTCTGATCGGCGGACGCGCGCAGTCGCTCAGCTGACTGAGACGATCTCGACCTCGAGTGCGCCGTTCGGCGCTTCATAGGAAACCGTGTCGCCCGCTTCGTGGCCGAGCAGTGCTTGGCCGAGCGGCGAACCAACAGAAATCACAGGGATGCCTTCGGGGCGCTCCTCGATCGACCCGACGAGATACGTCTCGACGTCGTTATCGCCCGAGTAGCGCAGCCCGACCATCGAACCGGCCAACACCTCGCCCGATGTCGTGTGCTCGACGATCACGGCATCGGCGAGCATCGCCTGCAATTGACGGATCCGAGACTCCATCTTCCCTTGCGAGTCCTTTGCGGCGTGGTAGTCGCCGTTCTCCGAAAGGTCGCCGAGTGCCCTCGCCGCCTCGATCTGCCGCGCGATCTCGACACGTCCGCGCGTCGTCAGGTCTTCGAGCTCGTCGACGAGGCGTTGGTGTGCCTGTGGAGAAAGGTGCGTCTCGGTCACGGTTTCAAAATAGTGAGGCGACGGGCCTCTTCGTGTCCCGCTGAAATCACCCGGGTTGTTAGCGTCTCAGTGAGTCGTGCCTTGTCACGACGACTCGGCGAGGAGGCTCGAGTATGCCGGTGACCCCGACGGCGAAGATCTGGATGGACGGCGAGCTCGTCAACTGGGAGGACGCCAAGGTCCACGTCCTCACCCATTCGCTTCACTACGGGACCGGGGTGTTTGAAGGGATCCGCGCCTACGCGACGAACGCGGGACCGGCCGTCTTCCGCCTCCGCGATCACCTCCAGCGCCTCGACCGATCGGCGCGAATGCTGATGCTCGCCCTCCCGTACTCCGAGGAGGAGCTCGCCAAGGCGGTGAAGGACACGGTGCGGTCGAGTGGACTCGACGAGTGCTACATCCGCCCACTCGCCTACCTCGGTTACGGCGAAATGGGCGTGAACACGCTCACGAGCGAAGTTCGCGTCATGGTTGCAGTGTGGCCCTGGGTGTCGTACCTCGGCGCCGCCGCGGAGGAAAAGGGCGCGCGCCTCAAGGTGAGCACGTGGGCGCGGCACGACGCGCGTTCGCTCCCGACGACGGCGAAAGCGACGGGGATGTACATCAACTCCTCGCTCGCGAAGGCGGAGGTGGTGCGCGCCGGATACGACGAAGCCGTGATGTTGACGACCGACGGTTACGTTTCGGAGTGCACCGGCGAGAACCTCTTCGTCGTCGCCAACGGCGCGGTCGTGACACCGCCAGCAGCGACGTCGTCGGCGCTTGAAGGCATCACTCGCGAGTCGGTGATGACGATCGCCTCGGATCTCGGATTTGAGGTGCGGGAGCAGCCGATGCGCAGAACGGACCTCTACGTCGCCGAGGAGCTGTTCATGTCGGGCACGGCGGCGGAGGTCGTCCCGGTGAGTTCCGTCGACGACCGCACGATCGGCGCCGGGCGCCCGGGACCGGTCGCAAGGGCGATCGCCGAAACGTATCGCCAGGCGGTGCGGGGCGAGCTCGCGCAGTACAAAAACTGGCTCGAACTCGTCGATTGATCCTCATCTCCAAGAAGCGGAGGCGCATGCCCACTCTTGTATCCTGCGCGCCGTGAATCGAGCGACGATCCGACCCACGAGATGACCCAACCGCGATTCGCGCCAATCCAGCCGGGAGACGAGGTCCGTGGGGGCTATCAGCTCTCGACTCCAGAGCGCTGGGTGGCGAATCGGCCGGCCGACTATTCCGGACAGCCGACACCGTTCCGGCGCGGCGAGGGAGTTCCCGGACCCGATCAGGGCTACGCCCTGCTGCTCGCCGACCGCATCGCCGACCGCCTCGTTCTCGCATCCGGAGAACACCGCTCCGACGTCGTGTCAGCCGGCGTCGCGCTCGCGCTGCGCCGCGCGGCGATCTTTGGCCGCGCACCTGTACTCGCAGATCTCGAGGTGGCGTTCGGACTCCTCGGATACCTCTCAAAGGCGCCGGCGGCGCTCGTTGCCGCGAGACGTCGGTTCGTCGACGGTGCGCATCACGACGACTGGAAAGCGCGCGAACTCGTCGCGAGCGTTCCCGAGTCGGTGCTGCGCGAGCCTCCTGCATCCGCGCACCCACACGAGCGCTGGCGTGAGATCGAAGGATTCGACGAAGCGACGCGCGCGCCCACACCGGCCTGAGGATTCTCTCGGCGCGTCCGGATCAGTTCGCCGACGGCGCGGTCGCGCCGGACGCGTTGCCCGATAACCTCGGACGTACAGCGAACTCTCAGGCTGAACCCAGGGAGATCCGAACCTCGCTCGGAATACTCGTGTCGGATTGAGCTGTTGCCACTTATTGAGCTGTTGCCACTTCTAGCGAACCGGTAACGAGGACTGAGGCCATGGAACACGACGAAAACGACCCGCAACCCGTCGAGGGAACTGTGCCGGCGGCCGGATCGCCCACGTCCGCGGGACCTGAC
>JBAVUF010000254.1:0-2129 GCA_049696635.1 Acidimicrobiales bacterium | reverse complement strand
GCGACAGCTTCACCGTCGTCTGGGCCCGGTAGAGGTTCCCGGCGTCGAGGACCTGCGGCAGTCCCTCTGCTCCCGTCACCTCGAGTCCGGCGTGCCAGGTGCCGCGCTCGATGAGCGTGCGGAGATCGTCAGCCTCGAGTCGGAGCCCGTCGACGACGGGCAGCGCCCGCACCTCACTGAATCCGGACTCGGCGAGCGCGTCCATCTCCTTTGCGCGCTCGGGTGGGATGTCGACCCAGCACTCGGACAAGCGGACGTCGCCCGTGGCGGAGTCGTCGATGCGGTCGAGGAGTTCGCGCAGCACGCGAAACGAGGACGGCACGACGCCCGAGCCGAGACCCGAGTGGATGGAGTCTTTCAGCACCTCGACGCGCAAGACGCCGTCGACGAGTCCCCGCAGCGACGTTGTCGTCCACAGCCGGTCGTAGTTCGGTCCACCCGAATCGAGGCAGGTGATCATCGCAAGGTTGCCAAAACGCGGTGCCAGCGCTTCGAGGTATGCGTCGAGGTCCTCACTCGCGGATTCCTCGCTCGACTCGATGAGCACGAGGATGCGGCCGTGCGGCACCTCGGCGAGCGTGATCGCTTCGATGGCGCCGATCGCGGCGAAGAACGCGTATCCGTCGTCGACCGATCCGCGCCCAAAGAGCCGGTCGCCCTGGCGCACCGGCGTATACGGTCCGAGCCCCTCGCGCCACTCGCCGAGAGGGGGCTGCTTGTCGAGGTGGCCGTAGATCAGGACGGGCTGATCGGCGTGCCCAGGAGTGGCTTCGATCTCGACGAGAAGGCACGGCGTGCGGCCGGGCAGCGTCACGATCTCGATCGCCGTCTTTCCGATCGGACGTCGTCGCGCCCAGTCGGCGAAGAGGTCGGCGGCCTTCGTCATCTGGCCATTCGTCTCCCAGTCGGGATCGAAATCAGGCGAAAGGCACGGAATCGTCACGTACTCACTCAAGACCTCGAGCGCGCCGCGTTCCCAGTACTCATCGACTGCGGATGTCGTTGCCACCGGGTCCAGCTGGGTCATGAGGTCGTCTCCGCTCTTTTCACCGTTCGGATCTCCGCGCGATCGTCCAGCACGCGTCGCCGGAAGTCCCCGAGACCGTAGCGAAGCGCGCGTCGCCGTAGGTAACGAGCGCGTCGTTCACGTCCCGAGGCGAGAGGTAGATCGGCGTCCGATCGCCGCTCGTCGAGACAAAAATGATCGCGCCGCCGGCGCGAAGCACCCGGGTGTATTCGGCGGCGAACAAGAACATGTTCACGCAGACGACGAGGTCGACGCTCTTAGCCCGGATCGGAAGCGCTGAGGCGTCAGCGCGCACGAGGCTCGTTCCGCTCCTGTCGGCGAGCCGCAGCATCTCTGCGGAGAGATCGATCGCGACGACGCGATCGAAGCGGGCGCGCAACGTTTCTTCGTGGAGCGAGATGCCAGAGCCGATGTCGATGCAGACGCCACCGAAAGCGCCGGCGGCGTCGATCGCTTCCGCGAGCGGCCGGAAGTACTCAGGTGACCGGTGCGTCCACCAGGTCGCCGCGCGCCCGTCGAAGATCGCCCCGACTTCGCGGGCGAGGGATGGACTCCAGGCACGGGGGTCGAACGCGACCTCACGCGAGATCGTTTGAAGTCTCGTGATGAACCCCTGGCGCTCGCGATCCTCGGGTGGCGGGTCAACGGGAAAAGCGTCGATCCGCCGGGAGCCCACGCTCGTGGTTTATCGCGGCGCGCCAAGGCACCGCGGCACGGGACATGATGGGGACATGCCCCGTCGACCCCTCTCCGCGATCGTGCTCGCGGCGGGCGAGGGGACCCGGATGCACTCTGCCACCCCGAAGCCCCTCCACCGGATCTGTGGGCGGCCGATGCTCCTCCACGTGCTCGACGCCCTCGCCGAGCTGCCGATCGATCGCGTCGTCGTCGTCGTCGGCTTCCGGGCTCCCGACGTGATCAAGGCCGTCCAAGCCGAGGTTCCGACCGAGCTGCGGATCGAGTTCGTCGAACAGATCGAACCCCTGGGCACGGGCGACGCCGCTGCGGTCGCGCTCACCGGCTTCGAATCCGGCGCCGATCTTTTGGAGGGCGACCTCGTCGTCCTGCCCGGCGACACCCCGTTGGTTCGCCCGGCGTCCCT
>JBAVUF010000253.1:0-6458 GCA_049696635.1 Acidimicrobiales bacterium | reverse complement strand
GCCCTGGGTCGTCAGCGCGAGACGCATCACGCCCTGGCAACCAGCTTCGACGACCGCGGAGGTCGGCTCGAGGAGGATTGCCGCGTCGCCAGCCAGTAGGTCAGGGCGCGCCTCGTGGACTGCCGCGAGTCCGGAGTTCGCCCGCCCGGTCTCCTCGCAGGCGTAGAAGACGAACGTGACGTCGATTCGCGGAGACGAGACGCAGCGGGCGAGTTCGAGCGCAACCGCCACGCCGCCTTTCATGTCAGCGCTCCCGAGACCGATGCAACGATCCCCTTCGATGCGAGCGCGGTCGTTCCCCGCCGCGGGGACCGTGTCGAGGTGACCCGCAAGGACGACTCGGCTCTCCTTGTCGAGGTGGGTGCGGGCGATGACGTTGTCGCCGACGCGGGTCAATTCGAGGCCGTCGACGCCCGTGAGGGTGTCCGCGACGTACCCGGCGATCGCCGCCTCGTCACCGCTGAGCGACGGGATATCGACGAGCAGCGCCGTGCGCTCGAGCAGATCGGTCGAGGCGGCGCTCAATTTGCGACCTCCGCTTCTCTCAGAATCTCGTTCAGTCGTGCCTTGTCGTGACGCTCCCCTGGCGTGAGACGGCGGATCACGAGCACGCACGGTAGGAAGAACTCCCCACCGGGAAAGACGCGCCGGCGCGACGCGCCGACGGCGACGCTCCACGAAGGAACGCTGCCGCGCGAGAGCTCCGCGCCCGTCTCGGCGTCGTAGACGGGCATCGATCCAGTGAGGATCGCCCCCGCCCCGAGGACGGCGCCGGTCCCGACACGCGCCCCCTCGGTGACCATCGAGCGGCTGCCGATCATCGCCTCGTCTTCGACGACAACCGGCACCGCGTTCGGTGGCTCGAGCACGCCGCCGATGCCGACTCCGCCGGAGAGGTGGACGCGGGCACCGACCTGCGCGCACGAGCCGACCGTCGCCCAGGTATCCACCATCGTCTCGGCTCCGACACGCGCCCCGATGTTCACGTAGCTCGGCATCATCACGACACCGCGATCGACGAACGAACCAAAGCGGGCGGACGCCCCGGGGACGACGCGTACGCCGGCCTCGGCGTAGCCCTTTTTCAACGGGATCTTGTCCGCGTACTCGAACGGACCGAGCTCGGCGACCTCGATCTCGGAGGTGAGGAAGTAGAGCAGGATCGCCTCACGAAGCCACGCATGCACGACGACCTCGTCGTCTATCACCTCGGCCACCCGTGCGGCTCCGGTATCGAGCAGCCGGACCGCCTCGGTGATCGTCCGCCGAGCGTCCTCGTCACGCCGGTCGAACGAGTCCTTCGTCGACCAGAGCTCGTCGATCGCCTTTTCGAGCCGCCCGAGTTCGTCCATATCTCCTCGGCCGCTGAGGCTATCGGGACGTGCCCCGGGAAAAGAGAGGAAAAGTGTCGGCGGTTCTTTCAATCCCCGTGGTTGCGCTCGTCAGCAGTGCTCCTTGCGACGACGGCGAACTCCGCGTAGCGGCGCCTCGTCGCCTCGTCGAGGCGCGCGCGCACCGCGATCGCCCCTCCGGCGTCGTGCTGGTCGATGACCTCTCCGTTACGGTGCAGCGCCGCTATTACGTCGCCCCGTTCGTAGGGCACGGCGAGCTCGACCGTGCGGTCGCTCGCCCGCAGTGCGTCGCCGATCTGCGCCAAGAGCCGGTCCAGGCCCTCTCCGGTCTTCGCCGAGCACGCGACGGAGAGCGGAAAGGCCACGGCGAGCCGCTCGGCGTGCTTGGGCGCGAGGTCGGCCTTGTTGAAGCAGTAGAGCTCCGGCACGTCCTGTGCCTCGATCTCGACGAGCACGGTCCGCACCGCGGCGATCTGGCCCTCCGGATCAGCTGCCGAGGAGTCGACGACGTGGACGAGCAAGTCCGAGTCGGCGACGGTCTCGAGAGTCGAATGGAACGAGGTGACGAGCTGGTGGGGAAGCTTGCGGACGAAGCCGACCGTGTCGGAACAGAGCACCGTCTCTCCGCCCGGCAGCTCAAGGCGTCGCGTGCGCGGATCGAGAGTGGCAAACAGGCGGTTGCCGACGAGGACGTCGGCGTCGGTGAGCGAGTTGAGCAGCGTCGACTTCCCGCTGTTCGTGTAGCCGACGAGCGAGACCGTGCGTTTCGCTCCGCGCTTGCGGGCTCGCCGTTGCGTCGATCGCGTCTTTTCGAGGGCACGCAGCTCGGCTTCGAGCGACCGGATGCGCCGCATGATCCGGCGCCGGTCGACCTCGAGCTGCGTCTCACCCGGGCCGCGGGTACCGATCCGACCGGCCTGCTGGGAAAGCGCCGTGCCCTTGCCGCGCAGGCGCGGCAGGCGGTATTGCAACAGGGCGAGCTCCACCTGCGCGCGTCCTTCTTCGGAGCGCGCGTTCTGGGCAAAAATGTCGAGGATCACGGCGGTGCGATCGATCGCCGTCCGCACGAGGATCTGCTCGAGATTCCGCTGCTGTCCCGGGGTGAGTTCGTCGTCGAAAACGACCGTGTCAGCGTCGACGGTCTGGCAGAGCCCGTACAGCTCTTCGGCCTTGCCGCGCCCGATGTAGGTGGCGGGGTCGGGGGCATCGCGCGCCTGGATCATCCGTCCGACTTCGTCCGCCCCGGCGGTGTCGATCAAAAGTGCGAGTTCGTCGAGGCTCGCCTCGACCTCGCCGAGCCCGCGGGGAAAAGTGACGACACCGACGAGCACGATCCGCTCGCGGAACTGCCGTTCGATCAGGCTCACGAAGCCGCCCGCTCCCAGGAGAGGATCTCGTCATCGTCGATCGTCACGGTCGCCACCCGGCGCACCGGGCCGGACAATGCCACGGCGAACGCTTCGTCTGTCCGCGTGATTTCGACGAAAAGGTCCCCGCCCGGATTGTGCACCACGACCTTTTCCCCGACGAGGCCGTCAATATGCGCGGCGAGCGCGGCCACCGCACTACCCGATCCGCACGCGAGCGTGAAGCCGCAGCCGCGCTCGTACGCGACGAGATCGAGTTCGTCCGGCTCGCTCGTCGGCGCGATCACCATCACGTTCTGGCCGCCTGCTACGGCATCGACGAGCCCCCTGCCGACGACGGCGAGATCGACGTCGGCGGTCTTTTCGCCGATCAAGACGAGATGCGGATTGCCGATGTCGCCCGAATACGCCCGCGTCCCGGGAACCGGTGATTTGTCGAGCTTCGCCGCCCGTGCCATCCCCATCTCGACGCGGACGGCCGTCCAGGAACTGTCGGCCTCGCCGCCGATCGTCGCCCCAACGTCGCCCGCGTCCGTCTCGACGAGTAGCACTCCCGGGCGGACGATCCCTTCGTCGAGCGCGCAGAGCACCGCGCAACGAAGGCCGTTCCCGCTCGTCTCCGCGGAAGAGCCGTCGGCGTTCAGCAGCTCCATCCGGAACGACGCGCCGGAGCGCGACTCCGAGATCCGGATCAGTCCATCGGCGCCGACACCGTGATGGCGATCGCTCACCCTGGCGGCGAACGGCGCGTCGAAGCGATCCGCACGCTCCCAGTCGACGCTCAAGAGGAAGTCGTTCCCGGCCGCGTCGTACTTGTAGAGGATCGCCGTCACAAGGTCTCCGCCCTCAGTCTCGCGCCGGCGCCCCTGAGGCCCGGTCAGGCGCGGCGAGGCGATCGAAGACGGCCAACACGTCCGGCCGCGTCGCGTCGACCCACACGATGCGAGGGTCACGCCGGAACCACGCCTCCTGGCGCCGCGCGAAGGTCTTCGTCCGCCGGATGATCCGCTCTTTGGCTTCGGCGAGGGTGCACTCGCCGGCGAGATAGGAAAAGAGCTCCTTGTAGCCGAGTGCCTGAAGAGCCGTGCGCGAGAGCCCATCTGGGCTCTCGGCGAGCCGCCTCGCCTCCTCGACGAAGCCTTCTTTGAGCTGGCGGTCGAGCCGCTCCGCGATCCGCCGATCGAGCTCGGTTCGTTCGACGGCCAGCCCAACCGTGAAAAAGCGCGTCGGGCCGTAGTGCGCGAGACCCGGGCCGAAGCTCGAGAAGGGCCTCCCGGAGCCGATCGCGACCTCTAGCGCGCGAACAATCCGGCGAGCGTTCGTCCTTTCCATGCGGCTCGCGCCAACAGGGTCGATCTCACACAAGCGCGCGTAGAGGCGATCGAGTCCGACGTCTGTCCGCGCATTTGACTCGAGCTCTGCTCGCAGTTTCGGATATTGGCCGGGCAGCTCGAGCTCGTCGATCACGGCGCGGTGGTACAGGCCCGTGCCGCCGACGACGAGCGCGCGGTGGGAACGGTCTTCAATCCCGGCGATCGCTTCTGTGACGAGTCGTTGGAAGCGCGCCACGGTGAACTCTTCGCCCGCGTCGCAGACGTCGAGCAGGTGCCAACGAACGAGTGCCTGCTCGTCGCGGGTGGGTTTCGCCGTGCCGATGTCGAGTCCGCGGTAGACGGCGAACGCGTCGGCGGAGATGAGTTCGACTTCGGGATGAGCGCGGGCGTAGCCGAGCGCGAGTGCGCTCTTTCCGGTCGCGGTCGCGCCGACGATCGAAAGGTGCGTTACGTCCCTGACGTCCAGGATGCGAGGTACTCCGCCTGCTCGGGTGTGAGCACGTCGATACGGATGCCCATCGACTCGAGCTTCAAGCGAGCGATCTCGTGATCGATCTCGACCGGCACGTCATAGACCCTCGTCTCGAGACGTCCCGTGTTCCTCAGCACCCATTCGACCGCGAGCGACTGGTTCGCGAACGACATGTCCATGACGACAGCCGGGTGACCCTCGGCCGCGGCGAGATTGACGAGTCTCCCCTCGGCGACGACGAGAACGCGCTTCGACCCACCGTCGCCGTCGCCATCTGGGACCACGAACTCCTCCACATTCGGGCGCACGATTCGGCGCCTCCCGTCGGCGAGCTTCGCGAGACCCTCGAGGTCGATCTCGACGTCGAAGTGTCCCGAGTTCGCCAGGATCGCCCCGTCGGGCATCGCAACAAAGTGCTCCGGCCGCAGCACATCTCGATCCCCGGTCACCGTGATGAAGATCTCGCCACGTCGACACGCGACCTCCATCGGCGCGACGTCGAAGCCGTCCATCGCCGCCTCGAGCGCGCGCAGCGGATTGACCTCGGTCACCGTCACGATCGCGCCCATGCCGCGCGCCCGGGAGGCGACACCCTTTCCGCAGTAGCCGTAGCCGGCGACGACGACGCGCGAGCCCGCGAGCAGGATGTTCGTGGAACGGATGATCCCGTCAAGGGTCGACTGGCCCGTTCCGTAGCGATTGTCGAACATGTGCTTCGTGTCTGCGTCGTTCACGGCGATGATCGGGTACCTGAGGGCGCGGTCACGCTCCATCGCCCGCAACCGGATCACTCCCGTCGTCGTCTCCTCAGTTCCCGCGATTACCTCGAGCGCCTGGGCCGGGCGCTCCCGATGCAACCGAGAGACGAGGTCGCAACCGTCGTCCATGGTGAGAGACGGTTGCGCGTCGAGCGCCGCATCGATGTGCTCGTAGTAGCGAACCGAGTCCTCGCCGCGAATCGCGTAGGTCGAGATCTTTTCGTCACGAACAAGCGACGCGGCGACATCGTCCTGGGTCGACAACGGGTTCGACGCGCAGGCAACGACCCGGGCACCGCCGGCCTTCAACGTCTTCAGCAGATTTGCCGTCTCGGTCGTGATGTGCAGGCACGCCGCGATCGTCGCCCCCTCGAGCGGGCGTTCGACCTCGAAGCGTTTGCGGATCGACTCGAGCACCGGCATGTGCGACCCTGCCCAGTCGATGCGCTGTCTGCCGAGATCCGCGAGCGCCAAGTCCGCGACATCGTGCGGGGTTGATTCGTGTCCTGTCGATTCCGTGCCCAAGTCGATTCCTCGATTCGATCGGTCTGATCCCGAACGGGCGCGACGCTATTGCTGGGGCGCTCGTCGGAGGCCACCATGCTCGCCGATTCTCAACGGCAATGTCATTCTTGCCGGTCGATCACCGGTGCCGGCCCGGGATCGATGCCCTCGATCGCGGCGAGCGCAACCGAGGCGAGGTCGCCGAGGACGGCGAGGTCGACGAGCTGGGCGAGGGGTCGGGGACCTTCCCCTTCGACGCTGACGATGTCGGCAACGGCCTCAGCGAGCCACGCCTCGATCGCCGCGAAGACCGCCGCCGACTCCGGCGGATCCGAAGCACAGCGCAAAAGGACGAGCGTCGCGACCTGGCGGGTCACGTCGCCGGACTGACCGAAACCGGCGAGGAGCGCGTCGCTGTACTCCGTCGTGCTCTCGGCGTGCGCGATCACGCGGGCGTTCGCCGCCATCTCCGCCTGCCACCATCGAGCGGCGGCGAGTCCGACGCCGGGCGCGCCGACAAGGAAGGGAAAGGTCCGACCGAGACGCCGCGCGAGTTCCTCGCCGGAGCCCGGGTACATGCGCGCCCTCGCGCGATCCGCCGCTTCGTCGAGCATCGTCGCGACGCCCTGCGCGAGCTGGGCCATCTCCAAGACGCGGAGCATCTCCGCGAC
>JBAVUF010000252.1:0-4230 GCA_049696635.1 Acidimicrobiales bacterium | reverse complement strand
GGTCGCCGTCGCCGACGCGGCGCGCCGAACCGTGTGCACTTGGCGCCTTCGGGACTCCGGTGACGGAAGGGCTCGGGTGAGGTCGCGATTCTTCGGTCACGACGAAGTGGTCCTCGCGCCGAGCCAGGTGGCGTCGCTCTCCTCGGTCGCGAACGGTGACAGGACCGCGATCGGCACAAGCGAGCTGGTCGTCTCGGCGCTCCGCGCGCGGCGTCTTTCGCGGCACGAACTCGGAACGTTCCATCTCGTGCGATCGGACGCCGATTTGCAAGCAGCCATGAGTGCGCTCGCGTCCCGAACCGCACACCGCTTCGATCGATTCGACGGCCGCATCGGTGCGGTGGCGGAGTTTGGGTCAGGACGGGTTCTCTCGCCGACGACGCTTGAGGCCTACGCGACGTGCCCGTTCCGATACTTCCTCTCGAGCGAACTCGGCGTCGAGTTCGTTGAGGAACCCGAAAGGCGGACGGTGATCGACCGGCGTGAACGCGGATCGATCGTGCACGAGATCCTCGAACGCTTTGTCGCCGATGTGATGAACGCTGACGGAAACCTCGCGTCGGTCGACACGCCGAAGCACCTCGAAGACGTCGCGGAGGGTGTGTTCGAACGTTTCGAGCGTCTCGGCCGAACCGGCGCAGCCGTTCTCTGGGCACGAGAGCGTCGTGATCTGCTGGCTCTGTTGGAACGGGAACGGGTCGCGGACGCGACCCGACGTGTCACGGAAAGGCGGCACCCCCTCGCGCTCGAGTGGATCTTCGGTGCCGAAGACGTCCCGCCGCTCGAGATCCCATTGCGATCGGGAAGCGTCGCTTTCAGAGGCAAGGTCGACCGTATCGATCGCCGATCGGACGGCGCGCTGTCCGTCATCGACTACAAGACAGGCGGCGCGAGCGCCTACGAGGGACTCGACGATGATCCCGTGGACGGCGGGCACCACCTCCAGCTCGCCATCTACGCGCTGGCGGCGAGCTCGCGGCTCGATCCATCGGCGCCGGTCAGCTCGAGCTATCGCTTCTTGGACGAAGGCGGAATGGAGCAAGCCGTCATCCTCGACGACGAACTTGTGGCCCGCACGAGCGAAGTTGTCGGCATCCTCGCGGATGGCATACAGAAGGGTATGTTCCCGTACAACCCGGGCGAGGCGAGCTGGCAATCGTTCGCGAACTGCAAGTTCTGTGACTTCAAATGGGTCTGTCCTCCTGATCGCGACGACTTCTGGGAGCAGGCGAGCAAGGAACCCGATCTGGCGTCCTACGTCGAGCTCGTCGGGGGTGGCGAGGATGAGTGAGCCGGTCGTGTTCGACGACGATGCGGCGCGTGCAGCGATCACCGACCGTCTCGACGAGACGCTCTTCGTCGAGGCGGGGGCTGGCACTGGAAAGACGACCGCACTCGTCGGCCGGGTGCTCGAACTCGTCCGCACCGAGCGGACGACGCTCGGAAGGATCGCCGCGATCACGTTCACGGAGGCCGCGGCCGCCGACCTGCGTTCGCGCATCCACCTCAAGCTCAGCGAAGCGGCGCGCGCCCCCGACGGCGCGTGGGCTCGGCAGGCGCTCGGGGACCTCGACGATGCCTCGATGACGACGATCCACGGATTCGCCCAGCGGATCCTCGCGGAGCACCCCCTTGCGGCGGGGCTGCCTCTGCGATTTCGCGTCAGCGACGAGATCGAATACGACCTGGCCGTCGAGCGCCGATTTCGCGAGGTCATCGACGGTCTCGTCGCCGACGATGAGCGCGGGCAGTTGTTGGCCGGCGCGCTCGGGATCAACATCAAGATCGGAACGCTGTCGGAGCTCGCCGCAGAGGTCGACTCCAAGTGGGATCGCTTCGTCGACGTGGACCGAAAAGAGATCCCGATTGCTTCGGTGGCGGCCGCGGTCGACGCTGCGGAGGCCGAGCTCGCGGAGGCGGTCGCGGCGGTTCTTCCTCTCCGTGACGGATGCGACGACGACGAAGACGGGCTCGCGACACAGCTCGACGAGCTCGAAGAGGCGCTCGCGCTGCGCGCGTCATCGCAAGACTGGGTCGACCGCCTCGAGTGGTGCTACGGGCTGCGCAAAATCAACTACGCGCGTAGCGGTGCGAAGACCGCATGGAAGGGTCTCCCGATCGCGGAAGTACGTGAGATCGTCGGGAAGTTCGAGACGCGACGCGACGCGATCGTGAAGCGGATCACGGGAGAACTCCTGCGAGCGCTGGTCGGCGTGTTCGCCGAGGAGGCGGTCGAGGCGGCGACCGCGCGGCGTACCGCCGGAGAGCTGAGCTTTCATGACTTGCTCGCCTTTGCGCACGAGTTGCTGCGGTCGCATCCGGAAGTCACGCGACAAGTCAGCGCGCGGTACTCCTACATCCTCGTTGACGAGTTCCAGGACACCGACCCGTTGCAGCTCGAGATCGTCACCGACCTCGCGAAGCGGGCCGATGGGGATCGGCTCGTGCCCGGAAAGCTGTTTTTCGTCGGCGATCCGCGCCAGTCGATCTACCGCTTCCGTGGTGCTGAGCCCGAGCTGTACGAACGCGCGCTCGATCGTCTCGTCCCTTCGGGTCCGCTGCTGCTGACGAGCAATTTCCGGTCGGTGCCACCGATCCTTGGCTTCGTGAACGCGGTCTTCGCGCGGCTTTTCGACGGCGAGGACGATTCCGCGCCACGTCACCACGCATTGTCCGTCGTTCGCGACGGCGGTCTGGCCGGATCGGTGAAGGTCTGTGGCGCCGAGGCCGAGGAGCGCCTCAGCGCGCATGAGCGGCGGGTGCGAGAGGTGGGTGACATCGCCGAGCTCATTGATCGATGCGTTCGCGAGGGCTGGCCCGTCGAAGATGACGGCGCCGAGCGTCCCGCGTGCTACGGCGACATCGCAATCTTGGTTACGAAGCGCACCGGCCTCGCCGAGCTTGAGGAAGCGCTCGACGAGCGCAACATCCCGTTCCGAGCCGACTCGCCCTCTCTCATCCTGCGTTCTTTTGAAGTGCGCGACTTTCTCGCCTGCCTTCGGGCGATCGATTCTCCCGGCGACGACACGGCGATGATCAGTGCGCTGCGCACGCCCCTTTTGGCCTGCGGCGACGACGACTTGTGGCGCTATCGCCGCGGCGGTGGCCGATGGAGTCTCGAGGCCGCTGGTTCCAGCGCAGATCCGGTCGCCGGGGCGCTTTGTCGCCTGCGATCGCTCGCCGACAGGCGTCACGACCTGGGCGTGCTCGGAACGATGCACGCCGTCGCCGGCGAGCTCGGCATCTTCGAGCTTGCAGCGACGACGCGTCACTGCGACGAGTCGCTTCGCCGCCTGCTCTACCTTTTCGCGCGGGCGTCAGCGTTCGTCGACGCAGGCGGTGCGTCGATCGCGTCTTTCGTCGAATGGATTGACCGCCAGTCGGGAGCGCGGGTCCGCGGCGTCGAGGCGGCGGTCGAAGACGGCGACGGCGCGGTACGAATCCTGACGGTCCACGCCGCGAAGGGGCTCGAATTCCCGGTGGTCTTGCTCGCAGAGCTGGCGGCGGATCCGGCTCGACAGAGCGCCGCGGGCTACATCCTTTTCGATACCGAGGGTCGACCCGAAGTCCGAGTCAGGAGTGGCGTCGAGACCCCTGGATATGCCGCCCTCTACGACGAGGAGCGGCAACGGGCCGACGACGAGCTCGTCCGACTGCTATACGTGGCGATGACGCGGGCGCGCGACCACCTCGCGCTCTCGCTCCACCGGTCGACGTTCTCCTCGAAATCGACGCCGTCGCTCGCCGACCGGGTCGCCGAGCTCCTCGGGGATCTCGACGGCCTTTACGAGGTCCTCGATGACGCGCGTCCGGTACCCGAACGGAGCGAAGCCGTCGCAGCGCCGCCAAGCGGTCCGGCGGCGACGAAGGCTGCGTTCGCCAAGTGGCGCGAAGGCCGTGAGGCGGTCTGTCGAACGTCCGCATTGCCGATCAGCGTCGGTGCGCGCACCCTCGAGGCGGGGACCGGTCACACTCCGCGAGTTGGAGCGCCGGCGGTTGACGACGGGGACGCTCCTTCGGACACCGAGCGATGGAAGCACCCACGCGGCGCGACCGCGATCGGAAGGGCCGTGCACGGTGTCTTGCAGCGCGTCGGATTACGTGACGGACACGGACTCGCAGATCTTGTCGTTTCGGAGGTCGCGCGGGCCGGTTGCACCGACGCGCATGACACTGTGCGCCGCCTCGTCGAAGCGGCGCTCGCCTCCGAGGAATTGCGCGACGCCGCCG
>JBAVUF010000251.1:0-8607 GCA_049696635.1 Acidimicrobiales bacterium | reverse complement strand
GGCGGCGCGTGCGACCTCGATCGCCCCGTGGCCGTAGCCGTCCGCCTTCACGACCGTGCAGAGCCTTGCCGGTGCGACGATTCGAGAAAGCAGCTCCGCGTTGTGCCGCACGGCGCCGAGATCGATCTCAGCCCACGCCTCGCGGTACGTGGCGGTCACTCGGACTCGGTCGATTCTGCGCAGCTCGACAGCGTCGAAGCAATGAGCAGGGGCAGGTCCGAAGCCTCGAGCCCTTCCGCGAATCCGATCGATGCTGCCAGGCCGTGCACGTGCGCACCAAGCGCGGCGGCGTGGAACGGATCCATTCCTCGGGCGATGAACGCGCCGATGACCCCGGAGAGGACATCGCCCGTGCCGGCGGTCGCGAGCCTCGGTGACCCCGACGTCACGAACAGCGCCTCCCCCGAGGGTGTGGCGACGATCGTCGTCGAGCCTTTCAGGAGAACGATCACGCCGAGTCGCCGGGCGAGGTCCCTAGTCGCGCTGACGCGGTCGCTGCCGGGAGGTTCACCTGCGAGGCGGGCAAATTCACCGTCGTGTGGGGTGAGAACCGTCGGCGCGTGGCGCCGACCGAGGATCTTCGCCGCATCCGAAGCAATGCCAAAGGCGATGAGACCATCGGCGTCGATCACCATCGGCACGTCGATGCGATCCACGAACTCGACCACCGATCGACCCGTCGACTCGCGGCGGCCGAGCCCGGGGCCGATGACGACCGATTTGCACCGTGCGCACCCGTCGAGGGCGGCTTGCGCCCAATCGTCATCGGGGAGCTCGAACGCGACAGCTTCGAGGACCGGGATCGTGCCAGGCGGCACGCCCGGAGATCCGAGTCGCACCATCCCCGCGCCGGCGCGTACGGCGGCGGATGCAGCGAATGCCGCCGAACCGTACATGCCTGGAGATCCCGCGACGATGCCGAGCGCGGTTTTCCATTTGTTCGTTTCCCGATCGCGTACCGGAAGCGACCCGAGGTCGGCGGTTTCGACGAGATGGCTCCGCGCCGAGCTCGTGTCGAGCCCGATCGCCTCGGTGACGACGACCCCACTGCGCCGGGCCCCCTCTCCGAGCAAAAGCCCTGGTTTCAGAGCGCCAAAGGTCACCGTGAGATCCGCTTCGACCGCACCTTGGTCCGCTACACCGGTGTCAGCCGCGACACCGGAAGGGATGTCGACGGCGACAAGAATCGATTCGGGGTGCGGCTCCGGCGCGCGGTAATCGCCACGGAATCCCGTCCCGAATGCGGCGTCGATCACGAGGTCGCATTCGGGCAGGCGCCGGGGTGCCTCTTCGGTGGGAATGATCGTCACGCGGGCGCCCCGTCGTGCGAGATGGCGCGCGGCGGTCCGCCCGTCATCGCCGTTGTGGCCCTTTCCGGCGACGACCACGACCAGGCGACCGTAGGTGCCGCCCATTGCCGCGATCGAATACCGGGCAACTTGGAATCCGGCCCTGCCGATCAGCGTCTCGATTCCGACCGTTGCCTGCGCTTTCCGGTCGACCTCGGCCATCTCCCCGGCGGTGAGCACCGGTTTCACGTCAGCACCCCTCCCACGAGATTCTCATTCGGCGACGACGACCGCGCCGGCGTGGGTGTCGGTGTGGGTGAGAGAGACCTTGAGCTCAACGATCCCGAGCTCGGACGCTCGCTTCGCTGCATTTCCTGAGAGCTCGAGCGACGGGGCACCCGACGGCGCTCGCACGACACCGACCTCGGAAAAACGGATCGACCCGATTCCGATTCCGAGCGCTTTCATCGTCGCTTCTTTTGCGGCGAACCGCGCCGCGAAACCCGGCACGGGGTCATGGCGATTCGCCATGTCCGCTCGCTCGCGGTCGGTGAACACTCGCTCGGCGAGTCGAGGTCGCCGTTCGAGAACCCTGCGAAAGCGCTCAACGTCGACCGCGTCGATGCCGATGCCGATCACCGTCACCGATGCGCGTTCCGGTTCGTCGCGGACCTCACTCGACGGTGACGACCTTTGCGAGGTTACGCGGGCGATCGACGTTCCTTCCCCGCGCGCGCGCGACTTCGTACGCGAACGACTGTGTCGCGACCGCGGCGACGATCGGCGACAGCAGCTCCGGCGTCGGGGGAATGGAGAGTGCGGCGTCGACTAGACCACTCGTCTCGTAGTCACCGTCATCGCAGATCGCGACGATCGTTGCACCGCGAGCACGCATCTCCTCGACGTTGGCCATCACCTTTTCCCACAGCGGATTCCGGGTTGCGGCGACCACCACGACGACACCCGGTTCGATCAGAGAGATCGGCCCGTGCTTCATCTCCCCGGCGGGGTACGCCTCGGCGCGCACGTAGGCGAGCTCCTTCAACTTCAGCGCGCCCTCCATCGCGATCGGCAAACCGGACCGCCGCCCGAGGAAGTACACGTCATCAACCGACGCGAACTCCCTCGCGACCTTTCGATACTCCTCGAACCGATCGACCGCCCGTCCGACGAGGGCGGGCAGGTCGTTCAGACTCGAGGCGAACGCTCTGGCAGCGTCCTCCTCGATGACCCCACGAGATCGGGCGAGGTGCAAAGCCAAGACCTGCAGCAGTGCCAGCTGTGCGACGTGGCTTTTCGTCGAGGCAACACCAATCTCGGGGCCGGCGTGGGTGTAACAGACACCGTCGGACTCTCGAGCCATCACCGAATCCACGACGTTTGACACGGTGATCACCGCCGCACCTCGAGCGCGCGCCTCACGAATCGCGTGCAATGAGTCGACCGTCTCGCCAGATTGACTGATCGCGATCACGAGCGTCTCTGATCCGACGCTTGATCTCCGATACCGGAACTCACTTGAGATGTCAGCATCGGCGTGGACATTGGCGAGCGCCTCGATCGATTGCCGTCCCGCGAGAGCCGCGTGATAACTCGATCCGCATCCAAGCAGGAGAACACGTGAATATTCCGCGAGCTGCGAAGCTGAAATCGAAAGCTCCTCGATTTCGGTCGAACCATCGGCTGACGCCCGCCCAAGCAGCGTCTGTTCCACAGCAGCGGGCTGCTCGTGAATCTCCTTCGACATGAAATCCGGGTATCCGTCGCGACGTGCGTCCTCGACGGACCATTTGACCTCGAGTGGACGCAGCTCGATCTCGCCTCCGTCGAGATCGAAGGCTTCAACCCGGCCAGGGCGGATCTCGGCAATTTGGTCATCTCCGAGCACAAAAAGCCGGCGGGTGGTCTCGAGGAGGGCGGAAATATCAGATGCGACGAGCCCCAGATCGTCGGAGACACCGACGATTAGGGGAGACGTCCGCCGAGCGGCGACAATCGTGTTCGGCTCGCCAAGCGCAACAACAGCAATCGCGAAATCACCGCGCAGCACGCCAAGCGTCTTGCGAACGGCGTCACGAAGGCGCGAACCCTGTTTGAGTTCGTCCTCGATCAGGTGAGCGATCACCTCGGTGTCGGTCTCGGACTGAAAATGGTGACCGCTCTCAATCAACCCGGACGAGAGCTCGCGGTGATTTTCGATGATGCCGTTGTGGACGACGGCGATTGATGCGGTGCAGTCGACTTGTGGGTGCGCATTCTTTTCGATCGGCGCGCCGTGCGTCGCCCACCTCGTGTGGCCGATCCCAGCCGATGATGTCGCGGGCGCGCTCGCCACCTTCGCGAGGAGCTTTTCGACGGATCTCGTCTGTTCGGCAGATCTCTCGACGTACAGCTCGCCAGCGAGCGCGTCCACGAGGGCAACCCCGGCTGAGTCATACCCTCGATACTCGAGCGCTTCGAGGCCCCTTAGCAGCAACGCGAGCGGCTGCTGGGAACCGGAAACGCCGATGATTCCGCACATATCGCTCCAGGCTACGGGGGGACGCTCTTCCCCGTGAAGAACAGACACGGGAATCTGCGATCATCCCCGACCGGCTCCTAGAAGGGCCGCTCATCGAACTCAATGGCTTCGCCAGGTTGGGCTGAGGCAGCTGGGACGGTCTCAGCGATGAGGTTGAGGGCAAACCACCCCGGGTCGTGCGTCGACTGGTCAAAACGCGCTAAGTCAATCACCGTCGGCGGTCGATCAACCGTGCCGAGCGCGAACGGAACATCGAACCTCAAGGTCTAGCCAGGTTGAAACTGAGTTTCGTCACATATTGTTCGCCGAGTGAGCTTGGGAACTCGTGTGGTCCTGCGCGCCGGTGTGACAGCGACCGTCGCAGCGATATCCGCGGCCGCTGTCATTGGATTGCCAACTCGCGGGGCTGAATCAACGACGCACCCGCCGTTTGGGCTAATCAACACGAGCAGAGTTGTGGGATTTCGAAATCATTCGCCGCGTCTCGCTCCTCTGCGCATTTCGCGGTTCTCGGCGACCCCTACTCGGCTGCCTGCGACAGGCGGAAAGGTGGACCTCCGTGCGGTCGTGAGCGGTGCGCAAACCTGCCGTTTCGCCTCGGCGTCTGCGCACCTTTCACGGCGCGTTCCGTGCTCGACGGGGTCGCGACGCGTCCTCGTAGACATTCCCGCAAATCGATCTACGACAAATCGTCCGTACCGTTTCATGCTGACTGCCATCGCTGGTCCCGTCACGATCCGCCGATCGACGTCCGTGGTCGAAAAGGGAGAGCCCACTCCATCAAACCTGGTGACCCCGAATTCAAGCCCGCCCACTGGTCCAGTGTCGAGCTCGCCTACTTCTTCAGCGTCGAGCGCGCCGGTTGTCACCCTTGAGCCCTCTAATCAGACGGTCTCAGCTGGGACGACGGTGACCTTCGAAGCTGGAGCTTCTGGCACGCCCGCACCTTCTGTCCAGTGGCGGGTCTCGAATGATGACGGCGCCGTCTGGAGCAACGTCGCCGATGCCACCTCGCCGTCCTATTCGTTCGTCGCTTCTGGTTCCGAAAATGGAGAGGAAATCGACGCCGTCTTTTCCAATTCGGTCGGCTCGGCAACGACCAACACTGCGACGCTAACGCTGACCGTCGATCCTTTCGTCACCTCGCAGCCCCAGAGTCAAATCGTCGCGACCGGATCGACCGTTTCGTTTAGCGCGGCGGCTTCGGGTAATCCTTCGCCGACGGTTCAGTGGTATGAGTCGTCGGACGGCGGCTTGGCTTTTACCGCGATTTCAGCGGCCACCGCGACTACGTACTCGTTCACCGCCTCGACGTTCGAGAACGGCTATGAGGTCGAGGCCACCTTCACGAACTCCAACAGGTCGGTAACGACCAGTCCCGCGACTTTGTGGGTTGTGGCCTCGGCTGCTCAATCCTCGAACTGGTCAGGCTACGTCGACACGGGTGCAACCTTCGACGCGGTGAGTGGAACCTGGACCGTGTCGTCGCTCACCTGCCCGACCAGCGCGTCGAACTACTCCGCCACGTGGGTCGGTATCGACGGAAATACAAGCTCGACCGTCGAACAGGACGGAACCGAGGCCGACTGCATCGACGGAGCACCGTCATACGACGCCTGGTTCGAAATGTACGGCGATTCCAGTGTGAACGGCGGCGACGAGGTGGAACTCTCCCCCTCCACATATCCCGTGTCGCCCGGCGACGTCATGGTGGCAACAGTGAGCTTCTCGGCGGGCACCTGGACACTCTCGCTCAGCGATCGGCGCTCGGACGGGACTGCTTGGTCGTTTAGCACTCACATCGCATTTGCCGCTTCCCAATCGTCGGCGGAGTGGATCGTCGAGAGCCCCGAGGTGTGCACTGCGACGTGTTCACTCACGTCGCTCGCGGACTTCGATTCGGTGACTTTTTCAAGCGCGTCGGCGACTGTCGGCAACACATCAGGAACGATCAGCTCACGATCGAACACCGCGATCGAGATGGTGGACGGCAGTGATGTCCTCGCCTTACCAGACAGCCTCGGAACCGCGGGTGGCTCGTTCACGGATAGTTGGGAGGCGAGCTGATGACGCGCCATCGAACGAACAGCTCCACTTGATCGACAAGCGCCTCCGTCGACAACGTCAACGCTTGACGACGTCGACACCGCTACCGACTAAGGGTCGGGAGACTCCTTCGACGTCACGTGGCGGGCGGCCGGACCATGAAGCCGCGGGGATAAAGACCGCTCACTGAAACGCGCCATCGTCGTTGCGCCGGCGTCGAAGACCGCGCGACAGCACGCCGATTCAGCCGAGTTCCAGCTCGACAGCCTCGACGATCGCTGAGAGCGCCCGATCGACCATTTCCACATCGTCAGCCTCGACCATGACGCGCACCGCCGACTCTGTTCCGCTCGGACGGATGACGACCCGTCCGGAATCACCGAGGCGCGCTTCGACCTCGGCGACCGCCTTCCAAACGCCCGACGCCGTCTCGAGACGGTCAGGAGACATGACCTTCACGTTGCGCAGCTCTTGTGGGACCCGGGTCAGCGCGTCGTCCGCGAGCTCGGCGAGGCTGCGGCCCGAGCGTGCGACAAGCTCGAGGAGCTTGATCCCCGTCAGGACTCCGTCGCCCGTCGTCGCGTACTTGCGGAAGACGATGTGGCCGGACTGCTCACCGCCGAGGACGAGACCGAGTTCGTCGATCGCGTCCGCGACGTAGCGGTCGCCAACCGGCGTTTCGATGAGCTCAATCCCGCCGCGGGTGAGCGTCCTTCGCAATCCGAGATTGCTCATCACCGTCGCGACAACAGCGTTATTTGCAAGCTCGCCACGATCCTTCAGATCGAGGGCGAACAGGGCCATCAGCACGTCGCCGTCGACGACACATCCCCGTCCATCGACAGCGATCATCCGATCGGCATCGCCGTCGAAGCTCAGCCCGAGGTCCGCACCGCGCTCGACCACGACCTGCCCGAGCATCATCGGCGCCGTCGCGCCGCATTTCGCGTTGATGTTCGTCCCGTCAGGATTGTCGTTGATCACGGCCGCGTCGACCCCGAGGCGTTCGAAGACCGCTGGAGCGACCTTGTACGCGGCACCGTTCCCACAATCGCAAACGATCTTGACCGAGAGATCGGATGGCATGTCGACGGACCGCGCGAGGTGATCGACGTATTCGCCAACCAGCTTCCGAGCGTCCTCGATCTCGCCGAGCGCTTCACCGACCAAGTGCTCCTGTCCCTCGATGGGGGCGGCAACGAGGGTGCGGGCGAGGTCGGACTCGATTTCGCTCTCGAGCGCGTCGGAGAGCTTCGTGCCCTTTTCTGAAATGAGCTTGATGCCGTTGTCCGGGAAAGGATTGTGCGACGCCGAGACCATCGCTCCCGGGATTCCCCGAGAGGCGACGACCCAGGCGAGCCCAGGCGTCGGCACGACACCGAGGTCGAAGACGTGACGCCCTTCGGACGCGAGCCCCGCGATGAGCGCTGCTTTCAACATCGGGCTCGAGCGCCGCGTATCTGAGCCGACGAAGAACGCCGAGCCCTGAAGGTGGCGGGCGCTTGCGTGGCCGAGCGCGAGGGCGACCTCCGGGGTCAGCTCACGATTGGCGACGCCCCGGATGCCGTCGGTTCCGAAACGCAACGACATCGGAAGTACAGCGCGATCAGCGCTTCGAGTACTGGGGTGCCTTGCGGGCCTTCTTCAGGCCGTACTTCTTGCTTTCCTTCTCGCGCGCGTCGCGCGTCAGCAGCCCGGCCCGCTTCAGGGTCGTGCGCAGTTCCGGATCGAGGTCGACAAGCCCGCGGGCGATCCCGAGTCGGAGCGCGCCCGCCTGGCCGGTGACCCCGCCTCCGTCGATCGTCGCGACGACGTCATAGCGGTCCGACCGGCCGGCGACCCGAAGCGGCTCGGTGGCGTGCACTCGCGACGACACCGAAGAGAAGTACTCGTCGATCGGACGACGGTTGACGGTCACCTTGCCGTCACCGGCGACGAGGCGGACTCGCGCGACGGCAGCCTTGCGCCGTCCTGTCGTTTGCGTAAGGGGTCGTGGCATTGGGCTCTTCCTCTTCAGCGGGCAGAGCGCGTGCTCGAGAGCGGACGCGGCTTCGGCATCTGGGCGTCGTGCGGGTGATCGGGACCGGCGTAGACCTTCAACTTGTTCAGCATCTGACGACCGAGGGTGCCTTTCGGGAGCATGCCCCGCACGGCGCGTCGGACGACCTCTTCGGGCTGCTTTTCGAGCATCGAGGCGTAGGTCTGGGCGCGCAACCCGCCGGGATAACCGCTGTGGTGGTAGGCGAGCTTGCTCTCGGCCTTGTTCGCGCTCAGCACGACCTTCGCGGCGTTGACCACGATGACGTGGTCTCCCGTGTCGACGTTCGGGGCGAAGATCGCCTTATGCTTGCCACGCAACAGGATTGCGACCTCGGTCGCGAGACGCCCAAGGACGGCGCCGTCCGCATCGACGGTGTGCCACTCGCGAACGATGTCGGCCTTCTTTGGAGTAAAGGTGCGCACCCTGATCCTTTGTCTCGAGGCTCCGCCTCGTCTGCGAGCTCAGGACGCGGCGAACGACCGAAATGCGCCGTGAGCAGGTCCCAAGAGTATACGAGCTGGGCAGGCGGACCGAATCCCGGGATCCGGAGACGGCGGACGACCGAGCGCCTCGCGCGAGACGGTCCTTCCGACCTGCACCGTCGCCGCGCGGAGCACCGTTCGCGCCGGCACCGGGGCAGATGCGGTCACAGAGATCATTCCCACGTGCCGGTGAGCTCCTCGGGGTACCGCACGGCGACGAGGTAGAGG
>JBAVUF010000250.1:0-1587 GCA_049696635.1 Acidimicrobiales bacterium | reverse complement strand
TGGCAGCGTCAAGCGCATGTCAAGCGCGATTTCCTTCCCCGGATGGGCCAGCGCTCGCATTTCTTCTGCTCAGCGATCGGGAAGGAACAAGTTTCCGCAGAAAGGCGCGCGCAAATGTGGTGGAATGAGTCGCGAAAATGGAGACTTGGCCTAATCTGCTTTGCGGCTCGTAAAAAATGGGGTGGACCCCTCGGCTGAGACAACCGAATAAGCCACTGTTCGCCGTTCGCTGCAAAATTCTCGACCGGCAGGACCACTGTACAGCATTCTGAGCGCAACCGGTGAAGCGGAAGCGGGCTGCGGTGGAGACCGACCCGCCGAGGAATAGCCGGTTGCGACTCATCCGTGGCGATGAGAACCGGGGGTGGGCGCCCAGCCCGCTCCCGGTTTGTTCTTTACCCATCGGATGGATAGATTGCCGATGCCTTGGAAAACTCATGGGATAAGCTGCGGCGCAGCCGCCTCCATATTTCTCGCTGCCAGTTGCGCCTCGAACTTGGCCGGAGCCAGATAGCCCAGCGCCGAGTGCAGGCGTTTTTGGTTGTAGACCTTTTCCAGGAACGCGGCGATCTGGGCGCGCGCCTCAGCTAAGTCCCGGTCCAGCGCCCAGCCGATGACTTTGCGCGAGAACGCATCCAGGACCACCGCCAGATAGACGAACTCCGTTTCCAGCCGGACCTAGGTGATGTCGGCCCGCCATAGCTGATTGATGCCTGTCAGCACCATATCCCGCGCCAGGTTCGGATACACCGGCAGAGCATGATTGCAGTCGGTGGTCACGACGAACCGGCGCTTGCGCAGGCACAGCAGGTTGTCCTCGCCCATCAGCCGCTGCACCTTCTTGCGGTTCACGCGCCAGCCGCGCTCGTCCAGCTCCCGCGTGATGCGGCGGCTGCCGTAATAGCTGAACTCCAGGGCGATGCGCTGGATCGCGTCGCGTAGCTCCATATCCGGGTCTGCCGGTGGATCTTCGACCTTCCAGCGATAGAAGCCCGCACGGCTGACCTCGGTCAGCCGGCAGAGCTCGCTGAGCGGAATGGGGATGGCCAGGCTCATTTGCTTTTCGACGTATGGGTAGACGAGCCGCGGGTAGTCAATGCCTGCAGCCTCCGCTGCTCCTCGACATGCTGCAAGCATCCCCGCAAAAAATCGATCTCCACCACCTGCTGGCCCACCTTTCGTTCCAGCGCAGCGATGCGATTTTCATCGCCGCCATTCCGGCCCGGTCCGGTAAACGCCTTGGCGCCGAACTGGCGCAGCTCGCGCCGCCAGCGATGCAGGACATTCGCGTTGACTTCGCAGGCACGGGCCACTTCGCCCACCGATGCCCCCAACTCCAGCCGCCGAACCGCGGCTTCCTTAAACTCACGCGTGAACTTCCGTCGATTCAAACCCATGACACAATTCTCCATTCGCCGAGAAATGTGCCTTATTCGCCTCTCTCAATTTTGGGGTCCACTCCACTCATCAGGTGCCCACCAAAAACGTAGTGGGCACTTAAAGGATCACTCCTTAGATAGGCCAAGAGGGGAGCTCCGGTATCCTGGAGTATCTGCCAGGAGAGGCCGATAGGAAGGAGGAAGACGC
>JBAVUF010000249.1:0-7313 GCA_049696635.1 Acidimicrobiales bacterium | reverse complement strand
CGAACAGGGACTCGACGAGCTCGAGCCAGACCTCGGACATCGTCGGGAAGGCCGCGACGGCGTGGCGCATCGCCTGCAGCGGGACGCGACCGACGACGGCGACGGTGGCGGCGTATAGCCAGTCGGCCACCTCGGGGCCGACGAAGGTTGCGCCGACGATTCGCTCGTCCTTTTCGTCGACAACGAGCTGCGCCGCCCCGGAGATCCCGTCTTCGACGATCGACGCCGCCGACACGTCGGCGATATCGATGCGGGAGGTTCGAATCGCTCGGCCCGTTGCCCGCGCCTCGGCCTCGGTCGGTCCGACACTCGCAATCTGCGGATCGGTGAAGACGACCGCCGGGATGGCGCCATGGTCGGCGACGTCGCCGACGTCTTCGCCGAGAATGGACCGGACGGCGATGCGCGCCTGGTACTTGCCCATGTGCGTCAACGCCGCGATACCGTTCGCGTCGCCGATCGCGTAGAGCCAGTCGCCCGGCACGTCAGACACCCGCAGGTGCGCGTCAACCGCGAGCGCTTCACCTGGCTGCATGCCGAACGTTTCGAGATTGAGCCCAGCGGTGCGCGGCCTCCGGCCGACCGCGATCAAAAGCTCCTTGGCTTCGATCGTCGTACCGTCGTCGAGCGTCACGATCACGGCGCCGTCGGCGCCGGGTCGTTCGATGCCGGTCGCGCGCCGTCCGAGCCGGACGTCGACCTTTTCGTCCGCAAAGGCGTCGGCGAGCATCTCGCTCGCGAACGGCTCAGCGTTCGGCACGAGCCGTGCGGCTGCCTCGACGATCGCCACGTCCTTTGTGCCGAGCCGCTTCCACGCTTGGGCGAGTTCGACGCCGACGGGGCCGCCTCCCAAAACGACGAGGCTTTCGGGCGCGAATTGTGCCGCCGTCCCTTCACGGTTCGTCCAGGCGCGTGTCTCGGAAAGACCCGGGATAGGCGGATAGATCGGATCGGACCCAACGGCGATGATGACGGCGCGGCAAGCTTCGTATTGGGTCGTCGAGCCGTCGCTCGCCGTGACTTCGACTATCCGTGGTGCGACGAATCTTCCCTTTCCGCGCACGAACTTTGCACCCGTGCTCTCGACCCAGCGGACCTGGCCGGCATCGTCCCAATCCGAGACCATCCAATTTCTGCGCGCTAGCGCCTCTTTCACATCAACTGGCCTCGTAATCGCTTCGCGAGCCCCGGGAACCTTCGCCGCGATGTGGAGGACCTGAGTGGGGCGCAAGAGGGTCTTGCTCGGCATGCACGCCCAGTATGAGCATTCGCCGCCGACGAGCTCCGACTCGACGAGCAGCGTCGAAAGGCCAGCATCCGTCGCCCGGCCGACGGCGTGTTCGCCAGCAGGGCCGCCACCGATGACGATGAGGTCGAACACCTCGGCCATCACACCTCCTTGGGGGAGGAGTCGATTTTCGCCGCGCTCGGGAACGCTGTCGACCGAACCCCCGTCTTCAAGGCTGCCGCGAGAAGATCGCCCCGATCCCTCGTGAGCGCGCGACAGGGTGGGGCATCGAGTCGGTATGGTCGCAGGACCTGGTCCCGACCCGGGACCATCGCGGCGGGGTGGCTGGGGGCCCGTTCGACCCAAACGTCGAGTGCGACAGCGCGGCGCAATTTTTTGCTGCGAGGGCAATCAACGACCCGCGTTCTTCGTTGGAATGGTTGCAAGGACCATTGGCCGAGGGAGGGGCAATGAAGGTTCCAAGATCGGTACTCGTGATCCTCTTCGCTGTTGCTGCGGGCTCTGTCGGGCTCGCGGCTGTTGCTGGCGGATCGACGAAGGCTCACACGCAGCGCTCGAAGCTTCCGACGATCGTCATCGGTTCGGTGAACTTCACCGAAGCGAACATCGTTGCGGACCTGTACGGCGACGTGCTGAAGCACGCCGGCTATTCGGTGCAGATCAAAAACAACCTCGGGACGCGTACCGAGGTTGTGCCGGCGCTCGAGCACGGCGCACTTGACATCGAACCCGACTACGCGGGCAGCTTGCTGCTTTATTTGAATACGAAGGCGGGTTCCACGGCGAATCAGATTTCGACGGCGGTTCCGGCTTTGAAGCGACTGCTCGGTCCGAAGGGTGCGACGGTCCTCAACGCTTCGAACGCCCTCGACACGAACGTGTTCGCGGTCACGAAGGCTACGGCTAACAAATACCACCTGACCACCCTGTCGAGCTTGAAGCCGTACGCGTCCAAGCTCGTGCTCGGTGGTCCTTCGGAGTGTCCTACGTATGCGCTGTGCGAGCCGGGACTCGAAAAGGTCTATGGGCTGCACTTCAAGTCGTTCGTTTCGACCGACGAATCCGGCCCCATTAGCGTCGCGGCGCTGAAGGATGGTCGCGCACAGGTCGTCGAATTCTTCTCGAGCGATGGAAACATCGTGGAAAACCACTTCGTTCAGTTAACCGACAACAAGCATCTGCAGGCGGCGGATTACGTGATCCCGGTGATCCGCAAATCCTTCGACGTTTCCGGCGTCGCGAACGCAATCAACGCGCTGTCCGCGAAACTCACGACTTCGCAGCTCTCGCAGCTGAACATCGACGTCAACGTGCACCACGAGAGTGCTACGACGGCGGCGGCGGCGTGGGCGAAGTCGGAGGGGCTGACCTAAGCCCGAGGGATTCCCGGCTGAGCGGGACGCCGATTCGCGTTCAGGACTGCGATTGGGCGTCTCGTTCTGCTTTCCCGCGCGCAATCGTCGCCTCGGTATGGTCAGCTCGCCGCAGCGCTTCGTGAACACCTTCGAGAGTGAGGATGCCGGCATAACGACCGCCGTTCACGACCGGGGCGAATCCGGCGTCGCTCGAGAGGATCAAGCCGAGTGCACCCCGAAGCGAGGAGTCGATGCTCACGGCACCGTCGATCGGTCGCAGGAGATCGGTGATCGCCGAGGCGGGATTCGCTCGCCCGGCGTCGCCGCGAGCGAGCCACCCGACCGGCCGATCATCACCATCGAGCACGATCGCGACCTCGCGGTCCGAGGCTTCGAGGAGTTCGGTGGCTTCGTGCACCGTCGCCGTTGGCGCAAGGATCGGCACGAGGGTGAGATCGTCGCGTTGGATCATCGTCACGCCGAGCTCCTGATACGAGCGGTCCTTGCCGACAAACTCAGAGACGAACGGCGTGGCGGGCGCGGCCAAGATCTCCGCCGGGGGCCCGTACTGTTCGAGGTAGCCGCCGAGGCGCATGACCGCCATCGTCGTCGCAAGACTTGTCGCCTCACTGAGGTCATGGGTGACGAAAATCACCGTCTTCTTGAGCCGCACCTGCAGGTTCCAGAAGTCCTGTTGCAAGTTCGCGCGTGTGACGGGGTCGACGGCGCCGAAGGGCTCGTCCATCAGCAACACCGGGGGGTCACCAGCGAGCGCTCTCGCCACCCCGACGCGTTGACGTTCGCCGCCGGAAAGTTCGTATGGGAAGCGGCGCGCGAATCGATCAGGGTCGAGACCGACCAAGTTCAAGAGCTCCTGCACGCGGTCGCGAACACGGTCCCGGTCCCAACCGAGAAGGCGGGGGACGACCGCCACGTTGTCGGCAACACGACGATGGGGGAACAGCCCTCCTTGTTGCATGACGTAGCCGATACGGCGCCGCAGCGCGACGGGGTCGAGTCGCAGCACATCTTCGCCGTTGATGAAGATCTCACCGGACGACGGTTCGATGAGGCGGTTCACCATCTTGAGCGTCGTCGTCTTACCGCATCCGGAAGGGCCGATCAGCACGCAGAGCGCTCCGTCATCAATCGAGATCGAAAGGTCGTGAACGGCGACGGTTCCGTCTGGATAGCGCTTCGTGACCGAACGCAGATCGATCATGGCGTCGATGACCCTAATGGGGTCGGCCGTCGTCGGTTCGGCCGAAATCCGTATCTGGTCCGGTGCGCGCGCCGGCTGGGAGGTGGCGACGGGTGATCGCCTCCGTGATTCAGTGGTCGTGGATCTCGCAGAACTCCGGCGCCATCTGGTCGGCACTCGGCCAGCATGCACAGCTGTCCGCGATCGCGGTCGGTGTCGGGCTTGGGATCGCCCTACCGGTCTCGCTTCTTGTTTGGCGCTTCAGAAGGGTGCGTGGCGCGGTGATCGGGTTCACCGGGCTCTTGTACACCATCCCGTCGATCGCGCTCTTCGCGATCCTCCAGCCGGTGACCGGGTACTTCACGGTGACCACCGCCGAAGTAGCGCTCGTCAGTTATACGCAGCTCGTCTTGATCCGCAACATCGTCACCGGACTCGACGAAGTGCCGATCGACGTACGAGAAGCGGCGCGAGCGATGGGGTATTCACCCGTCGAGGAATTCTTCAAGGTCGACCTTCCGCTCGCGTTTCCCTCGATCATCGCGGGATTGCGTGTCGCGACGGTGACCGTCGTTGGCCTTGTGAACGTCACGGCGTTCATCGGGCTCGGTGGGCTCGGTCAATTCATCATCCAAGGCTTCCAAGAGAACGGTTTTCAGACGCCGATCATCGTGGCGCTCGTACTCTCGATCGTGCTCGCCGGCCTGGCGGACTTTTTCTTCGTCGGGGTGCAGCGCGTGGTTGTCCGTTGGAACCAACCGGCGGGCGGGGGGTGAGATGCATTTCCTCGCCGAGGTCTGGTCGTTCCTCACTTCTCGCGCGAACTGGACTGGATCGAACGGCGCCCTCGACCGGCTCGAGTTGCAGGCGGAGCTTTCCTTCGCCGTTGTCGGCGCCGCGACGGTCATCGGTGTCGGTATCGGATTCGTGCTCGGTTTCGTGTCCCGAGGAGGATTGCTCGCCGTCAACGCGGCGAACGCGGCACGCGCCGTGCCGTCGATCACGCTGCTGACGCTGCTCGCGACGGTCCCCGCGATCGGCTTGAACGATGGGGGTTTCCCGACCGCATTCATCACTTTGTTCGCGCTCGCCGTTCCGCCGATCGTGACGAACAGTTACGTGGGCATGCGCGAGGTGGACCCCGAGGTCCGCGAGGCGGCTCGTGGGTCGGGGATGACCGGCTGGCAACGGTTCTTCAAGGTCGAACTCCCGCTCGCTCTGCCGCTCGCGGTGGCTGGCGTTCGGACCGCGGCTGTCGAGGTGGTCGCGACGGCGACCCTGGCGGCGTACGTGACGTTCAACGACCTCGGCGAGTTCATCTTCGCGGGCTTGAGCGTGAACGACGCCGTCGAAGCGTTCGCGGGCGCCGTCCTCGTCGCGTTGTTAGCCGCCGCCACCGACTCGTTGCTCTTCCTCACGTACCGGATGGTCACGCCGAAGCCGCTACGCGCCTCGAAGCGCTACTCGGCAGAGCGTGGACGCGGATTTCTGCGCTCCGCGAGTCGTCTGCGGCGTCCGGCGCCGCTGGTCGGGTCGTAGCGGCGAAGGCGTTCGGCCCCATTAGGTTCTCGCGAGTGCATCTCGTCGATGGAATCGTCGTCGAAGGGGACCACCGCGGTCGGGCCCTCGGCTTCCCGACGGCAAACCTCGAAGCGGACGACGCAGGCGTCCCTCAAAACGGCGTCTATGCGGGATACACGACGCGCGCGGACGGAACGCGGTATCTCTCGGCTATCTCGATCGGGACACGGCCGCACTACTACGGGGACGACGCGGCAGTCATCGTCGAGACGCACCTGATCGACTTCGATGGCGACCTCTATGGGGAGCGCCTTCAGGTGGAAATTGAGGAATTGATCCGCGACCAGGCGCGCTTTGGGTCCGAAGAGGAGCTGCGAGCGCAGATCGCGGCCGATGTCAACGCGGTACGAGCCTGGGCGCGCGAGTTCGATCGCACCGCGCGTTGACACGAGCGCCCGCGACCGTGCGGAATCGTCTTTGTGGATCGCGGTCGTAGTGGCAGGAGCTCTCTACACCGGCTGACGCGAGACGCGGGTCAACCGCGACCTGCGGCGTCGGGAGCGACAGCGATCTCGGTCGCGCCGGTCAAGCGACGAAGATCCGCAAACGTCGTGGCGAAGACGGCATGCGAAGTCCCCGCCGCCGCCCAGATCGTTTCGTAATCGCGCAAAGACGTATCGATGTACGTCGGCAGCGGGGACGGGTGGCCGACTGGCGCGACCCCGCCGATCGACTGGCCCGTCGCGGATCGAACTTCGTCTGCCGTCGCTGGCCGGACCTCGGTCGCGCCGATGGTGGCTGCGACGAGACCGGTGTCGACGCGGTGGGCGCCGCTCGACAGAACGAGGACGGGTTTTCCGTCGGAATCGAACAGAAGGCTGTTGGCGATCGCGCCGATCGCACAGCCGAGTGCGGCCGCGGCGTCCCTTGCCGTTCGAGTCGAAGCGGCGAGCTCTCGGACGTCGGCGTGCAGCCCTGCGCGCTCGAGTTCGGCTGCTACGCGGGTGACGTTCGGATGCACGCTCGCCTAGGTTCTGGAAGCGACCGCCTCTTTCAAGACGAGGCGCCGACCCCCGAGCACGGCTTTTCGTTCGCACGGCACCTCGGTCAATCCGAAGAAGCGAAGAACGGCGATGATCCGCCATCCGAGGTCCCAGCGATTGCTGATGCGCGCGATTTGTGGGTAGAGGTGGTGCGTCAAATGTTCGCCTTCGCCGAAGATGACGACGGAGAGGAATTTCACGTTCTTCGCATACCCGGCACCGTCGAGCCACACCTTGGCACGATGACAATCGGAGTTGATGGCACCACCGAACCGCAGCACCGTTGCGATATGGACGCCGAGCGCGAGCGCGCCGGCGATCGCCGCTGCGAACTCCCAGCCGACCGAACGTGCCACGCCGAGAATGGGAGGCGCCGCGAGCGCGAAGAGGAGCGCGTAGGTGGTGCCCGCGATGACCGCACCGTAGACCGGGCGCTTGAAAACGCGCTCATCGAGGCTGTCGAAGGGTCGATCGAGCCTTGGGTCGTCGTAGGTGTCGTCCTTGATGTCGGGGAGTTTTGCCTCGGCGTGGAAGATCTCTCCCATGTGCCACGACACGCGCCGATAGCCGTCGATTCCCTCTCGTTCGGAAATCACGACGGGGGAGTGGGGGTCGTGGCGAATCTCGTCGATCCAGATGTCGGTGTACTTATGGTGCTTGCGGTGGATGCGTCGCCATTCCCAGTGGCGCATGAAGACGACGAGGAACGTCAGCCAGCGACCGGCCTCGTACACGGGGCGCTTCATCCGGTGCGAGCCGTGGGTGATGCCCCGGTGCAAAAACACCGTGATCGTCACGCCAGCGAAGCCCGCGCCGATTACCCCGGCGAGCACGGTGAGGCCGAAGAGAGCGAGGAAGTTCACGTTCTGCCCTTAGTCGTGGGTGAAGTAAGGGCACGGTAGCGCCGCGGCTAAGCCCTTGTCATCCATATCGCGGGATCAAGG
>JBAVUF010000248.1:0-27485 GCA_049696635.1 Acidimicrobiales bacterium | reverse complement strand
GACGACACAGAAAGTGCCTCCCTTTGTGGCGAGAACAACGACCTCAGCAATCGTTATTCTCCCAGCTGGGGAGGCCTTTTTGGTGGATCAGCAGTAGTGATCCAACCTCGTCATCGGTGGATCGAGGCTAAGGGCCACCGCGGGGCTCTGCCTAGCCCCCGATCATCGACATCGACCGGACGGGCTTCAAGAATCCGGGGTCGTTGATTCCGTGACCGGGATGCTTGCCCCAAATGCAGCGACGAATAACCATCGCCACGTGCTCGTCGCTCGCTCCTGACCGCAGCGCATCGCGGACCGGAGTCTCGTCGTCGGAGAAGAGGCAGTTTCGGATGGCACCGTCAGCGGTGAGCCGCAAGCGGTTGCAGGCGCCGCAGAACGCCCGCGTCACGGACGCGATTACGCCAATGCCACCGGGCGCGCCGTCAGCGAAGCGGAAACTGTCGGCTGGCTCGTGACCACTGCGGTCGGGGTCGAGCGGAACGAGGGGGAAGGCGTCGTTGATGCGTTCAAGCACCGTCTCGCTCGAAACGACGGAGCCCCGGCTCCACAGTCCGGTGGCATCGAGAGGCATGAACTCGATGAAGCGGACGGTCCGGCCGGTTTCTCGTGCATGACGAGCGAAATCGAGGATTTCGTCATCATTGACGCCAGCGACCAAGACGACGTTGATCTTCAGCGGGGAAAGGCCCGCCGATTCGGCGGCAAGCATCGCCTGGAAGACGTTGCCAAGGTGGCCGCGGCGGCGGATTTCTGCGTAACGCCGCTCGCGGAGGGAATCGCAGCTGACGTTCACCCGCTTCAGGCCGGCGTCGGCGAGCGGTTGGGCGAGTTGTTGCAGTCCGGTCCCGTTCGTCGTCATCGCTAGGTCGTCGAACCCGACGTCGGCAAGCTGACGTACGAGCCCGACGACGCCTTTGCGGATGAGCGGTTCGCCGCCGGTGACCCGTGCCGTGACGACTCCGAGCGAACGGGCGACGCGGGCGACGCGGGCGATCTCTTCGAAGGAAAGGATCTCCTCGCGTGGAAGAAAGACGACGTTCTCGTCAGGGAGGCAGTACACGCAGCGGAGGTTGCACCGGTCCGTGATCGAAAAGCGGATATCGGTGTGGACCCGTCCGTAGCTGTCGACGAGCGGTCCACTCGTCGGCATCCCCTCGGGCGTGCCGGTTCCGCTCCGGCGGAACGTCACCGGCGCACCTACGGAATCCATCGAGCGTCTCTTTCGGTCGCGAGCGCCGCCTCGCGCAGGAGGAGGACATCGACGCGTGCTCCGGGCAGGATCCCCTCGCCGTCTGGAACGACCGCGAGGCCGTCGGCGTCCGCGAGGCCACGCAATTGGTGTGAACCCTGGCCTGGCGTTGGTTGGACCTCGAAGGTGCCGTCGTCGCCTCGACGGATCTGGACCCGCACGAAGTACGTCCTCTCGTCTCGGGCGCGCGGCAGGCCGTCCGGCACGATCGCCGAAAGGACTGGGCGGTCGACTGCACGGTGCGCGGCCATCGACCGCAGCGCCGGGCGCACGATCAGTTCATAGGAGACGAGTGCAGACACCGGATTGCCGGGAAGTCCAAAGACTGGCACCGCCGGATTGGCGAGAAGACCGAACGCGAAGGGCTTTGCCGGTCGGATGGCGATCTGCATCGAGGCCATCGATGACGCTCCGAGCTTTTCGAGTGCGTCGGCAAGATAATCGTGATCTCCGACGCTGACTCCGCCGAGCGTGATCACCGCGTCGCAACCGCGCGCGCCGAGGTCGATCGCGCGTGCGATCGTCGCGGTCTCGTCCAGCGCGGAACCGAGGTCGACCGCAGTGAAGCCGTCGTTCCTCAAACGGGCAAGCAGAGCGGGCCGATTCGAGTCGCGGATTTTTCCCGGAGTGAGGGGATCGCCCGCCGCGACGAGTTCATCGCCGGTGGCGAGCACCCCGACTCGCGGTCGTGGGACGACTCGAACCGCTTCGACGCCCGCGCTGACGAGGAGGCCGAGGTGCGCTGGCGAGAGCGCGGTACCACCTCGAACACAAATGTCCCCTGCGTTGACGTCGGATCCGGCGTCGCGGATGTTCTCTCCTGGTCGCAAAGCAACGCTGATCTCCACAGCGTCGACATCCACTTCTCGAGTGCGCTCGACCATGCAAACCGCGTCCGCACCAGGAGGGATCGGTGCACCGGTCATGACACGCTGGGCGGTGCCGAGAGGAAGGTCTCTCGATTGCGCATCCCCGGCATATGTCGTGCCGGAGACACGCAGCATTACGGGCGCGGAGATGGTGTCTCCGCTCCGGAGGGCGAAGCCGTCCATCGCAGAGTTCGCGAAGGGCGGAACCGGATCGACCGCGAGGACGTCCTCGGTGAGCACGCATCCGAGTGCAACCTCGACGGGAAGCACCGTCGATTCAAGGGCAGGGCAGGCGCGAAAGACGAGTTCGCGCGCCTTGCGTAGTCCGATCAGCGGGAATCGCCTCCTCGATGCACCACGTTGCGCGGACCGTCGACGACGGAACACGTCACTTCTAGCGGCTCCTCTAGCATCCCACGGCGGTCCTCTCGTCTCGGACGCGGACTCGCAACGGCATCTCGTGGGGTTTTTCGCCGGCGTTGCCATCCTCGGGCCAAGAAGTCGTCGCGCGGCGTACGCTGGATGTTTCGGGACCATCGTGGTCAGAGCTGGAGCCTTGGGCGCTTGGCTCAGATGGTTAGAGCGCAGCCTTCACACGGCTGAGGTCGGCGGTTCGAGTCCGCCAGCGCCCACTCGATAAGCGCAGGTCAGAGGCTGTCGCACGAACGAGCGGCACTGCATTAGCGATGCTGATTGGGCCCATGTCGATGGGGACTTTCGGCCATTTCGCGGGTTCGGAGCTCGAGTCCACTTCTCAGGCCAATGCAGGTAGACGCGACCGGATCTTCATCAGGTTGTGGACGCTGCAGATCAGTCGCCATTCGCTCAAGGCGGCGTTCATTCCGCGTCGGGAGAACCGTCGAAAGCGCAAGTTCGCCTTGACGTTTCCGAAGACCGGCTCGGCGAGGATCTTGCGCTTGGCGTAAGCGGCTCGTCCGTGCTCGCTCTCAAGCCGGGCGATCATCTCTCTTCGAAGGAGCGCGGGATCTGATCTTCCCTGCCGGTGCGTCTCGAGGAGATGGCGCGCCCAGTTGTAGGACACGCCCATCGTCTTGGCAGCATCGGAGAGACCCATTGTTCCGGTCACGACTTGCTTGAGAAGTTCGTCGCGCGCGTCTATGCGCGGATCATCGATATCACGAAGGCCTGAGGTCACTGGCATCGGCGAGATGAGTAGCTCGGAATCGATGTTGGCTTCGGCGTTCTCGGCGCTCCAATAGCCCGTGTCGGCAACAAAGGTTCCCGCGGACGCAGAACCTGCGTGCTCGAGGTTGTCCTTCGTCGCGTGGGTCATCGGGAGCAGCATCGTCGAGTCGTTGGCGGCGTTCGTCACTTCGGCGGCGACGATGATCTGGTCCTCGGCGACCGCCGCCTGTGCGTTGTATCCCTGCACGAAGCGGTTTCGCGCCCGCAGCATCCTGCTGTCCGGATCGGTCGTGTTCGCGAAACGCGTCTTGATGCGGCGGCTGTTCGGTCCGGGCTTGCGACCGGGCAGTTTCCTGCCGAGCGCTGCTTCTCTCCGCGCGCGGTTGTCGAGAACGCTCTCGAGGTCGGACGCACCATCAGCCTCGAGCTGTCGGAGCGCCTCGCGCACCCGGGACCGCCGGTCCACTCGTGACGACCATTCGGCGGGGAGCTCATCGCCGCGTCGTTCCCCGAATACCCGGTCGTCTTCGGCATCAGTTCGTTCCACCTCGTCGAGGATTTCCTTGGCGAGCTCGACGCGAGATCGGTTCGACCAGGCCGAGGCGTTCGCCTCGATCTTGGTGCCGTCGATCGCGACGACACCTGAACGGACGAGACCGGCGCGTGCGCACATCCCGAGGACCTGGGCAAAGATCCCCGCAATCGCCTCTTCGTGACGGGCCCGAAAGCGGGCGAGCGTCGCGTGATCGGGCTGTTGGTTCACAGCGAGCACCCGAAAGGCGATGTCCTCGGTGAGGCGACGCTCGATGCGACGAGACGAGCGCTCGCCGACGCAGTAGGCGTAGAGCAAGACCGCGAGCATCGACTTCGGGTCGTAGGTCGCACCGCCGCGGCCATCGTCTCGATAGCTCTCGTAGAACTCAGAGAGATCGAGCTCCTCGACGATGTCGAGGATGAAAAACGCCAGATGGTCTTCGGGGAGCCAGTCCATCATCGACGGCGGCAGCAAGAACAGCTGCTCACGGTCGGCTTCGCGCACGTTGATCGCCATATCCGATTGTCCCGCGCGCCGCGAAACGCGGGTTGGATGGTCAGGAATTGACCGTGATTCGTGCGACAGCCTCGTCAGGCGGGGTTTTCCTCGAGCCTTCGAAGTGGGACAGGCTCGGCGTGCACTCCACGTGCACTAGCGGATGGACGGAGGCACCGCTCCGGGCCTTTCGAGTGCGTCTCTGTGGATGCCACAGAGCGTCACATCCGCTACCGGCGCGATCACGTGTCTGGGCGTCACTTCGTTCTTCCAGCACGTCCCCTGCCACTCCCACTCCCGACCACATTCCCGGGCAAAGGGCTTGTTGCAACCGTCGATATCGCAATTTTCTGGATGCACGTGAGCAATCTTGTGGGTCGACGGGCTGACGTCGTGCAGCTGGGGTCACGATCACGAGCGCCGTCTCACGGCTCAGGCCGCTAGGCGCGACCGGCTCGCAGAGATTGTCAAGAACCGACAGGCGTAGCGTGCACCCGGGACACCCGACAAGGTGCACGTTGCCTGACCACCACATCGAATGCGTCAATATGGAGCACGAGCACAGCCACATTGTCAGCTCGATGCCCATCCGACCCGCTAAATGAACAGAACTAGCCGAGCAAGTGAGGTCCTGACGAGCTGTCCAAATTGCGGACCGAAAATAGGACAAAACTCCCAGTCATCCGATGAACCACACGAAAGGCGGCGGACGTCCGTGAGCGATGCACTCAATGAACTTCGACGGTACCTCGACGAGAAGAAGCCGATGATTGACGCACAGGTCCAGGCGCGAGAAGCGGTGAATACGGTTGCGGCAGCCGCCCTCCAAGCCGTCACGAATGAGTTGCAGGTTCGACGGGTGCAAGCGGCCTTCGGACAAAGCCTTGGAGTCGCCGATCTTTCGGTAAAGCCCTTCAATAGTCCCGTCGACTGGGGGCACTTGGTGTACTCCGCGATCGATCCCACGACGGTTCGCATCGAGATGACGATCCCGGGCGAGCCTGCGGAGCAAAAGTCGGTCGCCGCGTCAGCCGTGACAACCGAGTCAGTCAACGCGACCGCGCTCATGTTCGTGCAAAGAGCGCTCCGCTAATACTGCTGGTGTATCCGTCGAGACATTGCAGGGAGGGATCGCGGCATGACGTTGGTAATGGGTGTGGCACCCGGGGACGGATTAGTGCTTGCTGCCGATAGCCGAACGTCGTGGACTCCGCAGGATCAACACTGGAGGGTGTTGAGCGACAACACCCACAAGGTCTTTCAGGTTGGGCAGTTCGCCGTGGCCACTTCTGGCTGGGCGTTTCTCTTGGGTCGAAACATCGCGGCCCACGTCTCCGAGCTCTGAGCGGCACCACGACCAAACGGCGTACCCTCACAGTCGACCGTGATATTGCAATGGGGGTGCAATGAGATGACCGTGGACGAAGAGAAATTGATGGGTTACGTGCACCAGGCGGTCGGGGACTTTGGGTCCTTGCTGTCGGCGGCACTCGTCAACATCGGCGACAAGCTCGGCCTGTTCAAGGCGATGGTGGGAACTGGACCGCTCACCACAGCCGAGCTGGCGCAAAAGACCGGCACGATCGAGCGCTATGTGCGCGAGTGGGCGAGCGGCCTCGCCGCCGCTGGGTATGTCGACTACGTCGGTGACGGACGATACGAACTCAATGTCGAGCAAGCGATCGCGTTTGCGGATGAATCGAGCCCGGCATATGTGATTGGCGGTTTCCAAGGAATGCTCGCGGCGACCCGCATTGTGCCGAAAGCGGTGAACGCCTTTCGCACCGGAGACGGGATCGGTTGGCACGAACATGACCCGGACCTGTTCCAAGGCACGGAGCGATTCTTTCGACCCGGATACGCGGCAAACCTCGTCCAGTCTTGGATCCCGTCTCTAGACGGCGTTGACGCGAAGCTGCGGGTCGGTGCCAAGGCCGCCGACGTCGGCTGTGGGTACGGCGCCTCAACGATCATCATGGCGACGGCGTTCCCGAACTCACGGTTTTGGGGATTCGACTACCACGAGCCGTCGATCCGTCACGCGAACGAGATGGCTGCCGCTGCAGGCGTGTCCGACCGGACCACCTTCGAGGTTGCCAATGCCAAGGAGTACCCAGGGACGGATTTCGATCTGGTCTGTCACTTCGACTGCCTCCACGACATGGGCGACCCGGTCGGCGCGGCGACGTACGCTCGGCGGTCGCTCAAAGCCGACGGGCACTGGTTGCTTGTTGAACCATTCGCCAACGACGACATCGCCGAGAACCTCAACCCGATCGGTCGCGTCTTTTACTCGGCATCCACTCTGATCTGTACGCCTGCTTCGCTGTCTCAGGAGGTGGGGGCAGGACTTGGCGCTCAAGCGGGCGAAAGCAAGCTACGGGAGGTAGCCGAAGCGGCGGGGTTCTCGTCGTTCCGGCGCGCCACTGAGACACCGTTCAATCTCGTCTTTGAGGGACGGCGCTAGATTCGCGTTTAATAGAACACAATTATCCGAGTGTTTGCGCCGCTCGATGGTCGACGCGCGCTAGATCTCATAGATCTCGTCGTAATCGAGGGTCATGAGATCCTCAACGACGAACGGGAGGGTCTCTACTCGGCTTCGTATGGCGTCGATGCTGGATCCCTCGAGGAGCAAGTAGACCCCTGGTCCAGTGGCGCGCCGATAAACAGCCTTGATTACGCCCTCGGCTTTGAGCTCTCCCACAACACGCATCTCGTTGTCGACGTAGGGTCCGAGCGCGTCCGGATTGGTAACGGAACCTCTGGCGAGCACGATCACGGAAGTATTTCTACCCCTCAGTTACTGGGTTACTTGTACCCCAATCACTGCCGGACTTCGCTCATAGGCGGCGGGCATCGCCGTGATTGAACTGGATTAGGCACCTGTCATGTCCCGGCGCCCGCTTGTCGGTTTGCGCGGGAGCTGTCCTTCGTTGACGCGCTAAGAACGGAGTGAAGAGAGAGGGATGGCTCCCTTCGGCGCCGTCGGCGACCTAAAACTGTTCCAACCGCTGAATGACAGGTTGCCGCTCTTGCCTTGTTGCACTTCGGAAATCGGGTATGGCGTTCCTGTTGTGGCTATCCAGAGCACACTGCCGTTCGAGGATCGGACACCAACAGCAGCGTGACCATCGACCTTCTTGTGGCCCACGATCGTTAGTCCGGTGGTGGTCGAGTCGATCTGGGAAGCGAGTGGCGCGATCTGAAAACTGTCCCCGGTACCGGCTGAGCTTGAGGTCGGCGTGCTTATCCAGTCCGGGGCGATTTGCTTGGCCAAAGTGGCAGGCAGTCCCCCGACCTTCTGCCAATAGGTGGGCGGGGCTTGGTAGTAGTCCGTTCCGTTCACGATCGTGATGTGCACGAGATCGCCCATAAGTGTGAGGCTGCCCTCGAGGTCCCCATTTGAGAACATCACAAAATCGATAATTTCTGTGCCGCCGGAAACCGGGACCGAGCCGGAAAGGCGGATCGACTTCGCGGAGGCAACCGCCCTCGCTGCTGCCTGCACAAGCTGCTTTGCGGACTCGCCGTGCGCGAGAACTGCGCGGCTTCCAAACGCCATAAGGATGAGCCCCAAAAAGGGCACAAGCGCGTTGGTTGACAGGCGGCGCATTCGCATCTCCCGCTTCTTCACGCCAAACCAGTCGGTGAGTATGCAATCTAGACGGGCTCCAAGATGTATGCCACTTCCTGGCGGCGGTCTGCGCCAAGAGGACCAGCCGCGTCATACGCGCGAAGGTTTTTACACGAATGAACTCAATTGCCGCGGCACGCCGCGACGGAGACGCGTCCCCTTAACGCGTGGAGCCTCCACGACTGCGGTCACGCGATCCCACTTCAGAGAGTTCCGCGCACCTAGCGGTGCACGCGAGCGACGTTTTGCGGCTTGCTTGCCGATGGTCCGATTCGCAGAGCCTCTGTCTCGCGCCGCGGATGCTTCACCCCACTAATTTCAGGGACCCAGCCACTTCGGTACGCGAGAATGACAGCCGCGAGCTGCGTGCTGACGCCGAGTTTCGAGAAAATCGAATGGATCTGGCTGCGGACCGTCGAAAGTGACACGAAGTCCTGTTTGCAAATCTCTTGAGCCGTCGCACCGTTCATGATCGCGAACAGCACCTTTTGTTCACGCGGACTCAACTGCTCAAAGACCTCAAGACTCATGGTGCACCACCCCATGATTAGGGCATCAATGCCGACCAAACGACACCTGGGGTGGTTTCGCTATTCGCTCCCCCCAATCCAAGCGACCACATTTACGGGTTGGGGATCCACGCGTCCCAGCCAACTGCAGTTACCGAACTTGCTGTCGCCGATGCTGCCAAGGGTTCCGCTTGTTGAGCAATGAGTTATTTGACCCAATCACGCGCGGTGGGCAGACCGCCCGCCTCGGTGGCAAGAACGCGCATCGACGCGCTATCGATGACTCTGCTCCAGAGGTGAACTTCTGGTCCCAATCGAACGGCAGCAACGAAGAGTCTTTCGCGTAATCCACCGAAGTGCGCCTACGGTGAGGCCCCGCATATATCTGCACAGTTAAGCGAGCGTCCCCGACCGGCACGACCGCGATACCTGCATTGTCGTGTTTTGCGCGGTAGCTGTTGAACCGGTGCCGGCTGCGTCACTCCACCCGTAGCAGCTGGGCGGGTCGCGCCCGTGCCGCCGCGACCGCCGGGCCGATGGGCAGCAGGAGGGCTCCGAAAAGGACGGCCGCGCCCAGGCCCACGATTTCCCAGAGATTGACACCGGTACAGGCACGACGCCGACGTTGAGGGCAAATGCCCTCCAGATAACCCGACCGAGCGCAATTCCGACGGGAACGCCGACGACGAGGCCCACCAGGGTGACGGTCGTCGCCTGCCAGTACACCTTCGCTCCCACCTGGCGGCTCACGAACCCAAGCGCCTTGAGCAGTCCCATTTCCCGGCGGCGCCGACCCACGCTCACGATGAGCAAGTGGGTGAGGGTGGCTGCGCCGAAGATGGCCAGAACGACGCCGAGGATTAGGGGGAAGTCGACCGGTTCGCCGAACTTTACGAGCGTCGTCGGCGTGAAGGGCGTCCCGACGTAGCTCTGACCGGTGGAGATGATGTGTTCGATCGCCACGTGCCCCGAACCGCCGCGCGTGGCGCTTGCCAGCACGGCCGCGTTCGCCAGGATCGACGCGACGCACTTCACGTTGGCGGTGCCGGGCGGACACGCCGCCTGCTCGTATCCGTCGATGGTTAGCGCCGCACCCGTTCCCAGCCCGACCTCTCCGTCACCGACGCCGGTCGGGAGCGCCACCGTCCCGACGACCCGAAACGGCACGGTGCGCGCGTGACCGGTCGGCGACGCGAACCGCACCGGCACGACGGCGCCCGCGTGGGTACCGACGAGGCGCATGGTGGACGACCCCAACGCGATCTCGCCAGGGCGGGCAGGGAGCCGGCCAGGTCGCTTAGTGGAGAACCGCGGGACAGCTCCAGTTCCCGATCAGGGTCTCGGTAACCGTGTTCGCGACTCCGGTGTTGAACACCATCTTCATGTCCACTGAGCCTGTCTTGCCGTCGAACTTGATGCTGCCTGATGTTTGGGAAAACGAGATGCTCACGTTCGGGTTCTCTGGCTCGATCCGTGCACCATGTGATGAAGAGCTCGTGTGCGTCGAGACGTATGTACCTTGCTTCGGCTCAGTGTCGAGAAAGAACCACGAGGTTGTTTTCAGACCGGAAAGGACCCCGGTTATCGGATCCAGTTTGATGGTGTCGTAGAGATGCGACGAAGTGGGGAACTCGTAGATGTAGCAATCCTTCGATGGATTTGTGAGCGTCAGTGTTCCGTGGTACTTACCGCTCAAGGCAAAGGTGTTTATCGTGCTTCCCGCGACGTTGGTCGCTGCCGGTACCAGTGCAGCAAGTGCCGCTAACAGCACCACTGCGACCAGACCCACCTTCGCTCTTACTCGCGGGCTCTTGAAGTTCGCCATATCGGCCCTACTAGAGGAGATCACAACGCCTAAGAGAACCGTACCCCTACTCGAACGCGGACATGGTGAAAAGGAGCTAATCCCGTGTGCAGGATTAAGCAGCGCTGACCGTCCACTAAATTCCCGAGTCTCCTGGTCTCCCGGGGTGGTTCAGAGGGTCAACAATGTCGTCATGGAGTACTCACTCGAATCCGGCACGGCCGTTCTGAAGCGAACGCCTGGTGCACTTGAAAGCATCTTGCGCAACCTGCCAGATGTCTGGGCTATGAGTGATGAGGGCCCAGGAATATGGTCGCCCTATCAAGTCGTCGGCCACATGGCGCACCTGGAAGACGTCGACTGGTTGGATCGAACTCGAGTCATCCTCGAGATTGACGGCCCGCACTCCTTCCGCCCCATCGACCGAGAGGCTGGATTCAGCCGGTTCGATGGTTGGACTATGGGAGAGCTTCTTGACCGATTTACCGTCAAGCGTGAGGAAAACATCGTCGAGCTAGAGGAGCTGGTTGGCCAGGGCGACCTCGAACGCGAGGGTCGACATCCTGACTTTGGGTCGGTGACATTGCGCCAGCTTCTCGCGACATGGGTTGTGCACGACTTGAACCACTTGAGCCAGATCGTGAAGACGATGGCAAAGCAGTACCGAGATGCTGTCGGTCCGTGGCGTGAGTATCTACCGATCATCGACGCGGAGTAGCCCCGAGACTCGGGTCCGCGGCACACTAAATGAACTCGAGCCGACGCGTTTAATCGAGTTCTATTACCGCACCGATCGAGCGACGCGGGAACCGGGCCTGCGACGGCAGGCGATTGAGGAATACGGACACAGGGGGCCACTAGCTTCCAACCTGTGAAGGTTGCTCGACTCGGCGTAGACCTTCTTTGCGTCGCCATTGCAGCCGCCGTTGGCTACGGGGTGTCCCGGGCCGCAGCTACGGGGGCGCCGCGCTCCGTCCGGTTCGCGTTCAGCCAAACGGAACTATCGACGCGACAGGGTTCTGACATCGCAGGGTCAGAAAATGAGTCGTTCCCGCTCGTAACGTGCCAGTGGCCCGACGGCAAGACATCTGTAACGGTCTCCTCAGCTCGCGAGGTGACGTGTTTCCCTCAAGGCACACACCCAATCACAACGGGCCGTTCCTGGCTTCTTTTGGATTCGCCTATCGGAGGTGCAAAGTACCCCGTCCAGAACGGTCACTTGAGCGATGACATTCGTTTTGTTCACGCATCAACGAAGCCGGGGGTGATGAGCGTCAGTCCAGTTCTGATGCAGTTCGGTGATTACTCGGGCGGGGCGCGGCCTTCGATCATCATCAGCCGTAACTCAGTCTGGATTTATGACTACCGTGCGTATTTCGCTGATTCCGTACACCCAGTTCGGTGTTTTCGAACAGTCCCCGTCGGAGGCCGCGTAGCGGCCGACGGAGTGCGTTAGCCCCGAAGCTCACCTCCTTCGAGTTCGGTGATCGCCATTCTTCTTTGAACGCACGCGCTGGTCGAATGCTCGGCTCGTGATGTCGCGAGCAACACAGTCACTTGGGCTTCTTCGCGTTGGTCGGCGCGTCGGGACGACGCATCGAGTCACCGGTGAGCTCGACGCGGTTCGCCCCTTCGAGCAGACGGTCCATCACCGCGTCGGCGATCGTCGGGTCTCCCAATGCGTCGTGCCAGTTCGTGACCGGGAGCTGGCTCGTGATGATCGTCGAACGCAGCTGGGCGCGATCCTCGATCACCTCGAGCAAGTCGGCAGCCTGGTCGGCGGTGAGCGGGCGAATCAAGAAGTCGTCGACGACGAGGATCTCTGTCCTTGCGAGGTTCGACATGAGGCGGGCGAGCCGGCCGTCGGCCCTCGCGATCGAAAGCTCGTCGAACAGCCGTGGGGCGCGCACGTAGAGCGCGGAGTGCCCGCGCCGAATCGCCGTATGCGCGAACGCGCAGGCGAGGTAGGTCTTTCCGACGCCGGTCGGCCCGACGATCAAAAGCGACTGGTGTGCTGAGACCCAGTGGCACTCGGCGAGCTCGAGGACCGCGCGGCGGACGAGTCCGCGGGGTCGTTGATAGTCGAGGTCCTCGACCATCGCCGGGAGCTTCAGCTTCGCCGCCTTCAACAGACGCTCGAGCCGGCGGTTGTCCCGCGCGCAGAGCTCCTTGTCGACCAAGAGGCCGAGTCGGTCCTCGAAGCTGAGCTCTTGGTAGCCGGGCTGCTCGCGCTGTTCTTGGACGCCTTGGGCCATCGCCGGCAGCCGGAGCTTTCTCAGCCCCTCGATCGTTGCGTTTTGGAGCACTCTGGTTCCTTTCTCTTCTCAGCGGTAGTAGGTGGCGCCGCGCAGGTTGCGGTGGTGGGGATGCAGTGGCAGAGCTGCCGGCTCCTCGAGCGGTCGTTCGTCGAGGTGGTGCTCGAGGATCGAAGCGACCGAGCGGTAGGAGTAGGCACGCAGGTGGAGCGCTCGTTCGCACGCCTTTTCCAAGCGTTGGGTGCCGTGGCGCTCGCCCAAGCGGATGATGCCGAGGGCCGATCGGAAGCCCTGCTCGGGATGGGGGCGCGAGGCCAAGATCGCCTCGACGAGCTCGGCGGTCCGTGGTCCTGAGGCCTTTGACCACGAGATGATCCGAGAAGGCGTCCACTTCGCGTAGCGCCGGTGCGACTCGGGCATGTGGTCGGGATCGGTCGAGTAGCCGCCGCGCACTGCCGATCTCGGCCACGAGGCGACGCGCTTCGCGCTGAAAAGGACCTCGACCACCGATGCGGTGCAGCGCAGCTCGACGACTTTGCCGGCGAGCTGGTAGGGAACGGAGTAATAGTGCCGGTCGAGCTCGACGTGGTAGTCGATGTTGACCTTGGCTTTCTTGAAGGTCGCGAACTCATAGCGCGTCGCTGGCAACGGCCGCAGGGCGGGGCGGTCGAGCGAAACAAACAGCTCGCGGCGCGAGCCGTCGAGCTTTTTGAAAGGCCGGTCGTTGATCTCGGTGACGCACGAGCGGATCGCCTGGTTCGCCTGTGCGAGCGAGGTGAAGCGGCGGTGCCGGAGCCGGGCGATGATCCAGCGCTCTGAGAGCAGCACGGCAGCTTCGACCTTCGCCTTGTCGCGGGGCTTGTAGGTGCGCGTCGGGATGACGGCGATTCCGTAGTGGGCGGCCATCTCTTGATAGGTGGCGTTGACGTCGGGCTCGTAGCGGTGCGGGCGCGTCACCCCCGAACGGAGGTTGTCGCAGACGACGATCTCGTGGCAGCCCCCCATCGCCTCGAAGGCGTGGACGTGGGCCTCGATCCAGTACAAGAGCTCCTGGGAGCGGAGCGCCTCCGCGTAGAGGTAGCTCGAGGCGCCCGAGACGGCGACGAACAGCTCGGCCAAAAAAGAGACCTCACCGGTGCGGGGGTCGAAGATCGGGATCCTCATGCCGGGGAAGTCGACGAAGAGCTTCTCGCCGGCGCGGTGCACTTGTCGCATGACGACGTCGACGCTCGCCTTGAAGGCCCGGTAGTGGTGGACGAACTGGGTGTAGCCGTAGCCGTCGGGGTGGGCCTCGCGGTACTCGATCCACAACAGCTCGAGCGTCACCCCCTTTTTGCGCAGCTCGCGATGCACGTAGGCCCAGTCGGGCATCGGCCGGGCAATGTTCGAGGGTGCTGGCTGCGGGAACAACAGTTGCTCGAGGTCAGCGTCGGAGAGGCCCTCGGGCAACGGCCAGGAGAGCCCGGCCGCGACGGCGCGACGCACGTGATCGCCGACGGTGGTGAAGGGCAGGTCGAGCGACCGCCCGACCTGGCGAAGGCTCAGCCCCTCGCCGAGCGACAGCCGGATGACGTCTCGGATCTTGCGCATAGAAACGCGGGGTCTTGGCACGCTCTCTCCTCGGACAGACGGTCCGAGGAGCGTTACGACGAGCGCCTACCTCACGCCAGCGGCTGCGACGGCTCCCTCAGGGGTGTACGAAAACTCCGAAACAGCTGTACGGATTCGGCCGAAACGGGTGTACGAAATCGTCCGGCGCGCGCAACTACCGGACCGAAAACGGGTCCGAGGTTTTGCGAATCTCGACGACGACAGGAGCGATCCTTCAACGCGCGCTCATGCCCGCGATTTCTAGACCCGTCTGCGCGGTGAATCGATATGGCTTCTGGATGGGTCAAGCCGGAAACAGTTTCTACGGGAAGGACGTAACGCTAGGAGTCTGGTTTGCGCCAATAGGAGCGACACGTGGTGTTCTCCTCCGACGCACGAACGACTTCGTCTGGGGAATCGCTGCTGTCGGCACCTCGGTGGACGTGGAGGTCTCGCCGCAGGGCTACTCGAGCAGCACTCAGAAGGAGTATCTCTGGCGATTCGCGGCTGAGCCCGCGTCGACGTAATCCAGTTCAATTAACCGCGGAACTTCAGGGATTTCGAATCGACCGCTCGCGATATTGCTTGCAATGAGTGTGCCACTCGTCCACGGTGGCGCAAGGTCGAGTTCGACTCGCGTGGGCGGTGGTCCAGGACGGCGTCGAACACGTATCGCCATCGGAAGGGTCGGACCACCCAGCGCGATCCGACGCTCGAACGAGCTCGCGAGCGGACTTCTGCTGGTGGGGTCGGAAAGCCCGCGGGGTCGCCGGCCAAGGGGGCAGTTTCGCGACAAGGTTGCAGTCGTAGAGGAACCAGATGGGCAGTTGAGGTTCGAGCCAGACCTCAACGGAAGGTCCACGTAGGAGGACCATCCGCTGATCCTCGGTGGGTTCCTGGGATTAAGCGAGCTCGCCGAAGGGCACTGCTGCCAATTGGTCCGCTCGCAGGTGGCGGAGTGCCTGGCGGTAGGAACCGATGAGGCTGTCCTCGCAATAGCCGAGGTCGCTTTGAATGCAGAATGCCCGGATCAGGACTTGGGCGCGCCCTAGGTTCGGACGAGGCATCGTCGGAAACAGGTGGTGTTCGATTTGATAATTGAGACCACCAAGCATGAGATCGGTAAATCGGCCGCCGGTGATGTTGCGCGCGGTGATCACTTGACGTCGAGCGAAGCTCATCTCCGCATCGGCTTCGATGACGGGCATGCCTTTGTGGTTCGGAGCGAAGCTGCAACCGAGGTAGAAGGAGAAGATTCCCTGTTGAACTGCCACGAAGGCCAATGCCTTGATCGGGGAGAGCACCCAGATCAACACCGTCAAGTACAACGCGACGTGCATAGCTATCAGGACCGCTTCCACTGCGGCGGCGCCATCTCGTCGCTGAAACAGCCTCTTGGCGCCCATCACGTGTAGCCCAACGCTTCGAAAGACCATGAGAGGAAAGAAGAGCTGCGTCTGCCAGCGTGTCATCAGCCGCGCGATAGCGCCTGCGACCCCAGCGGCGGAGTTGGGGACCACGAACCCTTCACCGATGTCCGGATCCCGACCGACCTGGTTGGGATGTGCATGATGGGCATTGTGTTTGGAAACCCACCAACCAAAGCTCAACCCGATCAGCAGATTCCCGACCGCCAGACCGAGCAGGCGGTTCGCTCGGCGGGACCGAAAAACCTGTTGGTGTCCTGCATCGTGGCCGACGAACCCCAGCTGAGTGAACATCAAGCCCATGAACGCTGCGAGAGCGAGCGTGAACCAGGAGTTGCCGACGATGATGATCGCCGCCCATCCGGCGGCGTAAACCGAGGCTGTCAGACCGATCTTCACTGCATAGTGGCCCAACCGGCGATCCAGCAGGCCAGCTCGGCGAACTTCGGCAGCTAGGACTCGGAAGTCCCCAGGCGGAGCATCAATGGTGGCCTGCACAAGCTCTCTTCCCGAAACGAACTGAGAGCGCCACCAAGGTTTGGAAGGGCCCTGAGGATCTAGACCCTTACATAATTACACGATCGTGGGGCGATCTACCGTGTTTTATCGGTCTCGAAGAGAACGCCGCGCGAAGAGCCGATTCCATCGCGAGTATCCGGCGTACTACTTAGGGCACGCACGCGGGGGTTAGTTTTGTCGCTGACAGTCCGATTGATTGGAGCTTGACGTGCCGGGTTTCATTCAGGTCATGGAGTTAAAGACATCGCGAATTGATGAGATCGAAGCCTTCTCCAAGAAGATGGAGCAGGAGCGCGGTGATGCTCTGCTCGCTACGAAAGTGACCTTTACCGCAGACCGTGATCGTCCCGGGTACTACTTGGCGATTGTCGAGTTCGACTCCTACGAGGAGGCGATGAAGAACTCCAACGACCCTGCAACGGGTAAGTACTTTGAACAAATGAGTGCGTTACTTGACGGCCCGCCCAGATACTTCAACCTCGACGTCCGTAGCGTCATGGAGCGCTAGCGAACTGTTGGAATCGGCAGTCGTCCGGAGTCGTTGCCGCGAAAGCGGTACCGCGTGATGATGCTGAGCATCACCGGACGCCGGATCGCCCTTCAATAATCCGCCCGGTCCGTCGTTATCCACAAAGAAGTGGCTTCGGCCACTGGGTGACCTGGCGCGGGCCGCTGAAGGAGCGTCCGGGAAATGTACGACGAGCTGCGAAGAGCGTTTGGGGGCGTCAATGACCCCATGGTCGTCATGCGCAGAATCGCCGCGGAAGCGCTTCGCCTGATCCCTCGAGCGAACGGATCCGTCGTCGAGCTCGCCAACGGAAATGAGCTTGTCTGCGTTTGCGGTGCCGGAAGTATGGCTGAGCCCGCCGGCGTGCGTGTACGCGTCGATGCGAGTCTTTCCGGGCTCGCCTTCCGGACGGGCGCGACACTGCGCGGGGACGACTCGGAAACGGATCCGCGCGTCGATCGCGATGCTTGTCGACGGTTTGGATCGATCTCCGCAGTCTGTGTGCCGTTGCGCCGGGGAAACACCACCGTCGGCGTCTTCTCTGTTGTTTCATCATCGCCGAGGGCTTTCAACGATCGCGACGTTGCCACTCTCACCGGACTCGCAGAGTTCATCACCACCACGATCACGATGACTTCAGAGCTACACAAGATCGCCGACGAATTGATCAACACGAGCACCGTGCAGTCTGGCCCCGACGCTGGGGCGATGTCGACGTTTGTCGCGAACGTACTGACCCCTGGGGTCGCAGATGAGGTCGAATTGGCACAACGTGTCGGGCGAGTCATTGCCGCACATGCCTTCACCGTCGTCTTCCAGCCAGTTGTGGACTTGCGAACTGAACAGCTGGTCGGCACCGAAGCTCTTACCCGATTCCTTCCCGGTCCCTACAGGCCGCCAAACGAGTGGTTCGCCGAAGCGCACCGGGTCGGTCGTGGCGTCGAATTAGAGCATGCCGCCGTCACCGCGGCACTCCGCTGCGCCAATTTGTTGCCTGCCGAAACCTATATCGCCATCAACGTCGGTCCCGAGGCGCTGCAAAGCCCAGAGATGCCGACGATTCTCGATTCGTTCGATCCACGCCGAATCGTCATCGAACTGACAGAACATGTGGAGATCAACGACTATCCGCAATTACGGCGAACGCTGATGTCCATTCGTGAATGTGGTGTGCGACTGGCGATCGACGACACCGGTGCTGGGATCTCAAGTCTTTCGCACATCGTGAAACTGGCACCCGACATCATCAAGGTCGACAGAGACTTCATCCAGGGAATCGACTTCGACCCGGTACGTCGAAGCCTCGTCGCAGCGGTGGTTGCATTCGCGCCTGAGCTTGGTGCCACGATCGTCGCCGAGGGCATCGAGACCGAAGCGGAACTCGTCACGGCGCGGGAACTTAAGGTCGACTGTGGTCAAGGGTATTTCCTTGGCAGACCCGGACCGGTGGAGATGTTGCAGCAGCACGCCATCCATGCGCTGGGGGAGACGACGATCGTCGCCTAGTGGTGCCGCGAGCTTCAGGTCGGCCAATGCGATTCCCAGCTCCAGCTTGGGAGGGAGTTCCGTCGGGGACTCGGAGTCAGCGTTATCCCGCCCGGTCGGTCTCCTCGAGTTCCTCTTTGATCGAGATCAGCGCGACAAGCCCACGGCGAAGACCATGGACGTCTTCGGGTGTCAGGCGCTCAATGAGCGCTGCATCGACGGCTTCGACACCTCCCCGCACCGCCAATGCGGCGGCGCGGCCACGTTCGGTCAATTCGAGCGTCATCCTTCGCCGATCCGACGGATCGACCTGTCTCGTCAGGTAGCCACGCACGACGAGCGTGTCAACGAGTTGGCTCGCCGCCTGCTTGGACACCCCGAGTTCGCCGAGAAGCTGCGACGCTGCAACATGCTGGCTCGCCATCCCTCCGAGTACGTAGGCCCCATTGGCAGGAAGATCCTCGAAATCCCCTTCGCGTAGCTCATTGCGGATCGCGAGAGAAAAAGCGCCCCGCGCATGGCGGATAAGCGCAGGAAGCGGAATACCGGGAGCGGAGTCATCGTGAGTCATGGGCCACTAATACATCCAAGTATCTTGACAGTCAAGGTACTTGACGAAACTGACTCGTCCTCCCAAGCCGCTCATCGATCGTCCGCAAGCTGCGGCCCCGCTTCATCGTCACATCAAGATTTGTTATCAAAGACATTGCAATCTGATGAACTACCCGTAACAGAGATCCCTCAATCGTCACACATGTTGCTGCCAGATTGACGAGGAACTCAGCGGGGGACTGGGGTGATCGAAGGGGGATTCGAATGATCGGTAAGCGTGGAGTCCAAGTTGGAATCGCTGCGATGGCAATCGCCGGCAGCTCCTTCGTCGCTTTCGCGGGTACCGCTTCGGCAGCGCCGTCGCAGCGATTCGTGAATGCGCAGAAAAAGCTCGAGCAACAGCTCGCCAATCGCGTCACTCAACTTGGCCGTCTGAGCGCGGATATCTCGTCCGCGAAGCTGGCCCCGCCTCATGCCGTGGTTCTGTCTAATGCCGTTTCTGCGGCGAGCGGCAACATCGACGCGCTTGTCTTGAAGGTCCCGAACGACGACACGTGGGCTGCGTTACGCGGAGACCAGCAATCCATGTATCGGGCAAACCGTGTCTATGCGGTCATTACGCCGCAGGTGTTCCAGACCATCGAGGCCGACGCGATTGCCGCGCAAGTGACAACTTTCGAGGCGAATGAGGCGACGCTTCAGTCTTCGGTGAACGATCTCGTCGGACAACCGGGCTACAGGAACGCCCTGATTCACTTCGAGGCTTTCGTGAAGTCCGTGAACGTCGCGGCGAGCGACTCGAGCAGGGTCGACGCAGCGGTTCTGGCTCAGGTTCCCGCGGACTATCCGGGCGACACCTCCGTTTTCGTCCACGCGAATCGGGAGTTGCTGAACGCTGACCTCGCCCTCGCCCACGCGGCGTATGACGAGACGGTCATTGGCCTCGCATCGGGGGGCTACACGGGTTCGTAGCAGGAGCGTCACGGGACAGGTACCCGGCGGCCCAGGGGCCGGCGGTTCGGGGGGGATCCGGCGGCCGTCCTTATAGGCCGGCCGCTGGAGCGCGCATGGAGTGACTTTGTCCAGCGCCCGAGGGGATGCCTTCGGTCGAAAAAGGGGGGACGGGGCCCTCATCCTCCAGTGAGCGAGAAGTGTTGATAATCGGGAGTTTCCGCCCAACGCCCGCCCCATTGCCAGCCGATCGCGGCGAAGGCGTCGACGACTATCCCTCCGTACACGGCCATACCGGGCCGAACGTCGGCACGATCGAGATATGCCCGCCCCGAGGGTGGAATGATCAGAGAGCCATCGACGTAAGGGTTTTGGACATCGTTCACGTCGATCGCCTCGCCATAAGCGTGAACTGACCAGTGTTTCGGACCGGCGGCGACGGCGTATCGACAGTTGAAGCCGGACGTGTCATCCGCAGTCGCCGCCGCGTTGTCGTTACCGCCGTAAGCGGACTCGGGGATCATCTCGTGGATCGGAAATCGACGGCGGTACAAGGTGCGGAAGACGCTGATCACGGGAGTTACCACCGACTCATTCACGATCATCCTGCCGACGTGCGAACGCCCGTCGAATCCCCAGTAGCTCATGCGGATCTGCCGGAGCACCTGCGGCGCGACGGGACACCCGGTGTGCCAAGTGGCTCCGAGTTGCGCAGCACTGACTGTCGTCAGCTCGGCTGAGAACGCGGGAACCGGCCGGACATCGGTTTGGGCGCCTGTCGAGCCGCGAGCCGCTATCCCCGGAGCATCGGGTGCGAGGTGCGAAGAGATGAGTGACGAGAGCACGACGACCATCGACAGGGTGCGGAGTCGACTGCCGTAGTCCCTCATGAGTGCCGAAGTTCCTGGCGCTCGATTTCTGCTTCCCACGAACATTGTTCGCGACCTCGCGGTGAAGGCAAACGAGTCGGGGTGTTCATGAATGTCGGGAGGTCCTTGTGCTCTCGGGTGTCACGGACGACAGAACGGCCCCAAGAGAGCTGGTCGGGAGGAAAGGTGCTGCAACCAAGGATGAAGAACCCTGCACCCAGCGGGCGAATGGACGGGCCAGTGGTCGTCACGATCGACTGATCGGCGCCCTCAAGCTGGTCAAGCGAGCAGGTGGCCGGGGTTGAACGGCCGAGTGGATTCATACGGCTGCCGAGACAGCTTCGAGTCCGGTAGCCGTCGCCTCAGCGTCCACTGAGCTCGGTTAACCACTCGGGAAATCCTCCATCGGCGCATCCGCGTGACGGGCGCGTTCGCCTCGTGTTCATACGGTCGAGTCACAGGCCGAGGACCGTGATAGCGCTCGTCGACGCCGCGAAATGAACCGATCCGCTGAACGAGGCCTGTATTCCGATGTTGTCATTGGTCACATCGTTCTCGGGGACAGAAACGTTAGATGGGCCAGACCATTTGACACCTTGAGACAGGACCGCGCTGAGAACAAAATCAACGCCGGTCGGACTCGTCGTATACGACCACCCGATCGCGACTGCTGCTGACGCGGACGCCGTCGTCCAAGTTCCGAGGGTCGTGCCATTGGTTGCGTCGACGAGGCTGACCGACTCGTGACCGCCAGCGATTGGCATTGTGCAGAGAATGCAGTAGGTGCCAGCCGCCGCCACGAGTTCGCCGAGTGCTTGGACACCAGCGTCAATGACGGTTCTCGTAGCAAACACCGTCGCCGTGGTAGTCGTCGTCGTTGTCGGCCGAGTTGTTGTGGTTGCTGCCCGGCGAGTCGTCGTGGTAGTCGCCGGGCGAGTTGTCGTCGTTGTCGGCCGAGTTGTCGTGGTCGTTGCCGGCTTGGTTGTCGTCGTCGTCGTCCCGTCCTTGGTTTTGACGGGAGAAGGTGAGGCCGGAGCTGCCGTTGTCGTCGTGGACTGAGCCTTCACAGTCGACGGCGCTCGCGGTCGTGTAGTCGTCGTTACCGGATTCGTGCCAGCCGGCGCGGCGCGCGGGAGTCGGGTACTGGTGACCGTCCCAGGGGTCGATGACGACAAAGGGTTTGACGACGGAGAATCTCGGTGAACGGTACGCACCGGCTCGCGGGTTGCGGCAATCGCCGGAGTGGACGTGGAGCTTGAAGAAGCAGTCGCCTGTCGTACGTTCGCTCGATTCGAGGGACTGGAAGAACCGTACTCGTAGGTTGCCCATTCACCGATCAACACGGCGAGAGTGACAAAGCCGATGAGTGGAGCGATCCATCGGCGACGTCCTCGAAGGCCCATCGAGCAATCACCCTCCGTTGCCTTGGGCATCGTGGCATCGCGGCCGCCGCGGATTCAATGGGGATCGAGAAATCAGCGGGAAGTTGATCAGGTCTTGCGATTTGCGCGAGTTCCCCGCGCTGACGACGCGGGTGAACACCGCCACACTCGGTTACCGCCGCCGGACGGGTGACCGCTGGCGTCTACGCCTTTCTTGAGGCCACCCTGGCCTGGATCGCGGGAACGACACGCGGAACAAAGGCAACAAAAGCTGCAATCAACCCGATGTAGGCCCCGTATTGCCAGGACGTGCCGCTCGGCTTGGTGAGGAACGAGATGAGTGTGAGCAGAAAGTTGAGTCCGGTGGCGGCGGCGAGCAGCTGGGGGTGCGCGAGCGGCAGCTTGAACGGCAATTTCGCCAGGCCGGCGAGCAGGGCAAGGTAACCAAGAATCGCCAAACTGACGATCAGCGTGATGTACATGTAGCCGTGCCAGAGGCCATCGACGGTGACGTGGTAGATGGAAATGCCCGCGCCGAACCAGGCGAGGAAGAGCGAGATGAACAGAACCAGCGTCGCAATCGCCACGATTCGATCGGTCTGCGACCATCGTTTCGCTTCGAATTTGTAGCCCACCCCGGACGAGGCGGGGGTGGTCGTGGGGTCGTCAGACATTGGCCCTCCTTGCACGGTCGGTGCAAGCGTAGGGGACGAGGTCGCCCACGTCACACCCCAGATTGGATTGATCGGGAAGAGCTCAGCAGTCTTCTGCGCCAGATCCGCGGTGCACCCGCCGCGCTAGCGGATCCCGGAGACCTCGTGCACGTCGCCACAGGCGAGGCCGAGGGCCGTGTGGTGGTTGCGCACGGCGTCTGCATCGGGCGCTTCGAGCAAGCAATACACCTTGCCGTCTGCATTATGAAACAAGTCGATCTGGCGGACACCGAACTCGTCCGCTTTGTGATCCCTGGCGTCTTTCGTGATCTGCGTGATCGCCTCGTCGGGAAGCTTGAGGTCGTCGTGAAAATCCATGAACTCCGGCATTCGTCTCCTTTGTTTTGTCACCGAGCATGACGTTAAACCCGCCTGTGAGACGGCGCTCGTGAAATCAATCACCGACCGCTTGTCTCCCGGTCGTTATTGCACCAGGCTCGCGAGCTGTGGAGACGCCGCAAGTGCGCTTCGCAAAAAGCGGCGACGTTCACGTCGCTTATCAGGTGCTCGGCGAGGGTCCGACCGACATCGTCTATGTACAGGGCGGGTTTAGCCATCTCGGCGTGATGTGGGAGCTGCCCGCATTCCAGCACTTCTGCGAGCTGTTGAGCTCTTTCTCGCGCCTGATTTGGTTCGACAAGCGCGGCATGGGCTTGTCCGATCGAGTCCAGGCAGGGACGCTCGACGAGCGCATGGACGATGTGCGGGCGGTGATGGACGCGGTCGACTCCCGTCGCGCTGTCGTCCTCGGTGAGTCCGAAGGTGGACCGCTCTCAATGCTGTTTGCAGCGGCACACCCGGAAAGAACTGCCGCGCTCTTGCTTGTGGGCGCGGAGGTCAAAGAGCGGGCTACCGAGGACTGGCCCTGGGGCGAGTCAACGCCGGAGCAGTTCGAAGACGCAATGGAGGGCCTTGCGGAACGGTGGGGTAACGGGCGTTTCATCGATTACATCGCGCCCAGCCTCGCCGACAATCCCGGCGTGCGTGAATGGGCGCAAAGGATGCAGATCAACGCTCCCACGCCGGGAGCGGCCGAGTCATTCATGCGGATGGCCTTCGATATCGACGTTCGACCGGTCGTGCCGACGATCGGTGTGCCGACGTTGATCGTTCACCGGACCGGCGATTCGGTGTGCAACGTCGAGAATGCTCGATATCTCGCCCGGACGGTGCCTGGCGCCGTGTACGTCGAGCTTTCCGGGAACGATCACGCCCCGTGGGCGAGCGCGGGGGAAACCGTGGCAGAGATTCGCGAGTTCCTCACAGGCGTGCGCGAACCGCTGGAACCAGAGCGGGTCCTCGCCACGGTCCTTTTCACCGACATCGTTGGCTCGACCGAACGGGCCGCCGCCTTGGGCGACGAACGTTGGAAGGAACTCCTCGACTTGCACGACCGCGCGGTGCGCGACGAACTGCGGCGATTCCGGGGACGCGAAGTCAACACCACCGGAGACGGCTTCGTCGCTTCGTTCGACGGTCCGGCCAGGGCGCTGCGCGCCGCACAGGCGATTCGCGTCGCCACTTCGCGGGTTGGGATCGAACTCCGTCTCGGCGTCCACACTGGAGAATGCGAGGTACGCGGCGACGACCTCGCAGGTCTTGCTGTGCACATTGCCGCACGCGTCGGTGCGCTGTCCGGCCCGGGCGAAGTGTTGGTGTCCCGCACGGTGAAGGATCTCGTTGCGGGGTCGGGTATCGAGTTTCGTGATCGCGGCGAACACCAACTGAAGGGCGTGCCGGGTACGTGGAACCTGTTCGCGATGGAACAATGACTGGCAAGGTTCGGGATCAGACACCGAGCGCGCTTGAGGTTATCGGTCGCTGCCCCCGAGACCCGCTGGGCTGTCCGGCAAGTCAACCGCGTGTTCTTCCAGTACGGAGAGGGGGACGATGTCGAGGGCGCGCTCGTGGGTCGACTGGAGGACTACGAAACACGCCACACCGTCGATATGCGCCCGTAGCCAGTTCGCCGCCGTAACACACCATCGGTCACCGGGGGACAAACCGGGGAAACGAAACTCGGGCATCGGCGTGACGAGGTCGTTGCCGATCTGTCGTTGGTGGTCGAGGAACTCCTTTGTGACGACCGCGCAGATCGTGTGGCTACCGAAATCCTCTCGTCCGGTCGTGCAGCAGCCGTCACGATAGAAACCGGTGAGCGGGTCGAAGCCGCAAGGCTGAAGCTCGCTGCCCAAGACGTTGCGATCGGTCACGGCCGCAAGTATTCCGCGGGCGCGGCGTCCACCTCACGCCCGAGCGCAGAAGGTGATGCTCCGGCCCTCTTATCTCGGAACTCGACGCATCCGGATCAGGTTCGGTACGGTCGCGCCGATGAAATCTGAGGTCGGCGCGCTCGCCGACGCCTTCCTTGCCGCTCGAATCGACCACGATCCACTCGACGCCGCCGCGTACGGCCTTCCTGGAGCTGATGACCGTCTGCCGGATCTGAGCGCGACGGCTGAACGCGCTCACGCGGCAAGGTACGCGGGGATCGCGGACGCGGCCGAGGCCCTGCAAGGCCAGGCCGCAAACAATTCGGCTCCAGAGGAGGCGGACCGGCAGACGCTCGACTTTGTCGCGATCTCGGCCCGCAACTTCCAGGCTGTCGCCGAGGTGCCAAGTACGGAATTCACCGTCACGGATTTTCACGTCGCCCCGATGTCCGTGCTGCTCGTCGTCCTGCCTCAGTTGCCACTCGACACCGCGGAGCGTCGCTCTGGGTATCTGACGCGGCTTGCAGCCTTGCCGACGTACCTCGAACAAGCGTCGAGGCGTCACCGCGAGGGAGTGAAGTCGGGTCGCAGGGCATTCGCCCGCGGCGTTGACGGCGCGATCAAGCAAATCGACGAAGTGATCGGCGACGCGGATTTGTCCGGCATTCGACGGAACCTCGATGGTAACGACGGCGAATTCGCTGCGGCGCAGTCGGAAATCATCGAGTCGGTGGTACTCCCCGCGCTCGTGCGTTATCGCGAAGTGCTGGCGAGCGAGATCCTTCCGACGGGTCGCCCTGACGAGCGACCGGGCATCTGTTGGTTGCCAGAAGGATCGGTGATGTACGAGCACCTCATCGCGTTCAATACATCGACCCGTCGCACGCCCGAGGAACTCCACAATCTCGGAATCGAAGTGATCGCGCAGCTCGACGAGGAGTACGCGGAAACCGGTATGCGGTTGTGGGGGATGAGCGATCCGGAACAGATCCGTGCGCGTCTTCGCTCGGACCCCGATCTGCGGTTCACGACCGAGGACGAAGTCGTCGGCACCGCGATCGGCGCGGTCCGTCGGGCGGAGGCGGAAGCTCCGAAGTGGTTCGGGAAGGTTCCGGACGAACAGTGCGCTGTTGAAGCCGTTCCGCCCGCCCTTGCGAAAGGCTCTCCCGCCGCGTACTACATGCCGGGAGCGGTCGACGGTTCGCGCCGAGGAACTTTCTTCGTGAACTCGTTCGAACCGCAGGAGCGCCCCCTTTACGGTGCCGAACCCGTCGCCTTCCACGAAGCGGTGCCAGGCCACCACTTCCAACTCACAGTCGAACTCGAAGCGAAAGACCTTCACCTCGCGCGCCGCGTCGCCAGCGACGTCGCCTGCGCGGAAGGTTGGGGACTCTACGCGGAGCGCCTCGCAGACGAAATGGGCCTCTACAGCGGTGACCTCGACCGGCTCGGGATGCTGGCGAACGACTCGTGGCGTGCCGCGCGCCTCGTCGTCGATACGGGGATGCACTCGCTCGGTTGGTCACGAGGGGGTGCGATCGATTGGATGCTCGGTCACGTGCCGATGAGTCAGCTCGAATGCGAGACTGAGATCGACCGCTACATCGGCTACCCGGCGCAGGCGCTCGCTTACATGGTCGGCAGGTTGGAGATCTTGGCGCTGCGGCGAGAAGCGGCGAACGGGCTCGGCGGTGCGTTCGACTTGCGGTCATTCCACGATCTCGTGCTCGCTGTCGGATCGGTGCCGCTGCCCGCACTCGGTGCCGCAGTGCGCCGCTGGGTCGACAGACGCGTGACCGGCGTCACCTGAGCGGTTCGCCCACGCCGGCGGCCTCGGGGCCGCGTAGGGCCTTTCGGCCCTTCCATGGGCACTCACGCTCAATCAACGCTGTCACCCGACGCACCGAGGCTCGCTGCGCGGGTCCGTTCGAAAAGGGGGGTTTCACGTGATCCTGGCGGCGGTCAACCTAAATGGTCCCGGCACTTACGTGCATGTCTCGATTCTGCAGATCTCGCTCGCGAATCTCGTCCTCATCGCGGCGATGGTGGTGATCTTTGGCGCCGCGCTCCTCTTTCCCTTCCCGAGGGATCGCAAGGAGGCTGCCGTTGCGCCGGCAGGCGCGACCCACGACGAGCCGCCCGAACCAGAAGGTGGTGAAACGGCCGGGATGTGGACGGCCCGCCTGCGTCGTCGCGCCCTTTCCCTTCTCCCACCCGGGAAGTTGCTCCCCGATAACCAGCCGGCGTACGTCGCGTCGTGGATCTACGTCTTTGGCGTCGCGTCGCTTTCCGCGTTCGTCCTCGCGATTCTCTCCGGAGCGGCGATCGCGCTCGGGGGTGTCGACTGGTGGCACACCAACCCGGTCGGTCACTTCTTCAACAGCTTGCACCTGTGGAGTGTGGAGCTGTTCATGGCATTCATCGTCATCCACCTCTGGGGGAAGTTCTGGATGGCGGCATGGCGCGGGCGGCGGGCCCTCACGTGGATCACCGGAGTCGTCGCCTTCGCGGTCTCGATCGTCGAGTGTTTCACGGGATATCTCTCCCAGCAGAACTTCGACTCGCAATGGATCTCGACGAATGGCAAGGACGCGATCAACGCCGCGGGTCTCGGGGGACTCTTCAACCTGATGAACTTCGGCCAGATGCTGCTCTGGCACGTCGTCCTTGTCCCGCTCGCGCTCGTGGCGATCATTGGCGCGCACGTGCTGCTCGTTCGGGTCCGCGGCGTCGCGCACCCTCTGCCCGAGCGCAGGCCGAGGACGCGCGCCAGC
>JBAVUF010000247.1:0-7328 GCA_049696635.1 Acidimicrobiales bacterium | reverse complement strand
TCGTGCCAGTCCGAGAGCGTGTGAGCATCGAGTTCGTCGTCGCTTGGCCGTATCGCGCCGCACCTGACGCTGATCCCGCCCTTGAACGTCGGGGAGCCCGATCTCCCGGGCGCGCTCGGCGTGTTGCGCGCCGCGGCATTCGAGGATCCGATCCCGGTCGAGCTCGGTCCCGCCGGGTCGTTCTCGGGGAGGTCGACGGTCCTCTACCTCGCCGTCAGCGACCCCGCGGGCCTCGTGGAGAGATTGCAACGGCGACTCGACCAGGCACCGCTCGCGGCACCACCGACACGCCCGAGTCGCCCGTTCTCGGCCCACGTGACGCTGTCGAGTCGCATCGACCGCGCAGAAATACGCGCCGCCGTCGAACTCTTCGCGCACTTCAAGGTCCAAACGCAGCTCTCCGCGCTCACCTTGTACGAACAGCACCACGAAAAAGCGCTTCACCCGTGGTTCCCGCTCGCCGACGTCGTCTTTGGGGCGTCGACCTCTCCGGACCGCGGCGGTCGAAGGCTGGGTTTTGTCGTTTCGCGTATTCCCGGGCCCGACGTGCCTGTGGAATGGAGAGACGCTGCGCGCGTCGACGGCGGTACGCCAGTCTTTGTGATCGGTCGAGAGGGCGCCGAGGTCGTCGCCACGGCGCGCGGCGCCATCGTCGGTACACAACTCGTCATCGATTCTTGGTGCGTCGTGAATGAGCGGCGTGGCGAAGGAGTCGGTCGGGCGCTCGTTCGTGCCATCGAGCGCGCCGCGGTTGGGCTCGGTGCCGAGCGGGTGCTTCTCGCCGCGTCAACGGATGTGGAGACGGCCTTTTTTGTTCACCTCGGCTTGGCCGCCGAGAGCGGATTCCTGTCTCCCGGCGCGCGGTGGTTCTCGCCGCGACGTTCGTCGGTGGGCGGCGTGAGTGTCGGAGGGGATCTCCTGAGCGAAGCTGGTGAAGCCGCCCCGAACTCGCAACGCTGACTGACCGACCTCGAGCGACAGGAATTGCAACCTCAGATCAAGGGCCAACGTGCCTGAACCTGCCGGAATGAGCCGCCCGGTAGTCGTCTGGGTCGAATCAGATGTCGGCGAGCAATCGGAACTGACGCAGCTTTTCTCTTTGGTGGTACGCGGTGACGAATCGGATCGTGCCAGTCCGAGAGCGTGTGAGCATCGAGTTCGTCGTCGCACCGCCGTGCTGGTAACGCACACCGCGCAGCAGTTCACCGTCGGTGACGCCGGTCGCGGCGAAAAAGACGTTGTCACCTTGGACGAAGTCGTCGGTCAAAAGCACCTTGTCGACGTCGTATCCGGCGTCGACAGCCGCCCGTCGCTCGGCATCGTCGCGGGGCCACAACCGTCCCTGGATCTCGCCGCCCATCGCCTTCAGCGCCGACGCGGCGATGACACCCTCGGGCGTGCCGCCGATGCCGAACAGGACGTCGTCGCCGCTTTCTGGCCACGCGGTCGAGATTGCCGCCGCGACGTCGCCGTCGGTGATGAGGCGAATGCGCGCCCCCGCCGATCGGATCTCGTCGATGAGTTCCTCATGGCGTGGCCGGTCAAGGACGATCGCCGTCAGGTCGCTGACCTCGCTTCGCTTCGCCTTCGCGATCTCGACGAGGTTCTCCTTCACGGATAGTTCGAGAGAGACGCGACCGACCGCTTCCGGGCCGACGGCGATCTTCGACATGTAGACGACCGGGCCAGGATCGAACATTTGGCCGCGCTCGGCGAGTGCGATCACCGAGAGCGCGCCGCCGCGGCCGAGGGCGGTGGGTCGGGTTCCATCGATCGGGTCGACGGCGATGTCCACTAGCGGTGCGGACCCGTCACCGATGCGTTCGCCGTTGTAGAGCATCGGTGCCCGGTCCTTCTCGCCCTCGCCGATCACCACGATGCCGTCCATCGATACGTTCGACAGCACGAAACGCATCGCGTCGACGGCGGCCGCGTCGGCGCCCTCTTTGTCACCACGACCCATCCATCGGCTGCTGGCGATCGCCGCTGCCTCGGTGACTCGGACGAGTTCCATCGCGAGGTTGCGGTCTGGACGAATGCGCGAAGCGTCCATGGGGCGACGATAGCGGGGACGGGGATTTCCTTTCCTGGCGCGGGCGGTAGCGTTCCATCGGTGCAGGTCCTCAACGTGAAACAGTCCCCGCCGCTCTCCGGCACGGTCTCGTTGCAGGGCGCCAAGAATTCGGCGTTGAAATTGATGGCTGCGTCGCTGCTCACGACCGGCACGTCCCTTCTGGAAAACGTGCCCTCGATCACCGACGTCACGATCATGGCGGAGGTTCTGCGAGCGATCGGCGCGGGCGTATCTCGTCGCGACGACGGCGTGGTCGAGATCGATGCACCGGAGAGGGCGACCCCGTTCGCGCCGTACGAACTCGTCGAGAAGATGCGAGCGTCGATCGTCGTTCTCGGTGCGTTGCTCGCTCGCCATCACTTCGCCCGGATCTCGCTCCCAGGCGGTGACGATTTCGGTCCGCGACCGATCGACATGCATCTGCGCGCACTTCGCGAGCTCGGTGCGGAGTTCACGACCGAGCACGGTTATGTCGAGGGACGTTGTGACGGTCTCGTTGGCGCCCGCGTCGTCCTCGAATACCCGAGCCATACGACGACCGACAACGTTCTTATGGCCGCGGTCCTCGCCAAGGGCACGACGGTGATCGAGAACGCGGCCCGCGAGCCCGAGGTCCAGGATCTCGCCGACATGCTCACCGCGATGGGCGCTCGCATCTCTGGAGCAGGGACGTCGCGCATCGAAGTCGAGGGAGTCGACGGGTTGCGCCCCGCCCGCCATCGCGTGATCAATGACCGTGTGGAAGCGGCGACGTTTCTCGCCGCGGTGGCGATCGCCCGGGGTTCGGTCTTCGTTTCCGGTGCGCGGGCCGACCACATGGACATGTACCTCTCGAAGCTCCACGAGATGGGTGTCGAGGTCGACGCGACGCCGTCCGGTGTCGGCGTGACGTTCGAAGGTCGCCCACGCTCGGTCGACGTCGTCACCTTGCCGTATCCCGGTGTGGCGACTGACTACAAACCGCTCCTCGTCACGGCGCTCTCGATCGGGAATGGCGTCGCCATCGTGAGCGAGAACATCTACGCGGGCCGGTTCCGCTACATCGACGAACTGCGCCGCATGGGGGCGAACATCACGACCGAAGGCCACCATGCTGTCGTCCGGGGCGTTGATCGGCTCTCGGGGACGACGGTACGCGCCCCAGACATCCGGGCCGGCGCAGCGCTCGTGCTCGCCGGTCTCGCCGCCGAAGGGGAGTCGACAATCACAGACATCGAGCACATCGATCGGGGCTACGAGCGTTTGCACGACAAGCTGCGGTCCCTTGGCGCGCCGATCGAACGCCGCGACATCGACGCTTCCTGACTCGGATCGCCCATGACGATCGAGAACCGGCTGGCGCCGCTTGCACCAAGTGCTCCTTCGAGGGCCCCGGCACGTGAGCTCGAGGACGATCCGACCTGGTACGAGCGGGCAGTCTTTTATGAGATCTCGCCGCGGGGTTTTTACGACTCGAACGGTGACGGCACGGGCGACCTACCTGGCGTCATCGCGAAACTCGACTATCTCAGCTGGCTCGGAATCGATTGCATTTGGCTGATGCCGTTCTACCCGTCGCCACTTCGCGACGGCGGGTACGACGTTTCGGAGTACTGCGCCGTCGCGCCCGAACTCGGTGACTTGGAGGACCTGAGCCGGCTCGTCAAGGAGGCGCACGACCGAGGGATCCGCGTCATCACCGATCTCGTCTTGCAGCACACGAGCGATCAGCATCCGTGGTTCATCGAGTCCCGCTCGTCGAGAGACAATCCCAAAGCGGACTGGTACATCTGGAGCGACGACAACCAGTCGTGGAGAGACATCCGCGTCGTCTTTTCCGACACCGAGACTTCGAACTGGACTTGGGACGCGACCCGCCAGCAGTACTACTGGCACCGCTTCTTCCACCACCAGCCCGACCTCAACCTGTTCAACCCCGAGGTGCAAGAGGCGCTCATGTCGGTGGTTCGGTTCTGGCTCGATTTGGGAGTTGATGGTTTCCGGCTCGACGCTGCTGCGTATCTGTTCCAGCGCGACGGGATCGGGGAGAATCGGCCGGAGACGCACGCGTTCCTGCGTCTTCTGCGATCAGAGATCGATCGCGACTACCCGAATCGGGTGCTTCTCGCCGAGGTGAACCAGTGGCCGGCAGATGTCGTCGACTATTTCGGTGATGGCGACGAGTGCCACATGTGCTTCCAATTCCCGCTCATGCCGCGCATGTTCATGGCGATTCGCCGGGAGCACCGTTTCCCGATCACGGAGATTCTCGTGCAGACGCCGCCCATCCCGCAAGGCGCGCAGTGGGGGATCTTCCTTCGCAATCACGACGAGCTCACCTTGGAAATGGTGACCGATGAGGATCGTGACTACCTCTACAACGAGTACGCCCGCGACCCCCAGATGCGCAAGAACCTCGGGATCCGACGTCGGCTCGCGCCGCTCATCGACAACGATCGCACCGTCGCTGAGCTGCTCTACGCACTGCTGCTCTCATTGCCGGGCGCTCCGGTCTTGTACTACGGCGACGAGATCATGATTGGCGACAACATCCGCCTCGGGGACCGCGACAGCGTTCGAACCCCGATGCAGTGGTCAAACGACCGGAACGGCGGGTTCTCGAGCGCCGATCCCGAATCGCTCTACCTTCCGACGCTCTCCGATGCCGTCTACGGCTTTTCGGCGGTGAACGTCGAGAGCTCGCTCCTCGACCGGTCCTCGTTCCTGCGCTGGCTGCAGCGGGTGCTCGCCGTGCGCCATCAGACCCCGCTCTTCGCGACGGGGTCGCTCTCGGTGCTCCCTTCGGACAACCCGTCGGTGCTCGCCTATTTGCGCCGCGATCGTGAAACGAGCGCTGATCCCCCCGTGTTGTGCGTGAACAACCTCTCGCGCTTCGCGCAGGCGACCGTTCTGAGCCTTTCGGCCTTTGTCGGATCCCGCCCCGTCGAGCTCCTCGGACGCTCGGAGTTCCCCGAGATCACCGCGGCGGGCTACCCCGTCACGTTGGGCCCGTACGGCTACTACTGGCTCGAACTCGCCCAGCGATGAACGCCGACGAATTCCTCTACGGGTCGCTCGAGTTCCTTGCCCGCGCTCACCTTGATCGCCAGCCCTGGTTCCAGATCACCTCGGGTGGGGCCGCTCCCCACGAAATCACGCTCGTATCCGAGCACCAGCTCACAAACGAGCCGGTGCCGCTCGCACATCTCGTGTTGACGGCCCGTTCACGCAATTACAGCTGCTTCGTCGGCTGGCGAACGCCGGAAGAGGTGTCCGAGGTCCTCCACGGTCGCGAGGGCGCGATCTATGGCTCGGCAACGCGCCGCGACGGCGGCGTGCTCGTCTACGACGCCCTCGCCGACGACGAACTCGCGATCGCACTTCTGCGTCGTGCGACCAACGGCAAAGTCGATGCGAAGCGCGTCCGCCAGCTGTCATCCCTCGCTTCGCACGCGTCGTTGGTCTACGACGAGCGCTTCCTCATGAAGTGCTACCGCGTGCTCGAGGAAGGGACGCGTCCCGAGATCGAGGTCCTCAGAGGTCTCGACGCGCTCGGATTCAACGCGATCCTGGCGCCGATCGCGTTCTGGGAATCGGATGGCAACGATCTCGCGCTCGTGCGCGAATTCCTGCCATCTGCCCTCGAGGGACGGCTGTTAGCGCTGACTTCGCTTCGAGACCTGTTGGCGCGCGTCTCGGCGACCGACCCACGCGCGACCTTCAGCCCGGACGAGGCGACCCAGGATCCCGACGCCGTCGCCGCTTCGGCGGGTGGCGACCTTGCGTCGGAGATGAGGCGCCTCGGTGCGACCGCCGCGAACCTTCACCTTGCGATGGCGAAGGCGTTCGGGACGCGCTCGATCATGGGAGAGGAATTGCTCGCGTCGATCGAGTCGGCGCTCGGCTCGCGCCTTGACGGGGTGAACGGAGAGGTTGCCAGCGCGCTCATCGACGCGCCCGCCGGTTGCGAGATCCGCATCCACGGGGACTTCCACTTGCGCCGCGTCATGCGCGCCGATGTCGGATGGATCGTCTCGGGCTTCGGAGATGATCCGATGAACATCGACCCGATGTCGTTCACCTCGGTCCTCGCGCAGCGCGGGTCGCCGGTGGAGGACCTCGCCGACATGTGTTTCTCGATCGAAAAGTACGCGAACGACGCCCTCGCGCAGCGTCCGGCGTCGGAGCGTCCGCTCGCCCGCCTTCTCGCCGCGGCGTGGGTGCGGCGAAACCAGGTCGCCTTCCTGGACGGCTACGCCTCGACCCCAGAGATTGAGTCGCTCGTTCCCGTCGCGCTGTTGCGACCCGTCGTGTCCGAGCTCAACCGGGCACGCGTCGCCGACTACGAAGCGACGCTTGTTTCGCTGTGAGGTCCGTTCGACGCCGCGGGAATCGCTGAACGCAGCTCATCAGCCGCAACCTCGGGCGCGACGATGTTGACGTAGATACCGGTGCCGAGCTCAAAGCCGGCGTGCGTCGTGAGCTTCGGGAGGATGTGCGCATGCCAATGGAACGGTGCCGTCGACCGGTATGGCGCCGAGTGGAAGATGAGGTTGTAGGCAGGGCTTCCCGCTGTCTTGTCGAGGGCGGCGAGCGCGTCACGGATCGCGGTGCCGAAGCCGACGAGAGTGTCCGGGGGCGAAAGTTGCAGTTGGGCCTCGTGCGAGCGGGGGACGACGAGCATCTCGTAGGGCGTCCCGCTCCAGAACGGCGCGATCGTCACGGCCTGGTCGGTCACCTGGACGAGGCGGTAGCCGACGCGCTCTTCCGACGCGGCCGCCGTGCAGATCAGGCAACCGCCGTGGAAGCGGCTGAAGCTGCCCTGCTCGTCGACGAGCTCGCGCGGCACGAAGGGGATCCCGAGCAGCTGGCCGTGCGGGTGTTCCTGGGAGGCCCCCGCTTCGACTCCGAAATTCACCAGCACCTGGCTGTAACGCAGCCCCGGGGTTCCCTGGTGCTCCTCGATACGGTCGCGGATCGCCGCCATGACGAGGCCGCACTGCTCGTCTGTGAAGCGGGACCACGACAGGTCGTGGTCGGGAGAGAAGATGAGGATCTCGTGGATCCCGCTCGCCGGTGCCTCGGTGAACACCGGGCCTTTGTTCGTGACGACGAACTGCTGCGAGCCGGCGAACGCCGGGTAGAGGTTCGGGACGACGCGGACGAGCCAACGGCCCTCGGCGCCGTAGGTCTCGAGGGCGGGCGGCGTCGAACCCTCGTGCCCGGGGCAAAAGGGGCACTCCGCCCGCTGGCTCGCAGGGTGCGTCTCGCGGGG
>JBAVUF010000246.1:0-7922 GCA_049696635.1 Acidimicrobiales bacterium | reverse complement strand
GGGCGTGGCCGCGTCGCCGCCGCCGGAGGCGCGGAAGGCGTTGATCGCCCTGTCCGCGGGCTCGCGGCGCGTGTCCCCGTGGTTCGCGCCTTTGACGTCCGCGGTGAAGCGGTGCGCGACGTCGTTTTCCGCGGGTTCGAAGTCCGCGGGGTCGATTTCCGAGACGTGGAGGTTCGGGCGCTCGACGCCCGCGAAGTCGAAGTCCGGGATCGGTCCGAAGTCGACGAGCGCGTCGGCCGCGCCTTCCTCGGCTCCGCCGGGTCCTTCGGATGTTGGGTGTCGGGCATCGCTCAGAACCGGTAGTAGATGAACGGAGCGACCCCAGGTGGACCGAGGGTCGTGATGACGAGCAGCGAGGCGGCGAGCACAGCGCCTTTCGAGGCGATCCGCATCTGGGCGAAAACCTGCTGCGCGCGCCGTGGCAGGTCCTTCGGCAGGTACTGCAACGCGAGCGCGCCGACGATCGCCAAGATCACGGGCGCGCGGACGAGCGGGGCAGCCTGTCCCCACGTCGTGAACAACCGAGAGATCAACGTCGTCGCGTCGTTGAACGAGTTCGCGCGGAAGAAGATCCACCCGAAACAGACGACTTGGAAAGTGAAGAACCGCTCCCAGGCGACGATCCACGCCCCCTGGCGTTCGAGCGGCAGGCCGCGTTTCGCCCGCCACGACCTGCGCGCGTGTCCGACGCTCTGGCCGAGCCCGTGGATGCCTCCCCAGATCACGAATGTCCACGCGGCACCGTGCCAGAGTCCGCCCAAAAGCATCGTGATCATGATGTTCCGGTACGTCTGCCGGCTCTTGCCTCGATTGCCGCCGAGCGGGACGTACAAGTAATCGCGCAACCACAGCGAAAGCGTGATGTGCCATCTGCGCCAGAAATCCTGCAGTGAACGCGCCGTGTAGGGAGCATTGAAGTTCTGGGGGAAACGGAACCCCAACAACAGCGCACAGCCGATCGCGATGTCGGTGTAGCCGGAAAAGTCGCAGTAGATCTGCACCGCGTAGCCGTACGTCGCGAGCAGGATCTCCGGAGCGGAGTGTGCTGACGGTGAGTTGAAGACCGGGTTCACGATCGCGGTCGCGACGTAGCTCGAGACGACGACCTTTTTGAACAATCCCGCCCAAATGAGATAGGCGGCTTCGGGCATCTCCAGCCGGCGCGGGTCGCGCTTTTCGGCCCGGGCGATCTGCGGGAGCAGGTCGGACCCGCGCACAATCGGTCCCGCGACGAGGTGCGGGAAGAACGCCACGAACACGGCGACGTCGAGCGGCGGCGCGACCTCGAGACGCCGCCGGTAGACGTCGATGACATACGAGAGCCCCATGAAGGTGAAAAACGAGATGCCGACGGGCAACGTGATCTGCAAGAGGGGAACGGGTGCGCCGTGAATACCGATCTTCCTCAGCGTGTTGTCGACGGTCAGCGAGAAGAAGCCGTAGTACTTGAACCAGCCGAGCAACCCGAGTTCGCAGATGACCGTCGCGACGAGAAACGTGCGACGTGCTCGCTCGTTTGGTGCACGGTTGACGAGGATTGCGCCGGTCGTCGTAAAGACGGTCGAGACGGCGAGTAGGAAGACGAAGCGCCAGTCCCACCACGAGTAAAAGACGTAACTCGCCGCGAGGATGAAGATCTTCCAGGCGACCTTGTACGGGCGGAGCAACCAGTTCCCGAGGAAGACGATCCCGAAGAAGATCGCGAAGTCAATCGTCGGGAACAGCACCGCCGCCGCCTTTCACGACCCCGTGACGAGCGGGACCGTGGGCACGATATCTCAGAAAACCCCCGCTCAGTGGCATTAGACCAGGGGAAATCCCTGGTAGAAGCTGTGCACAATGATGTGACCAGGGACAACGCCCTCCTTGAACGCCAACGCCTCCCCGCCTACGATCTCCTCGGCCGGAGAGGGCGCGCACGCCATCGCATGCAGGTTCGTGTGCCTTGGGGGCCGTCCGTCCTTGTGAAGTTGTTCACGAAGGTGGAGGGCAGATGCTCGTCGAAAGTCGCCGGGGCGGAAGCGTGGCGCTCACGTGGACGCGCACCATCGACTGGGATATCGATGACTGGCGTGACCGAGCGGAATGCAGGGACACCGACCCCGACCTCTTCTTCCCCGTCGGCACGACCGGACAGGCGATCGAGCAGATCGAAGCGGCGAAAGCCGTTTGTTTCGCGTGCACGGCGCGCACCGAGTGCCTCGAGTTCGCGCTCGCGACCAACCAGGAATCCGGGGTGTGGGGCGGCGCTTCCGAAGAGGAGCGCCGCAAGCTTCGAAAGGCCTGGCTCGCCTCACGCCGCCGAGCGTCGTAGGGAGTCCTTCGGGGCGAATCCAAGGCGCTTGCCGGGCTGACGCGGCTCGTTATTCAGGCGTTGATCGAGCGAGCTTCGCGTCGTCGATCGGGTGGTCGAGGCCGCGCCGTTCGCGAAAGGCGCGCAACGTCGTGTACCCCGCTCCAAGCGCGATCTTCCGCAGCTCTGACGACCGTGAAGCGACATTTTCCGGGCCGTGGGAGTCAGAGGCCGTCGTGACGGGGACGCCTCGCCGGAAGAAGCGATTCAGGAGGCCCGGAGCGGGGAACTCCTCGTTGCCAGGACAGCGCCAGCCACCAGAAGAGATCTCGGCCGCCATACCGGACGACGCAGCAGCTTCCGCGATCCGGTCGTGACACTCGTCGATCGCCGCAGGTGACGGTCGGTACCCGGCCATCTTCACGAAATCGGGATGCGCCAGGACGTCACAACTCCTTGTCGCGGCCAGTTCTGCGAGCGCCTCCGTGTACGCGCGCCAAACATCGGCGACATCTCGTCGCTCCCACTCCGCCATCGACACCGCATCTCTTGTGAGATCGAAGTTCCAGTTGCCCAGCCAGTGGACCGAGCCGAGAAGCACGTCAAATGGGTACCCAGACAACATCGCACCGACCGCGTCCATCTGTCCCGCGTAGTAGTCGACTTCGAGACCGATAATCACCGGGAGACCAGCGCGTTTCGCCGCCAGGGCCGCCTCCACGTACGCGTCGAGGTCGGCGGTCGCGTGGTGTGCGAAGTACGCCGCCATCGTCGAGACGAACGAAGGGTTCGGGTCGTCCTTCCAGAAGTCCCCGACGCAGTCATGTCCCTGACGAAAGCGAAAGAAGTGCTCGGTAAGGGCGATCTCCGTGACGCCCTCTGACCGAGCATTCTCGCAATACACGGTGAGGCGTTCGAGCCGCAGCTCGAGGGGATCGGCCTTTTCCGGGTGGGGCCAAAGGTGGACGTGGTAGTCGAGCATGGCGGCGGTTCGCTCCGACCTTGAGTCGCTTACGGCGCGCCGAATCCGACCCGGCGCTCTTCTCCCTCGCCACCGACTTCGACCCACGCGATCTTCGCCGTCGGGACGCCGACCCGCCTGCCGCGACGGTCGCTCAGCCACAGCACACCATCGGGTTCGGCGAAGGCGTCCTCGATCTCTTTCAAGATTTGGTCGCGCGACGTGTCGTCGCCGAGCTCAACGTCGAGCTCTTTCGTCGTCTGGATGATGCCGATGCGGACGTCCACGCTCCACCTCTCTAAAAGGGCCGGCGCCCATCGTACGAGGAACGACGCACGATGCCGCGATCGAAAATCCCAGCCACCGGTAGGATTTTGCTCAGGCGGTGCGCGGTCGGCCGAAGGGTGGCACGACTCGCGAGGCCGCTGAGGAGGTCACATGTGGTTCGTCGCGGGGGCCCTGCTCGGGGTCGTCGGCCTCGCGTCGATCCTCGGGTTCCATCTCGGTCACCACGCGCACACGATCGCCGCCATCGCCGGGGTCGCCGCGGCAGGGGTGCTGGCCGCCATCATCGGGACCGGAAACACCAGCGGGCTCGTCATCGCGCTTCTCTCGGCGGACATCGTCGTCACCGCCGGCGTCGGAACGATGGCGTGGCGAGGCCTTTCGGATCCGCGCCTGCGCGCGACTGCGTCGGCACATTCGGTCGTCGGGAAAGAAGGCGTCGCACTCGGAGTTCTCGATCCTTCTGGTGTCGTCCGCGTCCGCGGTGAGAACTGGTCGGCGACGTCGTTGAACGGGCGCGTGCAAGAGGGCGGCCGCATCCAAGTGATCGGTACCGAAGGCATCCGCCTCACGGTCTGGGGAGAAGATCAACTTCCGCCGTCCATTCCGGACGCGCTCGAAAGCGAACACACTCCGGGGGCGATCCCCGCGTCCGGGCCTGACGAAGGGAAAGGCGAATCGTGATCATCGGCATCGTCGTCGCCGTCGTGCTCGGGCTGGGGCTGATCGCCTCGCTGCGCGGGGTGAAGATCATTCGCGAGTATCAGCGGATCGTCCTCTTCCGCCTCGGCCGGGCGATCGGAGTGCGCGGACCCGGGATCGCGTTCATCAACCCCGTGACCGACCGCACCACGCTCGTCGACTTGCGCGAGCAGTTCCTCGAAATCCCCCACCAGACGGCCATCACGAAGGACAACGCGCCGATCTCGATCGACTTCATCATCTTCTACAAGGTCGTCGATCCTTCGATGTCGGTGCTGACCGTGCAGAACTTCGCCGGCGCCGCCTTGAATCTCGCTGCGACGACGCTGCGAAGCGTGGTGGGCGACATGGCGCTCGACGACGTGCTCTCGAAGCGCGAGGACATGAATGCCTCGTTGCGAGTGCGCCTCGACGACGTCACGGAACGCTGGGGCGTGAAGGTCACGAGTGTCGAAGTCCGAGAGGTCAATCCCCCGCCGGGGGTACTCGAGGCGATGACGCGCCAGATGTCGGCGGAACGGACGCGCCGTGCGCAGGTCACCGAGGCGGAAGGACAGAAAGCCGCAGCGATCCTCTCCGCGGAAGGTGAAGCACAAGCGGCGATCAACATCGCCGAAGGGAAGCAGAAGGCGACGATCCTCGCCGCCGAAGCGTCGCGGCAGTCTGCGATTTTGAACGCCGAGGGATACGCGAGAGGCCTCGAGAAAATCCTCGCCGTCGCGGAGACCCTCGACGAAAAGACGATGGTGTTGCAGTATCTCGACACGCTGAAACAGGTCGGCACCTCGCAATCGACGAAGATTGTCGTGCCGATGGAAGTGCTCGACGGCATTCGCCGACTCGTCCCCGGCCTCAACTCGGGGCTAGGTGAGACGAAACCGAAAGCGGCGCCCCATAACGACTGACTCTGAGATCGGTGAAAGCCAGTTCGGCGCTTAATTTCGACGCCCACCGACCGTGTAACCGCGATGTAACCGCTACCGGATTAGGAACCGGCTCGCGGGTAATCCGACATAGCCGACTCGGGAGAGCGGGACCACGGGGGGTCGCTAAGACCATGTCCGTCCGACGTGACATCGAAGCCTTCGAGGTGCGCGCGAACAGCTACGAAAACGGATTGCGCGGACGATTACACAAACGGATCATCGAACGCTCGGTCGACCTCGTTCTGTCCACCGGTCACGAACCCAACAAAGCGCTGGACGTCGGCTGTGGCACGGGCTATTTCCTGCGAACGCTCGCCATCCGCTGCGCCGACGCGGGAGAACTCGTGGGTGTCGATCCCGCCGCGCCGATGATCGACGTCGCAACGCAGCTGACGAGCGATCCTCGACTCTCCTACCTCGCGAGGGTTGGTGCGGAACATCTTCCATTCGAAGACGACGCGTTCGACTGCGTCACGGCGATCACGTCATTCGACCACTGGTCCGACCAACGCTTGGGCCTCACCGAATGCGCACGGGTCCTCGAGCCCGGCGGTCGATTGGTCCTCGTGGATCTGATCAACATGCTCCTTGCTCCGACACTCGTCACCACCCATCGCGGCAAGGCTCGGACGAGGCGCCGCGTACAGCGGCTGTTGGGTGCCACCGGCTTCGATGACCTCGAGTGGCACGGCCTCTACAGCACCTGGATCAAGGCGGTGGTGGCGAGGCGAAACGGTTAGTCGAAGGGATCAGTCGGCTCGTACGGCGAAGCGCGCTGGAAGGTCCTCCTCCGGCCAGTTGAGCAGCCGCCGGGCGACGTCGACGGCGAATCGATCGGTCATGCCGGCGACATAGGCGACGGCGGCGAAGTACGCGGTCTCGCTGCGTGATTCGTAGTCACCTGCGTGCTCGCTCGGCAGAAGGTCGGGTGACGTCGCGTACCGCTCGACGAGTCCCTCGAGCAGGGCTCTCACCCGCCGGCCCTGTTCGATCGAATCGGGGCGGAGATAGATGCGCTCGTAGTTCCACGACCGGAATGCGGCGAGCGCGTCAGCCATCTCGTCTTGCATCCCGACTATCCCGGCACGCTCGACCGTCGAGATCACGGCGGTGATTAACGAGGAGAGCTGGCGAGCGTGCGTTGTTCCACAGCGTTCGGCGACGATCTCCGGGATCTCCGCTGCCTCCACGATCCCTGCCGACACCGCGTCTTCGAAGTCGTGGCAGACGTACGCGATGCGATCCGCCCACGAGACGACGGATCCCTCCGGAGTCGATGGTGCCGGACGAGACCAGGAGTGGTTTCGCACGGCGTCGAGCGTCTCTGCGCACAAATTGAGAGGGACGAGAGCGACGTCCGCGCCCCAGGTGGCGTGGTCGAATCCACCGGGAATGAACTGGCCGAAGGCGTCCTCGCTCGGATGGCCACCCGGGCCATGACCGCAGTCATGTGCGAGCGCCGCAGCGGTGACGAGTTCGACGTTCAGCCGCGTCGCCCGAGCGATCGCCGCGGCAACCTGAGCGACCTCCATCGCGTGCGTGAGCCGCGTCCGTTGGTGGTCGAGCGGATCGATGAACACCTGAGTCTTGCCGGCGAGTCGCCGAAACGCCGCTGAATGCAACACGCGGTCGCGATCACGCTCGAAGCATGTCCGTAACGGATCCGGCTCCTCAGTTCGTTCGCGTTTGCCCGCGCCGACAGCTCGGGTCGCGCCCGCCGCGAGAGCGTCCTGTTCGGCCTCCTCACGTTCTTCACGCCGGACCTCGGAGACCGCAAAGGGCGCCTGTTCATCGATCTCGTGCGCGACGCGAATCGACGGGTCGACGCTCGATTCGAAGCCCTGCATCGTCGCCGCCCACAAAACGGAGCGCGCGCTGATGAACCCGCCATCGTCTCGGGCACCGGGTCGATCGAGATTCTTCATTTCAGCCGCGAGCCTAGGAACACCGCGCGGCTTTCATTGACGTCGCACCGGTCCGGTCGCTCAGGGATCGGGTCGGACAAGATCAGGAGATCCGCAGTTCGCTCCGGTAAAGGCGCGCCGGTCCGAGCGCCGCGATGCGTTCCGCGAGCGCGCGGAATGCGACGGCGACGATTCCTTCCTCGTCAACAACGCCCGCGGGTCTGCCTTCGTCGGCCCCGGCGCGCACGGCGGGATCGAACGGGATCTGCGCGAGGAGCTCGACACCGAGCGCCTGCGCGAGCACCGCGCCTCCGCCGCTGCCGAACAGCTCGTATCTCGTGCCATCAGGCGTTTCGAAGACACTCATGTTTTCGATGACCCCGCGGATCGGAATGTGGAGCTCGCGCGCGAGGGCGCCGGCTCGCTGCGCAACCCGCTCCGCGCCTTTCTGGGGCGTCGTGACGACGTACAGCTCCGACCCCGGTACCTGCTGCGCCACCGAAAGTGCGATGTCGCCCGTTCCTGGCGGCATGTCGATGAGCAGGTACTCGGGGTGCGCCCAGTGGACGTCGTTGACAAATTGCTCGAGCATTTTGTGAAGCATCGGTCCGCGCCACGCGACGGCTCGGTCCTCTTCGACGAAGAAACCCATTGACACACAGCGCACGCCGTGCGCGAGCGCAGGAATAACGGTCGGGCCGAGCACGATCGGAGGAACGGACGCGCCGAGCATGCGTGGGATCGAGAACCCGTAGACGTCCGCGTCCAAAAGCCCGACCGAGTGACCGGCGCCGGCGAGCGCGACCGCGAGGTTGGCGGTGACGGTCGACTTCCCCACTCCGCCCTTTCCC
>JBAVUF010000245.1:0-4650 GCA_049696635.1 Acidimicrobiales bacterium | reverse complement strand
GCCCGCGAGGCCGCTCGCACCACTGCAGAGGCCGCCTTTGTTCGCCAGCCGGGCGCGGCCGTCACGTCGCTGTCCACGCAATCGACGCTATCGACGCTCCTCGGTGAATCGAGTGCTCTGTGGCTGCTGCACGCGAAGACCCGTAACATGCGGCCCGATGGAGACGGGCGCGTGAGCGGCGATGCGTCGTCCCGGCCGCCGCGCGACGTCAGCGTCGCCGAGGCCATCGTGCTGATGCGCGAAGGCGCGCTGCTGGTCGATGTGCGTGAGCCAGAGGAAACCGCCGCCGGCCACGTCGAATCGGCGGTGACGATTCCCCTCGGCGAGCTAGCGGAGCGCTCCGATGAACTGTCGAACGACACGACGGTCGTCGTCGTCTGTCGCAGTGGCAATCGATCGTCCGTCGCGGCGCGCGCCCTCAGCGCGTCTGGATTTGAAGCTGTCAACCTCGATGGCGGCATGCTCGCGTGGCAGGACGAAGGGCTTCCGATCGCGAGCGACGGCGGTGGTCCAGGAATCGTTCTGTAACCGAGAGTGGAATAAGGTCGACGCGGCTCGGCCGATCCCGGAGGTGTGGTGTCCAACAACGATCAATTCGCGTCGTTACCGCTCGACGCGCTGCGGTCCGCCGCGCTCTCTCGCGCGAGCGACCTCGGATGCGATCGGGCGGAGTTGCGTGTCGAGCAGCTGCGCACCCAGATCGTCGCGTTGCGAGATGCGCGAGTCGAAGGAACCGTCGACGATCGCTCGGTCGGCATGGGTTTGCGGGTGATCAAGGACGGCTCGATCGGCTTCGCCGCAACGGTGGCATTGAGCTCCAATGACGCGGCGGGACTCGCTGACGCCGCCGTTGATGCGGCACGCGTCACGGCGCTCGCAGGCGGCGAACGAGTCGATTTCGCGGACGAGCCATCACACGGTTCGTCGACCTGGGTCGCGCCCCACGCGATTGACCCGACCGCGGTCCCGCTCGCGGACAAGGTTGCCCGTCTCGAGTCGTGGAGCGCCGACCTCCTATCCGCCGATGGCGTCGACCACGTCACGGCGACGCTGATGGCGGTCGCCGAGGACAAGTACTACGCCGACACCGAGGACACCGTCTCGACCCAACGACGGGTCCGCCTCCACCCGAGCATCGAAGCCCTCGCGGTCGGTGACGAACAGACTGGCTTCGAGACGATGAGGACGGTCTCACCACCGGTCGGACGTGGCTACGAGTATCTGGACGGCGACGGATGGGACTTTGCAACCGAACTCAGCCGCATCCCCGATTACCTGGCGGAGAAGTTGCGGGCGCCGTCGGTCGAACCCGGTGCGTACAACCTCGTCATCGATCCGACGAACCTCTGGCTCACGATCCACGAGTCCGTCGGCCACGCCACCGAGCTCGACCGCGCACTCGGCTACGAGGCGGCCTACGCCGGGACGTCGTTCGCGACGTTCGACAAGTTGGGCTCGCTCAAGTACGGCTCGGAGCTGATGAACATCACCGGCGACCGCACCGCTGCCTACGGGCTCGCCTCGGTCGCGTACGACGACGAAGGCGTCGCCGCGCAAAGCTTCGACCTCGTCAAATCCGGCATCCTCGTCGGCTATCAGCTCGACCGCAGGATCGCCAAACGCCAAGGGTTTCCGCGTTCGAACGGCTGTGCGTACGCGGACTCGCCTTTGAACGTGCCGCTGCAGCGCATGGCGAACGTCTCGTTGCGGCCCGCTTCGGCCTCCGGGCCGTCGACCGAGGAGCTCATCTCGTCGCTCGAGCGCGGCATCTACGTCGTCGGTGACAAGAGCTGGTCGATCGACATGCAGCGGTACAACTTCCAGTTCACCGGCCAGCGCTTTTTCAAGATCGAGAACGGCCGCATCACCGGTCAGCTCCGTGACGTCGCGTATCAGGCGACGACGACGGATTTCTGGGGTTCGCTCGCCGCCCTCGGCGGAGAGTCGACCTACCTTTTGTGCGGCGCATTCAATTGCGGCAAGGGCCAGCCCGGTCAGGTCGCGCCGGTAAGCCACGGCTGCCCGAGCGCCGTCTTCGAGGGAGTGCGCATCTTGAACACCCGAGCGGAGGCCGGGCGATGACCGAACCCACAGGACTTGCCTCCGCGTCAGAGCTCGTCGAGCGCGCGCTCGGTGCGTCGTCGTCGGACGGCTGCGTCGTCATCGTCGAGGACGTCATCGACGCGAACGTCCGCTTCGCGAACAACACGACGACGACGAACGGCGTTCGCCGCGACCGGCGGGTGAGCGTCGTCGCGATCCGCGGCGAAGGGGAGGATTCACGAGTCGGTGTCGTCTCGACGAGCGGCGAGGGCGAAATCGAGGATCTCGTCGCCCACGCTGAGAACGACGCGCGAGACGCGCAGCCGGCGGACGACGCGTCGCCGCTCGAGAACGACGGCGAGGACGACGACTTCGCCGGCGCGGCGGGAGAGACCGACCTTTCGATCTTCTCGACGGTGCTCGCCGAGCTTGCCGAGGCATTCCAAGCGGCGCGCGTCGGCGGTCGGGTGATCTCGGGGTTCGCCATCCACGAGGTGCGCACGATCTCGCTCGGCTCGTCCTCTGGGACGCGCCGGCGTTTCGTGCAGCCGACGGGATCGTTCGAGCTCGTCGAGCGCACCACGGACGGGTCCGCCTCGACATGGGCGGGGATCGGCACGCCGGACTTCGCCGACGTCTCGCTTTCCGCCCTCGACGCGAAGCTCGCCGGTCGTCTCGCCGTTGCGAAGCGCAAGGTCGACCTCGCGGCGGGTCGCTACGAGGTGATCTTGCCGAGCGACGCCGTCGCCGATCTCGTCTTGGAGTTTGAGTTCGCGGCGAGCGGTCGTGAGGCCGAAGACGGCGGCACGGCCTTTTCGGGACCTTCCGGCGCCACGCGCGTCGGCGAGCGCCTCACAGAGGTGCCGTTCGACCTCTACGGCGATCCGCATGCGCCTCGGATTGAGTGTCCGGACTTCGTCGTTGCGACCTCTTCTGGACCGGACTCCTCGGTCTTTGACAACGGCGTGCGAGTCGACAAGATGAACTGGCTGCAGGACGGCTCACTCGAGCACCTCCGCTATCACCGCGCCGGCGCGCGGCGCTCGCACGTCGCGTTCGCGCCCGCGGTCGACAACACGATCTTGAACCTTCCGGGCGCCGAGGCGACGCTCGAGCACCTCGTTTCACGCACCGAGCGCGGCCTCCTCCTCACTTGCTTGTGGTACATCCGTGAGGTCGACCGGTCGAACCTGCTTGTGACCGGGCTCACGCGTGATGGCGTTTACCTCGTCGAGCACGGAGAGATCGTCGGCGCCGTGAACAACTTCCGTTTCAACGAAAGCCCGATCGACATGCTTGGCCGGACGATCGAGGCCGGACGTACCGAACGCTGCCTGTCGCGTGAGTGGCACGAGTGGGCGAACCGAACGGCAATGCCGCCGCTTCGCGTCGCGGACTTCAACATGAGTTCGGTGAGCCAGGCAAGCTGACGAGCCCGCTCGCAGGGCCTTCGCCGAATGTCTCCCGAACTCGGCGAGACTGTGGCGATGAGCCCGCCGCCCAAACCGTCATCGCGCGCCCGTCCTGTCCGCAGACGGACCCGCATCGTGGCGACGATCGGACCGGCCTCCGACGATGCCGAAACGCTGCAGAGCCTCGCCGCGGCGGGAATGGACGTCGCCCGCGTTTCGCTTGCCCACGGCCCGACGTCAGCATCGATCGAACGGATCCATCGAGTTCGAGAGTTCGCGCCAGGGGTGGCGGTACTCGCCGACCTCCCGGGTCCGAAAATCCGCGCCACCCCGTTCCCCGTCGGTGGTGTCGAAATCTCTCCTGGAAGCGAGATCCTCTTAGCGCCGGGCTCGGTGGCGACGACGAGCGACGCAACGCGAATCGGGGTCGGACTCGACGAGGCGGTTGCGGATCTCGGTGAGGGCGACCGTGTCGCGATCGGCGACGGCGGCGTCGTGCTGCTCGTTCGGGGGCGCAAGGACGGCGAGGTGGTCACCGTCGCGGCCGGTGGCGGGAGATTGCAAGGCCGTCCCGGGGTGACCGTTCCGTCGCACCGGCTGAGCTTGGAGACCCCGACCACAGAGGACCTCGAACGTATCGGCGTGCTCGTGAAAGAGGGCGTCGAGATGATCGCGGTGTCGTTCGTCCGCGGACCAGATGACATGCGGCGCGCCCGGGAGGCGCTGAATGACTACGACGCGATGCTCGTCTCGAAGATCGAGACCCCCGATGCCATCGCGAACCTCGAGGAGGTGCTTCGGGAATCCGACGCGGTGATGGTCGCGCGGGGCGATCTCGGCATGCGCGTCCACCTCGAGGATGTCCCGCACCTCCAAAAGCTCATAATCCGCACCGGTGTGCGTCTCGGCCTGCCGGTGATCACCGCCACCCAGATGCTCGAGTCGATGATCGAAGCTCCACTTCCGACGCGCGCAGAAGTCACCGACGTGGCGAATGCCGTGTTGGACGGAACGAGTGCGGTGATGCTTTCTGGAGAAACCGCGATCGGAAAGGATCCGGTGCGTGTCGTCGAGACGATGGCGCGCATCGTGTTGCGCGCCGAGGAGGACTTCAACTACGTCGGCTGGGGGAGGAACCTTGCTCCCCAGGAGATCGCTGGACCGCCCCGCTCGCCGGCGCACATCACCGCGGCGA
>JBAVUF010000244.1:0-2427 GCA_049696635.1 Acidimicrobiales bacterium | reverse complement strand
ACACCCAGCTCCTCGTCTCGGCGGCGCCCGACCCCGACGCGGCGGCGCGCGGCGAGCGCCAGCGGACACGCGCCGCCGGGGAGAACCCGAGTCTCATCGACCCGCCGAGCGGCTGTCGGTTCCACCCGCGTTGTCCGCACGCGATGGAGATCTGCTCGAAAGAACGCCCGCCGCACTTTTCGATCAATGATGCCCACTGGGCAGCGTGCTGGCTTTACCGCGACGCGACCCCGCCTGAACTGGATGATTCCAAACGCGCCGCGCCGCAGGAGGCGGCTCCGGTGTCTTAGCACTCGCAGTCCGAACGATCGGTGAATCAAAGGAGAAGCAATGAACATGATGCGAAGAAAAACCGGAACGAGGCTTGTGGCTTCATTGATGGCGTTCGCGCTCTTGGTGGGTGTCGGCGTCTCAGCGGCGTCATCCGGCGCGGGCGCGAGCGCCAAATCCTCGTCGACGAGCCAGATGGAGATCATCGCGGACCCCGCCGGTCCGTTCACGGTCGGCTACAACCCCTTCTCGCTCTCGAACTCCGTGTATGTGCAGGGCGCGACGGCGATGGTCTATGAGCCGCTCATGCAGTTCAACCTCGTGAAAACCGGCCAGATCTATCCGTGGCTGGCCACGTCGTGGAGCTGGTCGGGCGGCGGCACCGAACTCGTCCTTCACACGCGCACCGGAGTGAAATGGTCCGACGGCAAGCCGTTCTCAGCGGCGGACGTCGCGTTCACCTTCAACTTGATGAAGAGGTTCCCCGCCCTCGACGTGAACGGCGTCACCTTCACGAGCGCTTCGGCGCCCTCGGCGAACGAGGCGATCATCAAGTTCCCGCATCCGGCCTACACGCAGCTGTTCGACCTGAGCCAGGTGTTGATCGTGCCCGAGCACATCTGGTCCTCGATCAAGAATCCGGTGACCTACGTCGACACGAACCCCGTTGGTACTGGGCCGTACACGCTGACCTCGTTCTCCGCCCAGGAGTTCACCCTCACGAAGAACCCCCATTACTGGCAGGCGGCCAAGCCCAAGATCGACGTGCTCCACTTCCTGTCCTACGCGTCGAACCCGAGCGCCGGACTCGTCATCGACAAGGGCGGGATCGACTGGAACACCGTCTTTCTCCCCAACTACAAGTCGGCTTTCGTCGACACCGACCCGAGCAAGCACTTCGAATCGGTCTCGCCGATCGGCAGCTTCTACATGTGCCCCAACCTCACCGAGTACCCACTCTCCAACGTGACGGTGCGCAAGGCGATCAGCGAAGCGATCGACCGCTCGACGATCCAAACCGAGGGCGAGCACGGCTTCTACTTCGCGATGGACAACGCGACGGGTCTGACGCTCCCCCGCTGGAGCTCCTGGCTCGCCCCGCAGTACAAGAACGCCACCGAGTCGTTCAGTCCGAAGGCCGCCAAGACGCTGCTCGAAAAAGCCGGATTCAAGCTCGCCAGCAACGGCATGTTGAACGAGCCGAACGGTAAGCCGTTCGACCTGACGATCCTCGGCCCCGCCCCCTACACGGACTGGATGACCGACGCCCAGCTGATGGCGAGCGAGCTCCGTCAAGCCGGGATCTCGGCGACCGTGAGCGGCGTGTCCGTCAGTGACTGGACGAACGACTACACAACCGGCAACTACCAGTTCACGTTCTGCGGACAGTTCGTCACGGCCGATCCGTACTCGATCTACAACTACATGCTGAACGACTCGCTCTCCGCGCCGATCGGCAAGAACGCTGTCGGCGACATCGAGCGTTTCCACAGTGCGCAGGCGGACGCCGCGTTGACGGCGGCTTCGGAGACCGACAACACCGCCCAGCTGCTGAAGGACTACACGACGCTCGAGGGAATCATGGTGAACGACGTCCCGGCGATCCCGCTCTTCGACGGTGGGACGTGGGCCGGCTACACGACGGCCGACGCCACCGGATGGCCGTCGGCGAGCAATCCGTACCAGGCGAACGCGGTGATGTCGCCGTGGGACGAGGTCGTAGCCGTGAACCTCAAACCGGCGAAGTAACACACAGCGACAAGGAGATGGCCCGCAACCGATGACGACAAATGGGAAAGGCGAAATTCAAATTTCGACGCGAAAGCGCGACGAGCCGGTCGGCGTCGGGATCATCGGTTGCGGGAACATCTTCGGCTCGTACATCAACGGACTGCGCAAGCTGCCGTCGGTACGCGTCCTTGGCTGCGCGGACCTCGATCAGGCGAGGGCCGAGGCCAGCGCGAAGGCAGAAGATGTTCGCGCCTATCCCGGGGTTGGGGCCCTGTTGGCCGACGAGGCGGTCGAGATCGTCGTCAACATCACCTGGCCGCTCGCCCACGCGGCGATCTCGACCGAGGCGCTCTCGGCGGGAAAGCACGTCTACTCCGAGAAACCGCTTGGGGCGACGCTCGCCGACGCCGGGCTCGCTTGTGAGGC
>JBAVUF010000243.1:0-4382 GCA_049696635.1 Acidimicrobiales bacterium | reverse complement strand
GTCGCGCTCAATCTCACCGACCCCGAAGATGCTCGGGTGCGCGAGGCGGCGGACCTCGCCGAGGGCTGCCAGCTGCCAACGCGAGAGGAGCTACAGGCGGGCCCCCCAGGGACGGGTTGAAGCCTGGCTGACGTTGACGCTCACCGGAGGGATCGTCGGCGCGGTGCTCACTGAAGAGGTCACACCGGAGGTGCTGAAGCGACGGGAACTGCTTCGCAGACTCGACATCGTCGGTCTCCGGCTCGGGGAGGCCACGGACACGTTTTCGGACGCGCTCGTCAAGCGCGGAAGCGGGCTTTCGATCTTCACGAAGTCGGCACCGCGCGACGCAGCCGCCGAGGGGAAATGAGACGGCGACTCGCGAGCCATAGCGCGTACGCGGGCGAGCGGATAGGTCGGGGACGAGAGAAAGGAGCACCTCGCGACAATTTCAACGGGACGCGAATGGCGCGGCGGATGGCCTACGTGCGACTTGCGGCAATCCTGGCCCGGTCGCCCGACGACTTCGCCAAAAGTCGTGTTCTGTTCATCTCCGGTCGGGTATTCCGATCCGACCGAGGTGATATACCTGGCCCAACCTGTGAGCCGTCTGTCGACGTGCTCGCCCAAAAATAGGGGGGAGAGTTCATGCCCAAACGGTTAGGAATCCGTTGGCGTCGAATTGCTACCGCGGCCGCAGCATTCACCACGCTCACCGGGGTTGCGGTCTGGGTGGGAGCGAGCGGCCAGGCAGGAGCTTCGTCGAGCACTTCGTGCTGGGCGACGGCGACGTCGGTCAATTCGTGTGGTGGGATGAAGGCGCTCATCGCTGCCGCGAAGACCGAGCACGTGTTGAACCTCACGGCTGACCCAACAACGTGGGCGAACTACGGCAACATCATCAAGGACTTTGCGAAGACCTATGGCATCCACGTCAACGACTTCAATCCGAATGGAACGAGCGCTGAGGAACTGAGCGAGATCACCCTCGACAAGGGCAAGGGAAACGAACCGGACGTTGTCGATGTCGGACCGGCGTTCGCGATCGATGGCGTCCACGGCGAACCGGGGGTCTTCAAGGGGCCGATCTTTGCCAAGTACAAGTCCCTCGAATGGAATGACATTCCCGCCGGTTGGAAGAGCTCGGAAGGCTATTGGCAATACGACTACAGCGGCGTGATGTCGATCGGTTACAACGCGAGCGCCGTCAGCGCTCCGGTCACCGGCTTCAACAGCCTGCTCGACCCGGCGTTCAAGAACGCGGTCGGACTGAGCAACAACCCGACGTCGTCGAACGCCGGATTCTCCGCGGTCTACGCCGCGGCGATCGACGAAGGCGGGTCGCTCAACAACATTGCTCCCGGCATCGCGTTCTTCAAGAAGCTCGGCGGCAACTACAACCCGGTGGAAGCGGGTGGAGCGGGCGACGCGCCGATGGCCGACAAGACCGTGCTTGCGACGATCGACTGGACCTACAACGAGCTCTCCTGGAAGCAGGAGCTGAAGTCGGTCGGGATCGACTGGAAGATCGTGATTCCGAGCGGGACCCCATACGCGTCGTATTACGCGATGGCGATCAGCAAGTACGGGCCGCATCCGGCCGCCGCGCGTCTCTTCATCGAGTACATGTTCTCCCCGGTCGGACAGAACCTCTGGCTCGAGGGTGGAGCTGTCCCGGCGACGATCACGACGATGGAGAAGGACAACACGGTGAACAAGGCCGCCGAAGCCGCGATCCCGAAGTTGAAGAAGGCGCCGGTGATCGCGACCGTTCAGCAATCAACCACGGCGAAGAACTTGGTCGTCTCTGATTGGGGTTCCGCCGTCGGCTAAACGACAAGCCGCTGCGAAGCGAGTGACGTGAGCGTCGCGAACGGGGCCCGCGCGAAGCGCGCGGGCCCGGGCGCGCGCCTGCGCCGATCGCTCTCGGTGATCGGCATATTCCCCTTCATTGCCTACGTAGCGGTCTTCCTCATCGTGCCTGCCGCGGCGGTCATGGTCGAGGCATTCCGTAGCAACGCCGGCAACTTGTCGTTCTCGACGATCTCGACGGTCCTATCGGGCAACCAACCGTGGCTGCACTCGTACGCGATCAGCCTTGAGTTGTCGGCGATCTCTGCAGTTGTGGCCGCGATACTTGGCCTGGTTGGCACTGTCGCGCTCGTCAGTTCGCCGAGCCCGATCGTGAGGCGACTCGTGACGACCGGTTGCGGAGTGCTCGCGAACACGGGTGGGGTACCGCTCGCCTTCGCGTTCATCGCCACGATCGGTAACGCCGGGATCGCGACCCGCGTTCTCGCTGACATCGGGTTCAACCCCTACAACCACGGATTCTCGCTTTTCTCGTTTACGGGGCTCGTGATCGTCTACCTCTACTTCCTCCTGCCGCTCGTCATCCTTCTCATGCTTCCGCCGGTCGAGGCTCTAAGACGGGAGTGGCGGGAGGCGGCTTCGACGCTTGGCGCAAGCAGCCGCCACTACTGGCAGAAGGTCGGCCTACCGGTCCTCACACCGCCATTCATCGCGACGCTGATGGTCTTGTTTATGGACGCGTTCGCCGCGTACGCGACGGCGGACGCCTTGACGACGGGGTCGATCCCCCTCGTTCCAATCGAGATCGGCGCGCTGCTGGCGGGAAACGTCGTCTCGAACCAGGCGAACCTTGGAGACGCGCTCGGCCTCGGCATGATCGTCATTGTCGCCATCGCCGGCACGGTGTACATCGTCGTCCAGCGCCGCACATCCCGGTGGTTGCGGTGAAGACCGGCCGAACGTTCCGCTGGATCGCGATGACGATTCTCGGTTTTTATGTCCTTGTCCCAGTCGCGGCGTCGGTCCAGTTCACGCTCGAAGACGGGTACCGAGGAAAGCTTTCGTTCACGGCATACTCCCAGGCGATCCACGAGCCCGGCCTCGGCTCGAGCCTGCTGACCTCGATGAAGGTGGCGCTCGGGGCGATGGCGATCACCCTCGTTCTCCTCGTCCCGACCGTGATCTTCGTCAACCTCCGCCACCCGAAGATCCGTCCCGTGCTTGACGCGATCAGTCTTCTGCCGCTCGGCGTTCCATCGGTCGTCATCGTTCTCGGCGTCTTGGGCGCCTACCGGAACTTTCCGCAGTGGATCACGACCACCCCGGTGATCCTGGCGCTCGTTTACGTCGTCCTCGCCATGCCCTTTTCTTATCGTGCGATCGACGCTGGCGTTCGGGCGATCGATCTCCACACGCTCGTCGACGCCGGCCGCGCGATGGGCGCCGGATGGCGCAAGCTGTTCTTTCGTGTCCTCCTACCGAATTTGCGTTCGGGAATTCTGGCGGCGGCGTTCTTGACGGTCGCGCTCTCGCTTGGTGAATACGCGATCGCGAGCATCATGGGCTTTTCGACGTTCCCGGTCTGGCTTGTGAGCGTCGAGGGCAACAACCCCTACGTCGCTGTGGCGCTGTCGATCACCGCTCTGTTGTTCACGTGGATCGTGCTCGTCGTTCTTGCGCTGGCCGGTGCCGGCCGCCGCGTGCGGCGCCCGCCAGGCTTCGGGGTCGAACTCGTCGACGAGATCGAGAACGCGGAGCTCGCGGCTGAGATTCCGATCGAAAGCTCGTCGGCGTGACGTCGTCAGAAACGATTCGGTCCGCCACCCCGGTCTCGGCGTCGTCGACGGAAGTTGCCATCTTGGGGCGCGCCGCGGTCAGCCTCGAGCTCGTCGACTGCCGGCGTACGTTCGGCAAGGTGAACGCGCTCGATGAATTCTCGCTCACGATCGCACCGGGCGAGCTCGTCGCGCTGCTCGGTCCGTCGGGCTGCGGGAAGACGACCGCGTTGCGGGCCGTTGCGGGACTCGAACAGCTCGATGAGGGTCGGGTACTCGCCGGTGGCGAGGACATTACGCACACGCCGACGCACCGGCGCCACATCGGCATGGTCTTCCAGGCTTACAGCCTTTTCCCGAACATGACGGCGCTTGAGAACGTCGCATTCGGTTTGGAGGTCCGACGCACACCCGCAGAGCAACGGCGCAAGCGTGGCGGAGAACTCCTCGACCTCGTCGGCCTCGGCCAGATGGCCGAGCGGTTTCCCCATGAACTTTCTGGCGGCCAGCAACAGCGGGTCGCCCTGGCGCGCGCGCTGTGCGTCGCGCCCCGATTGCTGTTGCTCGACGAACCCCTCTCTGCCCTCGACGCAAAGGTGCGCGCGCAACTGCGCGACGAGATCCGGCGAATCCAGCTCGACCTCGGCATCACGACGCTGTTCGTCACCCACGACCAGGAAGAGGCGCTGTCGATCGCGGACCGCGTCGGGGTGATGCGATCTGGTCGCCTCGAGCAGCTCGGCCCGCCGGCCGAGGTCTACTCCCACCCCGCAACGAATTTCGTCGCCGGGTTCGTCGGTTCGGTGAGCCGCTTGC
>JBAVUF010000242.1:0-4005 GCA_049696635.1 Acidimicrobiales bacterium | reverse complement strand
GGGACTGAGCCGCCCTTCGGTACTTAATGGACAGTTCAAATCTTGGAGCGCGGCGGCTAGGTAGACGTAGCAGTGGCACCAGGAAGCTCATCCGCCACGAGTTCGATCTCAAAGCCATCGGAGTTCGCGATGTACGCGGCGTAGTGGTCCGAGCCTCCCGCGTACGGATGTCGGTCCGGGAACAACAGCTCCCATCCGTGGTCTAACGCTTGAGAAGTGATGCGATCGCATTCGGTCCTCGTACCGGCGTGGAGCGCGAGGTGATTGAGGCCGGGACGGTTGCGTTCGTGGACATCACTCGTGAGAGCTGGAGACTGCTCGACGACGATGTAAGTGTTTCCCAGGACCCAGCTCCTCCCGCGTTCCCAGACTTGAAGCGTCGTGTAACCGAGAGCCTCAAGGAGCCAACCAAAGCTGGCCATCGCCCGACCTAAATCAGGAACCCACAGCTCGACGTGATGAAGATGACCGCGTGTCATCCCTTCAGTCTCGCTTCGTTGTCGAATGTGATGCGTGTCCCGCTGCTGCGACTGCCCCAGACCGCCTTTCGCTTTCGGCCAGTGGCTAGCGACGAACCTTGGGCATCCTGAGGCCAGGGCTTGACCTTGGAGTTGACTCCAAGGTCTGCCGTGTCCGGAATGGGACGGACCATCTCCGCTCTTGCCGAAGGCCTCGGACTAAGAGCCGACACGCTGCGCTACTACGAGCGGCTCGGGCTGCTTCCACCAGCGGGACGCTCCGCCGCGGGCTACCGGATCTACGACGACGCTGCCGCCGAGCGACTCCGGTTCATGAAGGGTGCGCAACGGATTGGCCTCAGACTCGGCGACATCAAGGAACTGCTCGATGTGAGCGATCGGGGTCAGTGCCCTTGCGGCCACACACAGGTCCTCGTGCAACAGCGACTCGCCGAGGTCGAGTCCGAGATCAAACAACTCACTGCGATCCGCGACCGACTCCTCGGACTCAAGAAGCGCAACGCGGAGTGCTTCGATACGCCGGCCGAGCAATGGTCGTGCGTAACGGGGATCGGGAAGGGAGGTGAACGATGAGAACTTGTACGAACTGCGGTTGCGACTGCGACTGTTCTCCTTGTTGCTGCTGCGGAGGCTAACGAGCTGAGTTAGCGGCGTGACGCCCGGGCGGCACGCCGCCCGGTCGCAACGTGTACGCCACACCGACCTGTGCTCACACTAAGCCGCGACGGCAGGAACCATCGGTCAGCAGCGACAGCATTTTGCAATCGTCTGATCTGATTGCCTGCCTATCCCGTCGGCGTCTTTACGGTGGTCTGGCAAAGCTGGACCGCCGACGAACGCCGCCGCTCACTGAGCAGCGTCCCCAGTACTCGAAAGCCGTCGCGGATAGTTCGCAAGTTCGACTCCCCGTTTCGACGGGGGAGTTCGACGCTCGGAACCTCGGCGATTCGCAGTCCGATGATCTGTGCGCGAACGGTGATCTCGGTTTCGATCTCGAAACCGGTTGAACGTAGGTCCAATGCCTCAAGAAAGATTCGACGAAGGGCGAAGAACCCGTAGCAAAGATCCGTGTAATGAACGTCGAGCAAAATGTTCGACGCGAGTACCAACCCTCTATTTCCCAGCCGGCGGAAGCGCGTTATGTCGAGCGAGCCCCCTCCGGCTACGAAGCGAGAGCCTTTTGCTAGGTCGAAACCGTGCTCAAGGGGATTGACGAAACGCGGGATCTCCTCCGGTGACATGCTGCCGTCAGCGTCCATCGCGATGATGATGTCGCCGGTGGCGGCGGCAAGCCCCGCCCGAAGAGCCACACCCTTGCCTCGAGCGTGCTCGTCAATAAAGCGGATATTCGGTCGGGTTGTGGCAGCCATGAGCTTCGTCACATCGACTGAGCGACCATCGACGAGAACAACCTCGTCGACGATATCTGGCAACCGTTCGAGCACGCCCGTGATGTTCCGCGCTTCGTTCATCGTGGGAATGACGACGCTGACCGTTGACCTGACGGTCGGAGGTGAATCCGAAGTCTCAATGACACGGTGGTCACTCCTCCGGCGACCTCCTCGTCGGCGCTCAACGAATCGCTCCAACGGGGCGTCTGGCGCCAGCCGCGCCTCAAACCAATCCTCTAAATGAGAGTCGTTGAGTTCCTCGACGGCGCCATTCTTCGTCAACTCCTCCATGCACCCTTCTTAGTCAGGGGGAGGAATAAATCGGCAGACCCAAGATGCTCATTTGTGCCAGGTCCAAGATGCTCATTTGTGCCAGTGGGGCGACATTCCAATAACCCGACCGGAAGCCTCGACTTAGACGTCCGTAAGGTGCAGCCGTACTGGGGCGGTCGCGAATTCGGACCCTCACGTTCCGCGCCGTGTCTACGGTTGATCGAAAACGCCCTTCTTCTCTGGGCATCGGTCACGCTTGTTGCCAGAACGGTGCAGCGCGCGTGGGGGAGCCAGGAGGACCGATGTCTGACAAACCCAAGAAGCCGAAGCCGGTTCCCACGACGTACATCAGGAAGCACGGAACCGTCGCCTACTCGTACGGACCGGCGCGCGGCTACTCATGGCAGCAGTTCCGAGCGGGCAACATGGCCAATCTGCGGCACGGCGCTTACTCGGAGCGAGTGGTCTCCATGCTGGCCGATGAGATCCGACCGGAGGTGCTCGAGGCTCCGACTCAGATGTACCGACGCTTGGAGAGCGAGACCAAACCGGATTAGTGGGCGATGGTTGTCAAGAAACGTCCGAGAATCGGGTGCGATCTCCGCTCGCGCGTTTTGGGTCGCGTGGAGATCGCTCCTTTTCGATCGTGTCTGACCACGTTCGGGGCGCTCAATCCTGCGAGGCGCGCGGGGAGTCCCTCTTACGTCGTGCCGATCGCGTTGTGAATCGTGTACCGCTTCACGGGACCATCACCGCCGATCCCTCGGACGGCAGGTAGCCGTTCGAACCTGGGAAGTAAGCCTCAAGGGTCGCCCCGAGATGTGTGTTCCAGAAAGCGCACCCGCCCCTTCGCGAGCGTCTTTAAACGGCAGCACCATCGGCACAGTCGGCCAGAGTTCCCGTGCCGAGCGAAACCCGCCGGCATTATCCGCTACCTCGGAATCGCCTCAGGCGAACTCCGCGCCGTCAACAGGTGCAGAGTGCAGGCGTTCCATCGCAGCGACATCGTTGGGAGTGGCGGGCCGGATGGAGGGCCACCCGAACGCGTTCAGCAAACAGACAAACTGCTGCTCCTCGCCCTCGGCCAGAGGAACCTGGAGTTTCCTCGATCGCCGCAAGCCCCCGAGGAAGTGCAGACTCAAAGAATGTTCCCCAGGTGAGACCTGGTACACCTTCATCTGCTTGGGCGAGATGGCGCCCACCTTCGAGCCGTCGAGGAAGACGCTGACAACACCACCCTCACCGATTGCAGGGCTCCGGCGTTGGGCCCGGCCCCGGACGAGCCAGGATGCGGCCCGGACCACAACCAGGGTCGGAAACGCCGGCCAAATTCGATTCTGGGCTCGCCACAATTGGATGCTCGCTCCAACCTCGTCTTCCATGCCCAGCGAGGTGTCCCCGCCCCTGGTAGCCGCGACAACATCGGATCTTTCACAATCGCGGTTCATAGTTCTGTCTTACACCGATCGGCGTAAGAAAAACAGGAACACGCTGATGAAATTTCGCCTCCATATGCTCGGCCGCCGTGGCGACCCTCTACGAACTCGATTGAACAAACCACACCGGAGAGCCCGAGGGTGCCCCAACCGCCGGTTGAATGCTTAACTACGAAGCCCAATGAACCCGCGAAAAAGAACTACCGCGGGTTTCGGATGGTCGTCGATCACTCCACGAGTCTGCGGAAACATCGGTTCACAGCTGCACACGCGAGCGACCCAGGCACAGATTTACGGTCTGCTCGAGAGTTAGGTTGCTTCCCTGGCTGTACATGCGCTCGTACACATCGTCGCCCATCGACTCACGAAGTCGAGCCTGGTCATTCGACCAGGACGACAGCAACGCCTCGTTGAGCTCGAATCGTT
>JBAVUF010000241.1:0-10898 GCA_049696635.1 Acidimicrobiales bacterium | reverse complement strand
GCGTTAACCGCGGCGCATCGCGCATGCCGGCGGCCGCTTACGTCGCGGCCTCCCCTTCGAGGTCCATCAGCTGCCGAGCATTGAGACGCGCTAACAGCGGCTGCGCAGCGGTGCTGAGCGTCTGCTTCGCCTTGGTGAGCTTCGCCCGATCGGCGTCGGTCAATTTGTGTCCCGCGCCGTGGACCTCGATGCGCAGCAGCATCCCCGAGAACGTTTCGGCTTGCTCCATGAACTCCCGCGCCTCGGGATCGTCGAAGAGGGCTGGGGCGGCCGTGAGCAACATCGACGCGAGGGCGCGTACCTCGCCCGCCGCGTCCTCGCTGTTCGCCGCACCGGGCTCCATCACCGCCTTCGCCGTCTGCAGCACCTGGCCGTAGACGATCGCCGCCTGCACGGCGGCGACGTGGTTGCGTTCACGGACCTGACGACGAGACACCACTTCGTCGACGACGAGGACGGTGAAGGCGAGGATCAGCACGCTCGACACGACAGATCCGATGAACGAATAGCGAGTCCACCACGCACTCACACTGGAAATCGTCAGATCGGTGATCACGGCTGTGACGAGCGCGGCCATCGCGACCACCGCCGAGACACGCAGCGGGGCGCGGTGCACGGCGTCATTCGATCCCAGTCGCGCCGGTGCGGCAAGACGAAACCGAAATATCCCGCAGCATCACGAAAGGGACTTGACTTCGTACCTAGGTACAGGGTCTACCGTCGAGGCATGCGCAGCTCCGAGGTGGCTTCCCAGGCGGGGGTGAACGTCCAGACCCTCCGCTACTACGAGCGGCGAGGGATCCTTCCCCTGCCGCAACGCTCGGACTCCGGATATCGCTCCTACGACGCTCAGGCCGTGCGCACCGTCCGGTTCGTGAAGTGCGCCCAGCAACTCGGCTTCTCGCTCGAAGAGATCGACTCGCTGCTCGAGCTGGCGGCTGGCGGGCCTCGCAACTGCGATGCGGCGAAGACGCTCGCCACCGAGAAGATCGATGAGCTCGAGACGAAAATCACTCGCCTGTCGGTCATGCGAGATTCGCTGCGTCAGCTCGTTGCCACTTGCGATCGCAGCCCGAGAAAGCGGGAATGCCCACTCCTCGAAGCGATTGAGTACGACGCAGTCGTGGAAGGAGTGATCCCATGACCGAGACGCACGCCTGCAACGATGCCGCCTTTCTCTCGAGCGTTGAGGGCTACCAAGCCCTCCCCCAACTCCTTCGTCTCCTGACGCGTGGCGAGCCGCTCGATCTCGTCGACCTCGCGGACACCGCCGGATCGACAGGCGCCGATCTCGCCCGGATCGTGCGCGCACAGCCGGGAAGCGAATGGGATGGCGACGGGCGGCTGGTCGGTTTCGGCATTACTCCCCTCAGAACCGACTACCGGTTCCTCGTCGGTGGCAAGACCTTCTACACCTGGTGTGCGAGCGACACCCTGTTCTTCACTGTGATCCTCGGAGAACACACGGTTGCAGAGACCACGTGTCCGACGACTGGCGTGCCGATTCGTCTCGAGATCACCCCCCAGGGCGTGACTTCGGCATCGCCGTCCGAAGCCGTCGTGTCGCAGCTGCACCGGCGTGACCTCGTGGAGAACCTTCGTTCCGATGTCTGTGACCACGGCCACTTCTTCGCCTCGCCGTCCGCCGCTGCGGGCTGGATCGCCGAGCATCCCGACGGGCAGGTATTGAGCGTCGCGGACGCCTTCGCCGATTGCCTTGCGGCGTGCGAGCAACTCGGTTGGCTATCGGCCGAGGCACAAAGTCGGTGAACGCTCCCGCCGCCTCCGGCACGCCAACACTGGAGCCGCCGCTCAGGGAGGTGCGGATCTCCATCCTGCACGTCCCGGACTGCCCATCGGTCAGCCGGTTGCGGGCCGACCTGGAGAGGGCGCTCGAGCGCACCGGCACAACCGCGGTCATCGACGAGATCGAGGGCGCACATTCATCGCCGACCCTGCTCATCAACGGAACCGAAGTCGATGGCTACCCCGCGGGAACCGATCCTGCGTGTCGGATCGACCTCCCCACCCAAGAACAGATCGCGGCCGTCATCCTCGCCGCCTGCGCCGTGAGCACCGACAGCTCACGGACAGATGGAGACTCGGCATGAGCGTCCGGGAAAAGAGCAACGCGCGAGGAGCCGACGCGGGCTGTGGCGGTCGAGCGCTCTGTGGATGGTCGCCGCCATCTCGCGCGGCCGACACCGACCTGAAGCGGCGCGTCGATCGGATCCGGCTCGGAAATGTAGCCTCTGTCGGAATCGTGGTTCTCGTGGTCGTCCTGCTCAACTTGGCGGCACACCTTTCTGTCCAACCCAGGCTCGTCGTTGACGGCTTGGCTGGCCTCGCGGCAGGAGGATGGTGCTCGCTCAATTTCTGGCGGTGCCGACACGCCCATTGCCTCGTCACCGGTCCGGGTTGGTTGACATTTGGCGTGTTCGCATTGGTCGAGGCGGCGCTTGGGCACAGCCTGATTGACGGGTACGAGCAGCCTGTCTTCCTCGCAATCCTTGCCATCGCTGTGATCTTCGAGGCCTGCTGGTACGCGGTCCGTCGCACGAATGCGATCGTCTCGTATCCAACCTGACGAATAGCGCTGCTTCACTTCGCGCTCCAAAGCAGCGGCTCGCGCGAGACGACCCGCTCGACGCGATCGGGTGTAGGCACGCTCACGACATGAACAGGCCGCCGTTGACGTGAATCGTTTGGCCGGTGATGTACCGGGCTTCGTCGCTGCAGAGAAAAACGACCAACGGCGCAACATCGTCGGTCATGCCGATCCGCCCGAGCGGAATCCGAGTCGCGAGGGCTCTCAGATCCGCTTCTGAATAAAAAGAGCGCGGTTGTGCGGTATCGACGAGACCCGGGGCCACCGCGTTGACGGTGATGCGATCGGCGGCGAGTTCGAGCGCCATCACCCGGGTGAGAGCTGCGATGCCTGCCTTGCTCGCCGAGTAGTGGGCACTGTTCGCGGTCGGAACCCAAGCGGCCCCCGAGGTGATGTTGACGATGCGACCTCCGCGTCCTTGTTCGCGCATCATGCGCGCCGCGATCTGTGAGACGAGGAAAGTTCCTTTCAGGTTCACCCGCATCACGTCATCCCATTCCGCCTCGGCGAGCGCTGCGAAAGCTGACCGCGGAAAGATGCCGGCGTTGTTTACGACGACGTCGATGCCACCCGACGACCCGAAGCGCGCGAACCCCGCTTCAATCTGAGCCCCGCGACCGACGTCGATCGCGAGCGGCTCGGCGACACCTCCGCTGTCATTGATCCGAGTGGCGACGCGCTCGGATTCCGCCAATTCGACGCCGCTGCACACGACGGAAGCTCCGGCATCGGCGAGTGCGGCGGCGATCGCCTCACCGATTCCCTGGGTCGCGCCGGTCACGAGCGCGACCTTTCCTTCGAGCCCGTTCAATCGCTTGGCGCGCCCTGATCGAGGACCAAGTCTTGTGATTCGGGCACGAACAGCTCCTCGGGGCTCAGTCGACGTGCGGCGATCCCTTGCTCGCTCGCGTACTCGCACATCGCGTCGAGGATCGCGTAGTTCTCCCGAAATCCATACGGCCAGAAGGAAGACCCCATCAGCGCGTCGATCTCCTCGATGTCGTGCGAGAGCCACGGGATCATCACGGCGAGCGAACCGAACTCGTTCATCCGTCGCCAACCGAGCGCCTGGGACTCGCTGAACGCCTTCATAAGCGACGTGACGACCCAAGGGTGCTGCTCGTACAGCGCGCGCCGGATCACCGTGAGGTGCATGATCGGGAAGAACTTCGTGCGCGCGTAGTACGCGCGTTCGACATCGACGTAGTCGGGGAACAGCCGGCGCACGCGACCCGAGCCGTCGCTCAGAGCCACTGGGATGTGAGGGCAGAGCACGGCTTCGATCTCACCTGTCGCCACCATGTCGTGCAGCGTGCGGTCTTCCGGGATCACCTCGACGCGGACGTTCGGGGGAAGGTGGAGGTCGACGCGCTGGACGAAACCCGGGGTGAACTCGCCCCCCTGGAACCAGGCAATCTGATCGGGGGTGACGCCGAAGTCGTGCTGGAGGATCGCCCTTTGCCATAGAGCGGCGGTCATCTCGTAGTCCGGCACGCCGACTTTTCGCCCGACGAGGTCCTCGGGCCCGGAGATGTCGCTCGGCCCGTGGACGAAGATGTCACCGTGACGAAAGCGTCGTGAGAGAAACACCGGGATCGCGACGTACTTCTCGTCGCCGCGGGCCGCGAGCGCGATGAAAGTTGAGACCGACATCTCGGCGACGTCGAACTCGTCGGTCTGCGCGACCTTCTGGAAGAGCTGATACGGGCCGAGGCGCAGGCACTCGAGGGCGATGCCGTCCGGCTGTACCGTGCCTTCTGAGAGCGCCCGGGTGCGATCGAGGTAGTCGAGGCTGGCAAAGGTCAGCTTGAGTGGCGGAGGCACTCTCACGCCGCCCACCAGGACGGATCCCGCGCCCTACCCATAGTAGTATACAACATACCAGTTGCCCCGATCGAGGAGGACCTCATGAGCACCCAGACGGCGCCGCAGCCGATCACGAAAGACGTCGTCTCAGAAGGAAAGTCCGAAGCGTTCATCCCCTATCCGCCGATCGGCGAAAACCTCGAGTTCATCCCCATCTCCGCCCGCCCAGAAGTTCACTACTACATCTCGCGCATGGCGTTCCTCCCAAACGCCATCAAGATGTACCTCCACAACCCCTGGTCCGCAGAGCATCTGATGCGTTTCAACAACGCGGTCATGCGGAGCGAGCAGGGTTCGCTCTCCGAGGAGTTCAAGTACCGCCTCGCCATCGTCGCAAGCCGCGACAACGAGTGCACCTACTGCACCGCGCATCACGCCGCGACCTTGAAGCGGCGCTGGCAGTACTCAGAAGATGACCTCGACCGCGTGCTCAGCCTCGACGAACCGAAGGACGAGCGTGAAGCCGTTGCCTTCGAATTCGTCCATCAGGCGAGCCTCGACCCTGCAGGCGTGACCGACGACCTCCGCCGGCGACTCGCCGAGCACTACACGCCTTCTGAGGTGATGGAGATCGTGCTCGTGATGGGATTCTGGAAGATGTACAACACGATGCACACCGCGATGGGGGTCCCGCTCGAGGATCCGGTTTCCCACGAGGCGGGCTGGGTGAAGGTCGCACCGCACGCGCGCCATTAATTGACGCGGGCGATTGCTCGCCGCTGCGCCGACAACTTCCTGGCAGACTCAGCGGCATGGATTGTCGAGCGCGGTGAGCAAACAAAAGATGCAAGTCGACGCACCTGCGCTCCCGAGTGCGATCACGAACCTCCTCGACGGTTCCGACCCTGGGAAGCACGTCGGCTTCACGATTCAACTGCTGACGGTTGATCCCGATGGCGCGCCCCGCGTTGCGCTGCTCAGCGCCGGCGAGGTCGTCGCTCTAGATTCGACGCGAATTCGAATCGCGCTCTGGCCGGATTCGCACGCGACGACGAACCTCACGCGCTCGGACCTGGCGGCTCTCGCGTTCGTCTTCGAGAACGCCGCCTACTGCGTCCAGCTGCTCGTCTGCCGTGCCGAGGACCTCTCATCACCGACCCGACTCGCAGTCTTCGAGGCCCGAGTCACAGAGGTCCGCCGTGATGTTGCGCCGTACGCGGTCCTCGAGTCCGGGATCAGTTTCCGACTTCTCGACGAGAGCTCGGTCGTCGCTCGCTGGCGCGCGACGACCGAAGCACTCGCCAGTCATCGCGGCTGCGATCCGGACGCAGGTCGATGATGCGTGTCGTCGTCGGCATGTCCGGAGCGTCCGGCGCCATCTACGGCGTTCGCTTGCTCGAGGTGCTGAAGGACACCGAAGACGTCCAAACGGAGCTCATCATGAGCCCCGCCGCCCGACAGACGATCAGCCTCGAGACCGAATGGGACGCGAAATCGGTGGAGGCGCTCGCCGACGCGGTGCACGTATTCGGTGACATTGCCGGTGCTCCCTCGAGCGGTTCCTTCCGCTTCGATGCCATGGCGGTCGTCCCGTGTTCGATGCGCACGGTGGCCGCCATCGCCTATTCCCTGAGCGACAACCTGCTTGTCCGTGCGGCTGATGTCGCCCTAAAGGAGCGACGCACGCTCCTCGTCGCTCCGCGGGAGACGCCACTGCATCTCGGACATTTGCGCGCGATGACGCAGCTCGTGGAAATGGGAGCGCTTGTCGTGCCTCCGATGCCCGCCTTCTACCACCGCCCCGAAACGATCGATGATCTCGTCAATCAGACCGTGAACCGGATCTGTGACCTGATCGGCATCTCCTTGCGCGCAGACCTGTTCGAGCGCTGGCAAGGATCGAAAGCGCGACGGCGGAAGTCATCGACCGATTGAATACGCCTTGACAAGCGGGATCTTCGCCGGCCTTTGCGGATCTCCCTGACGCGTCGGGAAAGATTCGCTCGACGGCGCTCAACCGATCATGAATCCGCCGCCGTCCACGACCAGCACCTGACCGGTCATCCAAGCGCTCATGTCGCTCGCGAGGAAGAGCAACGGGCCGATCAGATCCGCCGGCGTGCCAAGACGTTTGATCGCCATCCGCTCGGTCATGCGGGCCGCCACGTTCGGATCGAGGCCCTCCAAATCTCCGGTGACGACCGGTCCTGGCGCGATCGCGTTCACCCGGATGTTGTCGGGAGCGAGCTCGCGCGCCATCGAACGGGTCATCGGCAGCAGCGCCCCCTTCGCGACCGTGTAATGCATGCGCCCAGGAGAGTTCTGCCAAACCGCGGGTGAGGACTGGTTGATGATGACGCCGCCCCGGCCGCGCATCAGGGGGATCATCGCGCGGGTGACGATGAACGCGCTCGTCAGGTTGAGGGCGAGAACCTTGTTCCACAGCTCGAGAGTCATCTGCTCGATCGGGTCGGGGGACGGGAACGGCAAACCCTGGAACATCGCAGCGTTATTGACAAGAACGTCGAGCCCGCCGAACTTCGCCTTCACCGCCTTCGCCAAGTCGCCCGCGCTCGCTTCGGAGGTCACGTCGGTCTCGATGAGGAACGCCTCATGGCCCGTCGAATGCAGTTCGTCGAGGGTCGATGTACCCGACGCCGATGAATCGGCGATGACGACGCGCGCCCCGGCGTCTGCGAGCCCGGCACAGTAACCCGCCCCGAACCCTCCCGGCCCCGTGACGATCGCGACCTTGTTCTCGAGCCCATAGTTCACGTCGGTTCCTCCGTGTAACGTCCTATCGCCACGACGCGCAGCAAATTGATAACGCGCCGAAAACCGAAGGTGCCTGAAGCGACGGACCGATGACCAAGCCGACCCTCGAGTTCCACGCGCCAGCGGGCGAATGGGTCCCGACGGGAATCGACGGCCAGACCGAGCAGATCCTCGCCGCCGACCCGGAACGGGCCGTCCAAACGCGCCTGCTCAAGTTCTCTGCGGGCACCGACACCTCACCGTCTGGGACGCTCGCCCACGATTTCTGGGAGGAGATCTACATCCTCTCGGGCGAGATCACTGACATACGCCTCGGGCTCTCGTTCTCGGCGGGCAACTACGCGTGCCGACCGCCGGGGATGGAGCACGGACCTTGGCGGTCCGAGAACGGCGCGCTGTTGTTCGAAGTCCGTTATCCCGATCGTTAGCGCGTCGGTCGTATCCCACCGCCGAGACCTCACGCGACGAGCGTCGCGAACTCCTCGCGTAGGGCCGCGGCGCCCTTGAATCCGGTGACGAGCTTGGCCGGCTGACCGTCCACGAAGAAACAGATCGCGGGCAGGCTCATCAGGTCGTACTCGTCGGCGATCGCCTCGTCTTCGAGGCTCACCTTCAATACGGCGACATCATCCGCGACGTCTGCGACGAAGCGCTCGACGACACGGGCCATCGGCCCGCACTGGACGCACCACGGCGCCCAGAACTCGACCAGCACTCGCCGTTCGCTCCCGAGCGCGGCGCGGAGTCCGTCGCGGTCTGCCTCTTTGATCCGACTCGCTGCTTCGTCGGTCACAGGTAGTCCTCGAGGCGAATGTCGTTCCACAGCGGCGGCCACGCCCGTTCGTAATCCGAGCGCTCCTTGCGGTACGGCACGGGTTTCGTGGCGTTGATCCCCCAGCGCGACCCGACCGACGGAAATCGCGAGCTTTCGGCTCCCGGGCCGGCGTCTGTTTCCGGGCGCGCCCGCGGATCGAAGATCCATCCCCGCGTCCCGTCGACGATGATCACGTCGCGCGCCGGGTCGACGCGGGTCGCGAGGGCATAGACGATGTCGCGGTAATCGAAGATGTCGACATCGGGGTCGACGGCGACGACGATCTTGTTGTTGATGAACGAGCCCATCGCGGTCAAGAGCGCGTCCTTCACCTGACCTTCTTGCGTCGGTTCGATCTGCATCACGAGAAAGAGGGCTCCACCGCCGTTCACGTAGGCGATCTCCCTGATCGCCACCCCCATCGCCCGGATCCGCTCGAAGAGAATCGCCTCCTGCCAAAGGCGCGGCAGCTGTTGATGATCGGTGAACGGCGTCATCAGGTGGTTGCGATAGATCGCGTCGCGCCGCATCGTGATCGCCGCCACCTCGAAGACGGGCTGCTGGTTCGCGTACGGCGTGAAGAGCATCGTCGGGCCGGGTGAAGGGCCATCCTGCGCGGTGCGCACCGGATCGATCCAACCCTCGATGACGATGCTCGCGTCGGCGGGAACGGGGATCCCGTTGGTCTCCGATTCGACGAGCTCGCCCGCCTGGCCGGTGATCGCCTCGAAGAGCTCGAGCTCCCACCATCCCTCGTGGAGGTAGTTGTACGCGGCGGCGAGCTCCCAGGCCGGATGGACACCGATCGCGATCGACTGCGCCATCTTCTTCCCTTCGGCGCGGTGCGCGGCCAAGATTCGGATGGCCGTCGGGGTGACGAACGACGTGACCATCTCGTTCCGTGACAAGACGCCCGAGCGGGGGTACATCGAATTGAAGTTGCCGGTCTGCGGATCATGATGGACAGCGAACGCCGTCGTGTAGGGGTACGGGTCCTTATCGGTGTGCGTGACGATCGGCAACAGCGACAAGTCGACGTCGTCGCCGAAGAGCTTGATCTCCTTGCACGGGGCGTCGCCCACCTTCGACAGCGGTCTCGGTCCCCGTGCGAGAACGGTGTTCATCGTGCGCAGCACGTCTTCCGGTGTGCATCCGAGCACCCTCGCTTGTGCGGCACGGTCGACGAACAGCTGATCGACGAGCGGCATCTGGAATCCGTCGATGTTCGAAAAGAGCACGGGGCGATTGGCTCGAGCCGTGAGCGCACCGATGGCCTCGAGCGCGACGGGCTTTTCGATCTCGAGGAACCCGTCCCGGTTGTCCTCGACGAAGTGTTGGAGGTCAAGACCCACGGCGCTGCTCTCCTCGAAGGTTCGTATGTAGCATGGTAGATGCACCGTATAGTGGCGGGGAATGTCGATCGAGCGCCCTGACGCACTTCAGCCGACGATCGCCTCGCTGCCCCGCGCCGAGACCCTGGCGCGCCAGGCGTACGCGGCGATCCGGTCGTCGATCTGGTCGGGCGTCATCGCCGCCAACTCCTTTTACTCCGAGGTGCAGCTGGCGGGGGCGCTGAAGATCTCGCGCACCCCGGTACGCGAGGCGCTCATTCAACTCGCCCGCGAAGGCCTCGTCGAGATCGTCCCGCAGAGGGGATTCCGTCTCCGGTCGATCTCGGAGAAAGAACGTCGCGAAGCATTCGAGCTGCGCGACCTCGTCGAGCAGTACGTCGTCCGCCGGCTTGCGACCGAGGCCAGCGACCAGGTCGTCGCCAAGCTGCGTGCGATCCTCGATCGCCAGGCGAAGACGCTCGACAAGCCGGAGTTCCTCGACATCGACGAGGAGTTTCATATCGCGATGCCCGAGGCGCTCAACTTGGAGCGCACCCGCCAGATCCTCCTCACGCTGCGCGGCATCATCTGGCTCTCCGGGCTAGACGCGCTCGCCACACCAACGCGCAGCGCCGATGTGCTCGAAGAGCACCGTGCCGTCGTCGACGCGATCGCGAAACACGACCCGAAGAAGGCGGAAGAAGCGATCCACCATCACATCTCTGCGACCCAACGCGCGACCGCCGACCGAATCCGTGAGGTGCGCAAGGAGCGTCTAGACGCGATCGACGCCGAGGAAGCTCCGCTCGACGGCGGACGCCACCGCGAGGACGTGCTCATCATCTCTCGCGAGGATCTGCAGTCCCACGGGAAGATCGACACCCGGGACCGGTAGCGAGAGCGCCGGGACGCCTGTCACATTGGCGAGCCGCGTACAGCGCACGAGGAGAGACGGAAGCCGTTCGTCTCCCATCGCCTCTTCGAGGAGCGGTGCGACGATCGGCACCGTCGGCATGACGATCGCGTCGACGTCTTCGAGTCGACGGAGCAAATCGATTCGCAGCTGACCGATCGTGGCGCGTGCCTCGGCGTACGCGAGTGATCCGAGAGCCGAACCGAGAACGAGCCGTTCGCGAACGTCAGCTCCGAAATCGTTCGGACGCGCACGCAGCCTCGCCGAGTGCGCCACTGACGCCTCGACGAACATCACGACGGTGCTCGCCGCGTCGATGAGATCGGGGAACGGGAGGTCGACGCGGCCCAACTCGAAATCGTCGAGGCATCCGAGCGCGGCGTCGATCGAACTCGCCACCTGCGGGCTCGCTCCCTCGAGAGCCGCGTAATCGAGCGCCAGGACCCGCCCCACCGCGCGACCGGCGAGCGAAGTCCTCGTGAGCGCGACGAACGCCGAGGCGACCGAACCAACGTCCGAGCCGATGACGCCGACGTGATCGAGGCTTTTCGCGAGCGGTTGGACGCCGCGCACGCTGAGACGTCCGAAGGTCGGTTTGAACCCGACGACGCCGCAGAGGGCGGCGGGTATGCGGATCGAGCCGCCGGTGTC
>JBAVUF010000240.1:0-1760 GCA_049696635.1 Acidimicrobiales bacterium | reverse complement strand
TGGGCGACTTTACTGCGGACACCTCGCTCAAGGTTTACAACCCGAAACCGGCCGGCACGAGCGCGGCCGCCTGGGACGTCCCCGCGAATCAGGTAATGGGAACAAACAGTAGCCCCAATTGCCAGGTTGCCACTTTGAATTGCATGTACACCACCCCAATCCCAAACCCCGCTAACCCGGGCTTCGACTACGCTTACCTGGACCCAACCGCTGCAAATATCTTGAACGTAAAGAACACAATCGGTGTTTCCGTTCCGTTGCCCAACGGCAGCCTTCTTACAACCGGAGGCGGGAATTGGGTCGGCGTATACGTCACTCCGACAGTCTCAGACGAATATCTGGGCAAGTTTGACGAGAACCTCGGCAGCAAGGACCATGTGGGAGTGACCTACTTCCATATCACTACCGCGTCAACTCCCAGCGGAGGCGGCAACGTCAATTGGACCGGAGATCAGTCCAAAACGGTTCAGACGAATGCCAATATAAGCGAGGTTCACACCTTCAGCCCCAGCACGGCCAATCAGGCCTGGCTAACGCTCACGCGGGCCATAGGCGGGCGCATTCTTATCCCTGTGACCGGCCCACAATCGCAAACCCTCGGCAGTTTCGGCTCGAACTTCCAAATCCAGGGACCGGCCAGCCTGCCCTATCTAACCATCAGTGGTGACTTCAACACGGGGAACCCGAATGCCGGCCCGGTCACGGGTTCCAACAACTATGAGTTACGCGACGTAGTCAGCATCACCAAGGGCAAACACAACCTTTCCCTTGGCGGTGAGTTCGCTCTGGACCAGACCATGTTCGTTGCCGATCTGAATAATTATGGCGACGTTGGCTTCGCTAGCTCCGCGCCCACCAGCACGGGTAATGCGCTTGCGGACTTTGTCGCCGGCCAAACCAGCTCATTTGAGCAGGACACGCCTTATGTCACGCATCTGAGCACGTGGCACACCGCGGTGTTTGCGCAGGACAACTACCGGATCACACACAGGTTCACGGCCAACCTTGGACTCCGGTGGGACATCGATACGCCTCCCGTCGATGCGCACGACAGGACGGCGTCGTTTGTTCCCAACCAGCAATCCACTATCACTCCGTCAGCGCCGAAGGGCTTGTTGTTCGTGGGAGACGCTGGAGTCGGTCGCGGCATCATCAGCACGGAGTTCAGCCATATCTCTCCGCGCCTCGGTTTCGCATGGGATCCGTTTGGGGACGGCAAGACCTCGGTTCGCGCCGCAGCGGGCATCTTCTACGGAATTCCCGGCGGCAATGAGTGGAACCAGCCCGGCAACGGCGCGCCGTTCGCCTTACGCGAAAGCTTTGGCCCCACTCCATCACTCACAAATATGTACGGTGGCGTCGCTTACGGTTTCCTCAACACCAGTCCCGGTGGAGGCATCTTCCCGTACACCTATACACCGGCCCATCCGATCTTCATCCCGTTCGCCGGCCCTGAGGCCATCGCAACGTATATGAAGTATCCTTCCGTTTACCAGTTCAACCTCAGCGTGCAGCGGCAATTGCCTTCCAGGATAACCCTGACGACAGCTTATGTAGGCACCCTGGGCCGAAACCTGGCAACCTTTGTCGACGAGAACTACGCGCCGTATTCGACCGCTTTCGGTACGCCAAGCACTTCAGCAACCAGCATCGACGCCCGTCGTCAATACGATTCCGGCATTCCCGGCGCGGCCGGCACCCTGAGCGGGATTACTTACCTGATCCCAGGCCAGACCACCAATTTTAACTCGCTTCAAGTC
>JBAVUF010000239.1:0-12437 GCA_049696635.1 Acidimicrobiales bacterium | reverse complement strand
TCTCCAGGTGCGCCTCAACGCCACGAACTCAAAGGTCTGGCCAGACCAAGGATGGAAAGGATGCGTTACCCGGACAGTTCGCCGCGATCCATTGGAAACAGGCGTAGTTGACGGCTCACTCCAACGCGATGGCTGAAAGCTTCCACGGGCTCTACAAGACCGAGCTCATCCACCGCCGTGGTCCCTGGCGCAACGTCGAGGACGTCGAGTGGGCAACGCTCACCTACGTCGACTGGTTCAACTTCCGTCGCATCCACAACGAGATCGGGAAGATCCCGCCCGCAGAGTTCGAAACCAATCACGACCGTCAAGAGTCAGCTGCTTGAAAGGCAGACGACTCACATCAACGAGTCTCTAAGAAACCTGGGCCGATTCACAAAGCAAACGTGAACGGCACTGGGGCACCAGTTGAGCGAATGCCCCGACTCGACCGCGCGTGTTGGACGTGAGCGAACCCGGTGGGCGGCTTCGCAACTGCGGAACGCCGATTCGACGCTCGATCCGACTGGCGCGGTCGTGTCCAAGCGATGTGTTGCGCGCCCACGTCCCGGCGTTCGGTGACGCGCGTCAGCGCGCTTCGGGGGCGCGTGTTATGGGCGTAGGCGCAGCGTCCTGACCCGTCGATACGCGCTCTCTGCGGGCTGTCCGAGCCAGCGTTGTAGCCGTTCAGATGAGTCGTTACGCGCCATCTTGTCGAGTGAAATCAGTTAATGGGTCAGCGAGAGGCTGCGACAAGAATCGCTGACGGGACACCCCAAGATTCGAGGATCGTGTCCTCTCGGATCGACCACTGGGACGTGGCCAATAGCTCCGCGAGGTCGATAGGACGGCAACCTCCGACGAGTCGAGGGGCGAGCCGCCAGAGCGCGCTCCAGGCATTCGCGACGGCTACGCCGCCGAGGCGGATCGAGTCGGACATCACTCCACCGTCATGGCCTCGTAGTCGGGCGTCAGCTCGACCCAGCGGCTGCGCCAGTTGGGTGAGGCTTGCGTTGCCGACCAGCCGTCAGGGTGCACGGAGCCGTCAAGCCTGAGCGAGCGCCCGAGGTCCTCCAGGTGCACTTGCCATCCGGCGCCGTGGAAGTGCAGCTTGTCGATCGGCAGGCCACGCTCCTCTACGACCAGTCGGGTCTGGGACCTCTCCTCGGTGAACCACGCCTCCAGCTGAGACTCCTCCTCGGTTCCGGGCTCGGTGGTGAGCAGCAGGTGGTGCGGGGCGTCGCAGACCTCGACCCTTGCCGGGCCGGTCCACGTGCTCGTGAACGTCATCTCGACCGTGCCGCCGGCCTGCAGATCACCCGAGACCTGGGCGAGCCAGCGTGCCAGTCGCTCCGGCTTCGTGCACGTCTCCCATAGGTCGCGGATGCCGGTGTCATAGAGCTCCTCCACGCGCACTGCTCCGCGTTTCTGGTCGAGCGCGCGCATCGTGCCGATCGTCGTCATCTCATCGCCTTCTTTCCTCGTTTGACCTCGGTGTGCAGCGCGTCGAGTCGATGACGCCACAAAGCTCGGTAAGCCTCCAGCCACTCGTCGACCTCGATCAGTGCCTCCGGGCGTAGGCGGTAGATCCGCCGCTGGGCGTCCTGGCGTGCGTCGACCAGCCCGGCCTCCCGTAGGACCCGGAGGTGTCGCGAAACACCAGGGCGAGCGATGGGCAGCGCGTCGGCGAGCTCCCCTGCCGTGGCCTCGTGGTCGCGCAGGATCTCGAGCACCGTACGGCGACTGGGGTCGGCCAATGCCTGCAAGACTGCGTCCACCCGTTCCAGTGTAGCGACATTGATACGTACCGGTAGAGTTACATATGACTTTCTTCAGTCTGCTCGGTGATTCACTGTTGAAAGAACAATCGCCCGCCCGTTGGGAACCTTTTCTCCGACGAATTAGCCCGCCTACCAAGTACTTCGCGGACCGACTCCGAGCAGTTGATCTGGGCATCGGGGCAATCGCTGAGGCACCGTCGGGCGGCACCCCGAATCGGCGATATGCGTGGCCAGAGGTCGCCCATAACCACAGCCGAACGAGCGGAAGTCGCGTCCTCAAGGTGCTGTGCCGTACAGGGGCAGGCGCGACAGAACGCCGCACCGAACAACACGCTCCTCGCGACCGGTCTAGGTAGCGCGCCTTTCGGCAGCCTTGCGTCCCATAATCGACCGGGAATGAGGCGGTTACTGGACGCGAGTTCACTGCGCAGACCTTTCGCGACGCCAGCTCGCCTCGCAAGCTCGGTCCGCACTTGGTGTCGCTCCGCCTGCATACCGCTTAGTACCTTCCCTCATAGAGCGCTGCTACGACCCGCGGATGAGATTCAGAATTTCGTACGCAACATCGAACGAGCACCTACTGAGTTAGAGGGGATAGGTGCGCGCTCTTGTCGAGCATGCCGAACCATCGTTCGGCTCGTCTTATCGGCCGTGGGTCGACCGAGAGGAAAGCCGGTGGTGAATGGTTGATCTGGCGCGCAGTGCACGATGATCTCGAAAGCGCCTACAGCGCCTTTGATCGTGCGCGCCGTGGGTACCAACGGAAAGGGCCCGCAGAGCAGGAGGACAAAGGATGAGCGCACAGAAACTCGTGCCGGCGTTGCTGGCCGTGAAACGGGGTGTACCACAGGAGGTCCTGCGCTACGGAGAGATCCCGATGCCGGCGCTGTGCATCGGAGACGTGCTTGTCCGGGTCGAGGCTGCGAGCTTCACCCCGACCGAGCTCGAGTGGCCGTCGACCGGCGTAGATCGATCCGGGCGCGAGAAACTCCCCGTGGTGCCGGGTCACGAGGTCTCGGGCACCGTCATCGGACTCGGCTATGGCACGACGGGCCTCGCTGTGGGAGACGAGGTCTTCGGACTCACAGATTGGTACCGAGACGGGTCGCTCGCGGAGTACGTCGCAGTCGAGGAGAGAGATCTCGCCCGCAAGCCAGCAACGCTCGACCACGTCGATGCTGCCGCGATCGCCCTGGCCGGTCTCACAGCATGGCAAGCGTTGTTTGTGCACGCTCGGCTCGAGGCTGGCCAGCAGGTGATGATCCTTGGGGCGGGAGGCGGCGTCGGAGCGATCGCCGTGCAGCTTGCTCGCACCGGCGGCGTCGGCGTGATCGGAGCGGGCCGGGCTACGGCGCGCGAACTCGTGCTCGAGCTCGGCGCAGAACGGTTCGTCGACATCGAGAACGAGAGCGTTGACGTCGCGGGCAAGGTCGATGCCGTGTTCGACCTAGTCGGCGGAGAGCATCTGCGCTCTTCGGTACGTGTCGTGCGCGACGGCGGGACGGTGGTCTCGGCCGTCGAGGCCATCACCCCGAGCCCAGCGGGGGTGAACGCCGTCTTCTTTGTTGTCGAGCCAGACCGCACCCAGCTCTCCGAGCTCGGCGGACGGGTCGCCAACGGCGCCGTGCGCGCAGTTCTCGGTCAGGTCGGCGCCTTACGCGACGGGGTGGACATCTGGGCGGCGAAGGTCGCCGGGGCAGTTCCGGGAAAGTTCGTCTTGAGGCCGAACCATCCCTCGCCGTGAGAGACACGGAGGGCTGCCCGCGAAACGGTGAGAGAGTTGCGACTGGGGGGCTGAGATGGTTGCGAATTGTTGGTCAGAGTGGTTGCGACTTGTAGAATAGGCGAATGCCCCGAGGTCCCGGGCGCGAGCCCAAACCGCCTTATGTGAGCCGCCTCGCCGACGCCTTGCTGGAAACCGCCCTCGCGGCACTCGGCGCAGTCGTGATTGAAGGCCCCAAGGCCTGCGGAAAGACAGAGACGGCCCGACAAAGAGCCCAGAGCGAGGTGCTTCTCGACGTTGATCCCGAAGCCCAGCGCGCCGCCGCCCTTGACCCCCGCCTCATCCTTCCCGGCGCGACGCCGCGTCTCATCGATGAATGGCAGAGGGAACCCCAGATTTGGGATGCGGTACGGCGAGCGGTGGACGACCGTCGATCCCCCGGACAGTTCATATTGACGGGCTCCGCAACGCCCAAGGACACAGTTGCCCGACACTCTGGTGCGGGCCGCATGGCGATCCTGGCGATGCGGCCGATGACGCTCTTCGAACAGGGCTTCTCTCCCGGCGCCGTCTCTCTCGACGGACTTTTCGCTGGGGATGAACTACCAACGGCTACGTCGAGTCTCGATCTGTCTGCATATTCAGAACGGATCGTTGTGGGTGGGTGGCCAGGGTTAATCGGTCATTCGGTCGACGACGCGGTCGCGTTCACCAGGGGATACATCGACACCATCGTCGATCACGACATCGACGTGGTTTCCGGCGCCCAGCGCGATCCGCGCCTCGTCAGGCGTTTCCTACAGGCGTACGCGCAACTCACCGCGCATCCGGCCAGACTCAGCACGATCATCGAACGGGCGCGGGGTATCGCCGAACGTGAGGCGCCTTCACGTTGGACCGCCGAGCCTTACCTCGACGCTCTCGCTCGTCTCATGATTGTCGATGACGTCGAGGCATGGAACCCTGAGTTGCGATCGAGGACACGCCTAATGACGACGCCGAAGCGGAACCTCGTCGACCCGTCTCTTGCTTCGGCGCTCTTGGAATGTGAACCGACGAGGCTTCTTCGAGACCTCAACACATTCGGCTACCTGTTCGAGTCGCTTGCGATCCGCGACGCTCGCGTTTACGCGGCCGGCACAGATGCCTCGATCTACCACTACCGGGAGAGGGCGGGCGAGCTCGAGGTTGATCTCATCATCGAGCGCCGCGACGGCGCCTGGATCGGTGCCGAAGTCAAGGTCGGTTCCGGCCAGATTGATCAGGCCGCGGCGTCGCTGCTTCGATTGGCTTCCGCTCGCGTCGTTCGGCCGCCAGCAGCCCTCGTGATCCTTACTGCAACCGAATACGCGTACAAGCGCGACGACGGAGTGATCGTCGCACCCCTTGGTCTGTTCGGCCCGTAGAGATCTTTCGAGGCACGAGCTTCGAGTCGCGGAGCCTCGATCGATGGGCCATCGAATCACGATTGCCGGATCCTTATTGCGGTTCGCGGCCCATAATTTGTCCGATAATCCGGCAACAACCTTCCGAACGCCGTGGACTGCCCGGACAAATTCGCTGATAAGCGCGGATGTGGCAGACCGAGACGACAGAGTGGACGATTCCGATGGCACTGCAAAGCTCTACACACCGGTTCGATTCCGGTCGCCGCCTCGACATTTGTACGGATCTTCTCGTTGCATCCCATAATTCGACCCATAATCCAAAGCAAGGGAAAGGCGCCAGGGCATCAGCTGAACGAATGCCCCGACTCGAGCGTGCGTGTTGGACACAAGGGAAGCCGGCGCCCGCTTCGCCACTGCGGAACGCCGATTCGGCGCTCGATCCAACTGGCGTGGTCGTGTCCAAGAGACGTGTTGCGCGCCCACGACCCGGCGGCATGTGACGGTCGGTCCGAATCTGCTCCACGCGGTTATGGGACACTCAGCGGGCACCTTGATGCTCCTCTGGTGGCTGTCCCGAGAACAGCTGACGCGACGGTAGTTCCCACCTCTTACGCTTTTAGCCACGGAAACGCTGACCTTCTTATTCACAGACATCGAGGGCTCGACAGCTCTGTTGCGACGTCTCGGGCAGAACGACTACGCGTCGGTCCTCGCCGAGCATCACTCGCTCATCCGATCCGGTCTCGCCTCCCACGACGGAAAGGAGGTCAGCACCCAAGGAGACGGATTCTTCGCCGTCTTTTCGTCGGCGAGCGCCGGTCTGTCGGCGGCGATCGAGACCCAACGAGCTCTTTCCGCGCACGAATGGCCGGCTGGCGAACAGGTCCGCGTTCGAATGGGCATTCACTCTGGTGAGGTTTCGGAGACGTCAACCGGGCTCGTCGGGCTCGAGGTTCACCGCGCCGCTCGGGTGGCGGCCGTCGCCCACGGCGGCCAGATCCTCTGTTCTGCGGCGGCGGCCGGGTTAGTCCGAGACTCACTTCCATCGGGGGCGTCACTTCGCGATCTCGGTCTTCACCGCCTGAAAGACCTCGGCCTGCCAGAGCAGATCTTCCAGGTAGAAAGCGACGGGCTCGAGTTCGACTTTGCCCCGCTCCGTTCGCTCGACAACCCGGCGCTCCCGAACAACCTGCCGGCACAGTCGGCGAGCTTCGTCGGCAGAGAACTCGAACTCGCCGAGGTTCGACGCCTCGTTGACTCCTCGCGCCTCGTCACCCTCACCGGCTCGGGAGGATCGGGCAAGACCCGACTCGCCCTCCAGGCAGCAGCCGAATTGCTCGACGGTTCAGGAGACGGGGTCTGGCTCGTCGAGCTCGCGACGGTCACCGACCCAGAGAACGTCGCCTCGACGGTTACCGAGACGCTGGGGATCACGAACCTCGCGGGTCGGTCGACTGTTGAGTCGCTGCTCGATGCGCTCTCGCACCAACGCGTGCTCATCGTTCTCGATAACTGCGAGCACCTGATCGGCGCCTGCGCCAAGTTCGCCGACGCAGTCTTGCGAAGATGCCCAGAGGTCTATCTCGTCGCGACGAGTCGCGAACCGCTCGGCATCGGCGGGGAGACGATTTATCGCGTCCCCTCATTGTCGCTTCCTGAGTCCGACGAAGACGTGTTTCGGCCCGGAGGATCGGATGCAGTCGCCCTCTTCGTGAACCGAGCCACCGCGCAGGGCACCAATTTGCGACTCGATGCCGATACCAGGCCGCTCGTCATCTCGATCTGTAAACGGCTCGACGGGATGCCGTTGGCGATCGAACTTGCTGCGGCGCGACTGCGATCGCTTTCGCTCGAAAAGTTGAACGACAGGCTCGATCAACGCTTTCGCCTTCTCACCGGCGGAAGCCGCAGCGCGTTGCCGCGTCAGCAGACGCTCCGTGCGACGGTCGAATGGTCGTACTCGCTTCTCAATCGGCCCGAACAGTCTCTGTTGCGGCGCCTTTCCGTGTTCGCCGACGGCTTCGAGCTCGAAGCGGCAGAGGCAGTTTGTGGTCTCGATCACGTCGAGGCATTCGACATTGCGGAGATCTTGGGATCGCTCGTCGACAAGAGCCTCGTTGTCGCGGAGCCGACCGGCGGAGCACTTCGTTACCGGCTCCTCGAGACGATCCGACAGTTCAGCGCCGAACGTCTCGTCGAGTTCGACGAACTAGAGGCGGCGGCGATCGCCGAGGCCCACTGCTTGTACTACCTGACGCTCGCCGAGACTGCCGCGCCAAATCTCAAAGGTCCGGAGCAGGGTCGATGGTTCGAGCGACTCGACGCCGAACAGGCCAATCTGCGTCACGGGATCGAACACGCCGTCGGCGAGGTCGCCGGAACAGCGAGGGTTCTCCGCTTCGCGGTCGCCTTGCAGCGCTACTGGTGGGTGCGTCAGATATACGAGGAGGCAATCCGATGCGTCATGCCAGCATTCGAGCGACCCGAGGCTCAGACCGAAAAACCACTGCTCGGCGAGGCGATGATCACCGTCGCGGTGCTTGGACATGATGTCGACATAGAGATATCGCGAAGGCTTTCAGAGCTGGCGCTTTCGATTGGCCGCGAGATCAACGACAGTCGCTTGATCGCCCACGCGCTGAGCGTGCTCTGCGGAACCCTCTGCTTCTCCGGCGATCGCGTAGTTGCATATCCGCTCGGCGAGGAAGCCGTGGAGCGCGCCCGAGCGCTTGGCGACGACGACCTGCTCGGCGAGTGCATCGTCGACTTCCTGTTATGCCACGACCAATTCGATCCGGAGCGCCGCGAGAGGTTGTTCGAGGAAGCGATCGAATGCATCGAAAGGACCAGCGACCTTTTCGGTGAGATGGTCACGCGGAACAACATCGGCGCCGCCGCCCTCGCGAGCGGCGATGTGCCGGCAGCGCGGTCACAGCTCGAACGGGCAGATCTCGCCATGCGAGCCATCGGCGCGATCACTCCGACCGTTGCCATCAACTTGGGCTGGGTCTTGCGGGAGGAAGGTGACTCCGAAAACGCGCGCTCGATGTTCGAAGAGGGCCTGGGCACTTGTCGGCGAATCGGAGACCGCCACGGACTCGCCTACTCGACTCTCGGCCTCGCGTGCCTCGCCGGCGACGATCTCGACTGGCATCGATCCGCGGTCTTGCACGGCTCGGCCCAAGCTTTGTTGGAGGAGATGGGCGAAGCGTGGTCCGAGCCTGAAGGGCGCTATCTACAAGTCAGCCGTAAAGATGTTCTCGCGCATCTCGGAGAAGAGGCATTTGGGCACGCCCTTATCGAAGGGAGACGGATGAACTCCGCAAAAAGTGCCCGACTGTCGTTTGGGACTTTGGGTCTCGAGACTCTCCAGTCCTGAGGTGTCGTCCACGTTCGAGATCCTCGACACCCACCATCGTGCGTCACGGTGCCGGCGGTAGGGGGCAGTTCGAAACGAGAGTGCTCGGGAATGTTTGGGGATGCTCCAGAAACCCGGCGCATCAAGGTCAGCTTTGAATGCCATGCCTCTAAGCATTAGGTGTCGTTCGAGCGAGCTGACGCGTCCAACGGCGCGACCAGCGGCACCGAATCCGCCGACCTTTTACGCTTTGGCCACGGAAACGCTCACCTTTCTCTTCACCGACATCGAAGGCTCGACGGAGATGCTGCGGCGCAGCGGTCGGGCCTCCTACGCCGCAGTCCTTGCCGATCATCACTCCATCATCCGTTCCGGCATCGCCGCCCAAGAGGGCAAAGAAATGGGCACCCAGGGTGACGGGTTTTTCGCGGTGTTCTCTTCGCCGAGCGCCTGTGTGGCGGCAGTTCTCGAGACCCAGCGAGCACTCTCGTCACACAAGTGGCCAGCCGACGAGCACGTCCGCGTGCGGATGGGCATCCACAGCGGTGAGGCCGAAGAGACAGCGTCCGGTCTCGTCGGGCTCGAGGTGCATCGCGCGGCGCGCGTCGCGGCCGTCGCCCACGGGGGCCAGGTCCTCGTCTCATCGGCCGCAGTTGCGCTTGTCCGGGACTCACTCCCCGAAGGCACTTCTCTTCGAGATCTCGGCTCGCATCGCCTCAAGGACCTTGGTCATCCAGAACAACTGTTCCAGCTCGAAGCCGAGGGGCTGAGGTCAGATTTTCCTCCGCTCCGATCTCTCGACAACCCAGCGCTCGCCAACAACCTTTCGGCACAATCTTCCAACTTCGTCGGGCGCGGTCTCGAAGTGTCAGAAGTCCGGCGCCTCGTCGAATCTTCCCGCCTTGTCACGCTCACTGGATCTGGAGGAGCGGGCAAAACCCGTCTTGCCCTGCAAGTGGTGGCGGAACTGGTCGACGGATCCGGTGATGGCGTCTGGCTTGTCGAACTCGCCACGGTCACTGATCCCGAGATCGTCGCCTCGACGATCAACGAAACGCTTGGAATCACGCCTCAGTCGGGACGATCGCCCCTCGAGACGCTGCTCGACACGCTCGCACACCAACGTCTGCTCATCGTCCTCGACAACTGTGAGCACTTGATCGGAGCCTGCGCCAAGATCGCCGACCTCATTCTGCGGCGATGCTCGGCGGTCCATCTCGTCGCGACGAGTCGCGAGCCGCTCGGAATCGGAGGAGAAACCATTTACCGCGTCCCCTCGTTGTCATTGCCAACTCCAGGGGACGACGCTCTTGATCCCAGAAGGTCCGACGCAATTGCGCTCTTCATGGATCGAGCGATTTCTCAGGGTGTCGAGGTGCGTCTCGACGAACACACCAGTCCGCTCATCGCTTCGATCTGCCGGCGGCTCGACGGGATGCCCCTCGCGATCGAACTCGCCGCCGCCCGCCTGCGCTCACTTTCGCTCGACAGCTTGAACGAGCGGCTCGACCAACGGTTCCGTCTTCTCACTGGCGGGAGCCGCAGCGCGCTGCCGCGCCAACAGACCTTGCGGGCGACGATCGACTGGTCGTATTCATTGCTCAACGGCCCCGAGCAGTCTCTACTGCGACGCCTCTCCGTGTTCGCCGAAGGTTTCGACCTCGAGGCTGCGGAGGCAATCGGCAGCCTCGGCGACATCGATGTGTTCGAGATCGCCGATCTTTTGGGATCGCTTGTCGACAAGAACCTGGTGGTCATGGAGCCGACCGCTGGGACAACCCGTTACCACCTTCTCGAGACGATCCGACAGTTCAGCGCCGAACGTCTCGTCGAGTTCGACGAGCGCGAGGCCCTCACCGTTGGCGATGCGCACTGCCAGCACTACCTGGCGTTCGCCGAGCTCGCCTCACCGCACCTCACCGGCCCTGAGCAGGGCCGGTGGTTCGAGCGACTCGACGCGGACGAGGCGAATCTGCGACGGGCGCTCGAGTACGCCGTCGGCGATCGAGATGGGACCAACCGGGTCCTCCGCTTCGCCGTCGCGCTCCGGCGCTATTGGTGGGTTCGATCCCGCTACCAAGACATGGGCGTTGTCGAGCCGGTGCTCGAGCGGCCTGAGGCGCGAGCCGAGCCCGGGTTGATGGTCGAGGCTCTCGTCTGTGTCGCATTCGCGGCCGGGGATATTGACATCAGGAGGGCTCGGGACCTCGGTGAACAGGCTCTCGAGATCGCTCGCGGTCTCGACGACGAGCGATTGCTCGTCGATTCACTGAGTGGCCTCTCTGCCATCTCGTATTTTGCGGGCGATTTCGAGAGTGGATACGCCCTCGGTCAGGAGTCGGTCGAGCGAGCGAGGGCGCTCGGCAACGACGTGTCGTTGGGCGAGAGCCTGGTCAGGTGGCTCTTATCACTCAGTGTCATCGACCCGGATCGCTACGACGAAGAACTGACCGAGGCGATCGCCTGCGCTGACCGGTCGGGCGACCAGTTCGTGACCCTGATCTTGGAAAACAATGCCGGCGTCCATGCCCTCGACGTCGGCAACCTCCCGGCGGCTCGGTCTCATTGTGAACGGGCGCTTCAAGTAGCCGCTTCGATCGGCGCCAACATCTCGAACCCGATCGGGAACTTGGGGACGGTGATGCGCGAAGAAGGCGATGCCGAAGGTGCGCGGACAAGCTACGAGGAGGCATACCGCATCGTCCGCCGCACCGGTAATCGCAGGGGGATCGCCCACATAATCATGGGGTTCGCCCTCCCTGCCGTCGATGCCAGTGATTGGCACCGAGGCACAGTCCTTCATGGCGCCGCGGAGACGTTTCTCGAGTCAACCGGCGAACCTTGGCAGAAATTGGCAGCGCGCTTTAGGGAGGCGAGCCTCGCCGAGGCGCGCGCTCACCTTGGCGACGACGAGTTTCGGATTGCATTCGCGGCCGGTAGCCGGCTCAGTATCGAGGAGGCTTCCGACTTAGCCATCGGCAGAGCGCGATAGGTCGCAGGCGTGATGCATCGCAACTTGGGAGCCAGTCAAAGCGCCCCCTAATGCCCGGTGCGATGAGATTCGCGCACGCGGCAAAAGTGCCTGCTTGAGACTTCTGACAGACGCGACGGTTGATTCGTAGCGTTCAGAGGTCCGTGCGGGTTTGCTCACGAAGTGCCTGCCGCCGGTGTTGGGTGTCCGGTTGGCTTTCGAACGAAGAGCTTCCCGCTCGGATCTTGCCGCGGCGTGGCTCGAAAGAGGAACGCGCACGACCAACCAAAGCAGGAGTGCCCTCCGCGGTTTCCCATCAGTTGAGACCACGGAGGGAGTGTCGATGACGGTGATCATCGGTGTCGATCCGCACAAGATGAGCCATACGGCCGTCGCGGTGAGCACCACAGAACAAGAGCTCGCCCGCACGCGCGTTCGTTCAGGAAGCGCCCAGCTCGAACAGCTCGTCGAGTGGGCGCAGCCCTTCACGAGGAGAACTTGGGCGATCGGGTCGGCGGGAGGTCTCGGCTACCTCTTATCCCAACAGCTCGTCTCAGTCGGCGAAGAGGTGCTCGACGTGCCGGCGACGTTCGCCTCGCGAGTGCGGGTGCCCGGCACCGGGCGCTCGGACAAGAACGACCCGAACGACGCGCTGTCGGTCGCTGTTGCCGCCCTCCGCTCGAAAGGCCTCCGTCGGGTCGAGCCGGTCGGCCACGCCGAGGTGCTGCGCCTTTTATCCAAGCGCAATATCGACATCGGCAACCAAAGAACCCGGATCGTCTGTCGACTGCACGCGATGCTCGCCGAGCTCGAAGGAGGGGGCATTGACAAGGAGATCTATGCCTCCGACGTCGACCGCTTTTGGACCACAAAGCAGAGTCAGCGGTCGAAGAGGTCCGCTACGACTTGGTCGGAGAACTCCTCGACGACATCCGCCGCCTCGACGTCCAGCTGAAGATCTCGCACAAAAGGATCCGCGACGCGGTTAAAGCGTCGGGGACCTCGCTCACCGAGATCTACGGGATCGGCCCGATGATCGCCGCCATGCTGATCGGCTACTCGGGGGACATCTCCCGCTTTGCCAACCGCGATCACTACGCCTCTTACGCCGGGACGGCCCCGGTCGAGTTCTCTTCTGGTGGCCGGGTCGTCCACCGCGTCTCTCGACGCGGCAACCGCAATTTGAACCACGCCATTCATTTGGCGGCGGTCTGTCAGCTCCGTCAGGTCAACTCCG
>JBAVUF010000238.1:0-1644 GCA_049696635.1 Acidimicrobiales bacterium | reverse complement strand
GTCCTGACCCGGGCTCTCGGTGACGGCGAGCATCGACGCGACGCGTGCTTCGGTCTTCGAGAGAAGGCGGTCGAACGGCGCGTGGAGTCGCGGGATCGACGGCGCGTCGATCGGTGCGCTGTCTGTCCCGTCGCGCCAGGTCTCGGCGAGCGAGGTCGCGAGCGCGGCCTCCTCGTCGAGCAGCTCGATGACACGGTCGCGCATGCGCCGTGGTTCCAACAGCACGACCCGGTCGTCTTTCGCCAAAAGATCGCAGAGCAAGGTCTCATCGTCCAAAAACGGCGCGAACGACTCGATGCCGTCGAAGATCTCGCCGTCCGCGATCCGACTGAACTGCTCGCGCGCAAAGGGCGCCGACGTCGAAAGTTCGAGCGCGCGGGCGCGTCGACGATCGTCGGGGAGGAACTCCCTGCAGGCGAAGATCTCGACCGAGTCCACATCGGCCACGCTGCGCTGGTCGGCGACGTCGAAGCTCGTCAGCCGTTCGACCTCGTCGCCATTGCAGTCGATGCGGATGCCGTTCTCTCCGGTCGAAGCAAAGACGTCGACGATCCCGCCGCGCACGGCGACCTCACCCCGATGCTCGACCTGGTACTCGCGGCGGTACCCCGCGGCAACGAGCGCTGCGACGAGCCCGTACGGGTCGATCTCACTCTTCGCTCTCACGACGATCGGTGCGGCGTCGATCGGACGCGCGGCGAGCCTCTGCACGAGCGCCTTCACGGGCGCGACTACGAGCGTCGCTCCCGGATTCGATCGCGCCCCGGCGACGCGCCAGAGTGCCTCCAAGCGGCGCCCCATCGTCTCCACCGACGGGGAGACCCGCTCGAAGGGCAGCGTCTCCCACGACGGGAAGTACGCGAGCTGGGTCTCGTCCAAGAAGCACCCGAGATCGTGATAAAGGCGTTCCGCCTCGGCGGCATTGGCCGTCGCGACGACGATCACCGACGGCGACGAGAGCGAGGTGACGCCGCCCAGGACATAGGCGCGCGCCGCGTCCGCGACTGCGACCGTCGCATCTTCTGACGCGAGGAGGGACGCGAGCGCTGGTTCGGCGGCGAGCGCCGGCAGCAGCGGTGCGAGCGCTGGGCTCGTCATGACGCGTTCACCTTGTCCATCGTGGCTGCGATGCCGCGGTCAAAGATCATCTCGGCCGCATCGGCCGCGAGCTCGATGGCGGACGCGAGCGCCGGTGCCTCTGCCGAGGTCGGACGACGCAAGACGTAGTCGACGCCCGGCACGTGACCGGGCGGCTTGCCGATCCCGATGCGGATGCGGATGAAGTCCAAGGTGCCGAGGCGCTCGGCGATCGATCGCAACCCGTTGTGCCCCGCCGTCCCGCCGCCGGTCTTCACGCGCACGGCGCCCACCGGCAGGTCGAGCTCGTCGTGGACGACGACGAGATGATCGGTGTCGGTAACCGAATACCGCCGGATCAACTCGACGAGAGCGATGCCCGAGTCGTTCATATAGGTGACCGGGATCGCGAGCACGAGCATTTTCTTGCCGAACGATCGGGCGGCGGCGAGAGCGCACAGGCCGCGTTCTGGACGAAGGGCGATGCCGTTGCGATCGGCGACCGTCGCCACCGCGTCAGCGCCCGCGTTGTGGCGGGTGTGCGCGAACTCGCGGCCGGGGTTACCT
>JBAVUF010000237.1:0-2090 GCA_049696635.1 Acidimicrobiales bacterium | reverse complement strand
GTCGCGGACTTCGTGACCGGGGCCTATCGCGTCGTGGACGTCACCCCGCCGCCCGGGGCGAACTTCCTCGCCGAGGTGCGCGCCGCCGATCCGAGCGGCAAGCAGGCGATGGCCGTCGCTTTCGACTACGCGGAGAACGGCGAGCTGTTGGCTGTCGACTCGGAGCGATTCGCGCGGATTGCGTCGTGGCCGTCCGGACTGTCCCGGCAGTCCGCCGCGTCGGTCATCCGCCGTGTCGAGGTGAAGTTGCCTACGGCAGTGACCTTCGCGGGCGCGAACCTACGGATGACTCTCGACATGCCCGACAAATCGCCGGCGATCCTCGCCGCCGTCGACGTTTTGAACGAGGCTTACGTCGGCCAGTACTACCAGTACTTCGGCCCATTGGAGCGGGGCAGGCACACCTACGTCATCCCGCTCCAAGGAGATTGCGTCGGTGCGTGCCGACTCGTAGGGCTCGACTTCTCCTATCTGCACTCGACCACCTACGGCGCCCGCAACGTGATGATTCGTCTCGTTTCGATGTCGATCGACGCCCCGAGGTCGGCATGGAAGCCGGTCGCCTTCGGCGCGCGCGCCCGCGGCTCCTGGACGCCCGCGTCCGCAGGTGTGAGCGTCGAGTCCTTCGCCGGCGGCGTGCCCGGCGTCGTCTTCAAGATCCCGCCCGAGTACCTCATCTCGGGGGTCGCAGCTTCACCGGCGTTCCTTCCGGTGGCACTTCCGGCGTTTGAGACTACGCAGTTGGTCAGCGTCAACCCGCCTTCACTTTCGGGAGATTTTCCTTACGAGGGTCTCGACGGCGGCTCGGTGACCTTGAAAGACGTGGCGACGGTGGCCGCGCTTCCCGAGATCGGTCGCGACGGCGCGCTCGTCGACTTGAACGTCGCGCAGCTGGCGGAGACGGAGCAGCCGATCTTCACCTACTACCAGGTGTGGCTGTCGCGTTCCGCGACCCCGGCGATCCTCAACCGACTGCGTCACGACGGGTTCCAGCTCGGCGCATCGAGTTACGCTTCGCAACGACTCGCGACTCTCAACCACACCGGACTCGCGCTCGCGTACGACCTGTCGTTGATCGCGACACCGATCGCCGTTCTGCTCGCCGCCGGTGCGGTCATCTTCGCGATCGCCGCCGAGGGCCGCCGCCGGCGGCATTCGATCGCGTCGCTCGGAGCCGTCGGGCTTTCCCGCGGGGTGATCAGGCGTTCGCTGATGCTCGAGAACACGACTTTGTTGATCGCGGCGTTGGTCGTCGGTGGCGCGATCGGATTCGCGGCCGATGCCCTGGCATTGTCTGCGTTGCCGGAATTCTCGGGAGGGACGAACGGTCTGCCGCTCGAGACCGGACTTCCCTACGTCGCGCTGCTGATCGCGCTCGGTGTCCTTGCCGCGGTGCTCGTCATCTCGGCGGCGGTGTCGTCGCGCCTCATCGTCCGACAGGCGTTCACGGGCGAGTCGATGGAGCAGCGTTGACGCCTCACTCGGCCGGTGGCTCGTCGAGGTGGCGGGACAGTGGCGCGCGCGGCGCCGAAACGTCGATGCTCGAGGGGTGGGTCCCGACGACGCGCTGATCGACGAGTCCGAGCCGAGGCGTCCGACGGGCTGGACGCGGCATCTGTTCATCGAACCCCGGCGAATCGAGGCCGTCCGCCGGCGGCCGGACGCCTACTGGTTCGTCGTCGGCGCCGTCGGTATCGGCGCCTTCATGGGCCAGCTCGACGCCAGCATCGTCACGATCGCCTTCCCAACGCTCCAGCGTGCCTTCAACGTCCACGTCGGTGCCGTCACGTGGGTCGGCCTCTCGTATCTGATCTCGCTCGTCGCGTTCGTGACGATCGTCGGCCGCTTCGCCGACATGGTGGGGCGCAAGCTGCTGTACGTCTACGGCTTCGGCCTCTTCGCGTTGGCCTCGGCTGGGTGCGCGCTGGCACCGAACTTGCCCGCGCTCGTCGGTTTGCGCGTCGTGCAAGGCGTCGGGGCTGCGATGTTGCAGGCCAACAGCCTTGCCATCATCAACATCGCCGCGCCGGCGGGAAAACTCGGCCGCGCCATCGGCGTGCAGGGTGCCGCGCAGGCACTCGGACTCGCAC
>JBAVUF010000236.1:0-3563 GCA_049696635.1 Acidimicrobiales bacterium | reverse complement strand
CCTGGATGCCCAGGCGGTGGAGCGTCGGGGCGCGGTTCAACAACACCGGGTGTTCTTTGATCACCTCGTCGAGAACGTCCCACACCTGGGCGCGACGCCGTTCGACCATCCGCTTTGCCGACTTGATATTCGGCGCGATCTCCAAGTCGACGAGCCGCTTCATGACGAACGGCTTGAACAGCTCGAGCGCCATTTGCTTGGGCAGACCGCACTGGTGCAGCTTCAGCGTCGGGCCGATAACGATCACCGAACGACCCGAGTAGTCGACGCGCTTGCCGAGCAGGTTCTGGCGGAACCGGCCCTGCTTGCCCTTCAACATGTCGGACAGGCTCTTCAGTGGGCGGTTGCCCGGTCCGGTGACGGGGCGACCCCGCCGGCCGTTGTCGAAGAGCGCGTCGACGGCCTCTTGAAGCATCCGCTTTTCATTGTTGATGATGATCTCCGGCGCGCCGAGATCCAACAACCGCTTCAGGCGGTTGTTGCGGTTGATCACCCGGCGATAGAGGTCGTTCAGGTCCGAGGTCGCGAAACGACCGCCGTCGAGCTGCACCATCGGGCGGAGGTCCGGCGGGATCACGGGGATCGCCTGCAGGATCATCGCCTTCGGGTCGTTCACCCGTCGGCCGTCATCGTCGCGGCGGTTGAACGCCGAGACGATCTTCAGGCGCTTGATCGCCTTCTGCTTGCGCTGTGCCGACAGTGGCCGACGGCCGTCGGTCGGGTCGATCGCGTCGCGCAGCTTCTGCTCTTCTTCGTCCAAGTCGATGCGAGCGATGAGATGCGCGATCGTCTCTGCGCCCATGCCACCTTCGAAGTACTCGCCGTAGCGGTACTTGAGCTCGCGCCAGACCATCTCGTCTTCGATGATCTTGCGTGCGTGCAGGTCGCGGAGCTCGTCGAGGGCGCGCCGCGCCATCACGACCTCCTGGGTCGCGCGCTCACGCACCGCGGTGATCTCCTTTTCGGACACGCGCTGGCGGGCGCGGATCTCTGAGTCACGGGCGCCGGACTTCTCGAGCTCGGCGACCTCCAACTCGAGCTCTTGGAGGCGCTTTTCGGCCTCGAGGTCGCGCGCGCGCTCGATCTCGGAGACCTCCGAGTTCAGCTCCGACTCGAGGTTCGGCAGGTCGGCGTGGCGCTTTTCCTCATCGACGTGGGTGACGAGGTAGGCCGCGAAGTAGATGACCTTCTCGAGCTGCTTCGCCTTCAGCTCCTCGCGCGCCTCGGTTCCCATCAACAAGTACGCGAGCCACGAACGCGTCCCGCGCAGGTACCAGATGTGGACGACCGGCGCGGACAGCTCGATGTGGCCCATGCGCTCGCGGCGCACCTTCGAACGCGTGACCTCGACGCCACAGCGCTCGCAGATGATCCCCTTGAACCGGACCCGCTTGTACTTGCCGCAGTAGCACTCCCAGTCCTTCGTGGGACCGAAGATCTTCTCGCAGAAGAGCCCGTCCTTTTCCGGGCGCAGCGTGCGGTAGTTGATCGTCTCGGGCTTCTTCACTTCGCCGCGCGACCAGTCGCGGATGTCGTCCGCCGTCGCAAGGCCGATGCGCAGCTGCTCGAAGTCGTTGACGTCGATCACAAAAAGCTCCTCTCCGCCGCACGGCGAGCATCTTCTTCGTCTGAGCCGCGTTCTGGCCGGCTGATGTCAATGCCGAGCTCCTCCGCGGTCCGGTACACGTCCTCGTCGATCTCGCGCATCTCGATCTCTTCACCGGAGGCACCGAGCACTTCCACGTCCAAACAGAGCGACTGCATCTCTTTGATGAGCACCTTGAAGCTCTCAGGGATTCCGGGCTCGGGGATGTTCTCGCCCTTCACGATCGCCTCGTAGACCTTCACGCGGCCCAACACGTCGTCGGACTTGATCGTCAACAGCTCCTGCAGCGCGTACGCCGCCCCGTAAGCCTCGAGCGCCCACACCTCCATCTCGCCGAAGCGCTGCCCACCGAACTGGGCTTTGCCGCCGAGAGGCTGCTGGGTGATCATCGAGTACGGGCCCGTCGAGCGAGCGTGGATCTTGTCGTCGACCAGGTGGGCGAGCTTCAAGATGTACATGTACCCGACGCTGATCGGGTTGTCGTACGGCTCACCGGTGCGGCCGTTATAGAGCACCATCTTGCCGTCGGGCTGGATGAGTCGTTCCGAGCCGTCCGCGGCGTCGTTGTGCAGGTGCTCGAAGATCGACTTAATCGTCGGGTGCTTGCCGGCCTCGGACGCCTCGTCCCAGTGGGCGCCGTCGAAGACCGGCGTCGAGATCCACACGGCCGGGTCGGTCTTCGGTCGGGTCTTCTGCTCGTTACCCCGCGCCGGCGACTCGCCCGTCGTCGACTGGGAATCCTCGTCCCAGCCCCATCTCGCCGCGTAGCCGAGGTGGGACTCGAGGACCTGGCCGACGTTCATCCGCGAGGGAACACCGAGCGGGTTCAAGATGATGTCGACGGGCGTCCCGTCGGCCGCGTACGGCATGTCCTCGATCGGCAGGATCTTCGACACGACGCCCTTGTTGCCGTGGCGCCCCGCGAGCTTGTCGCCCTCGGAGATCTTGCGTCGCTGCGCGACGTAGACGCGCACCAGCTGATTCACACCGGGGGGGAGTTCGTGGGCGTCGTCCCGGGAGAAGACGCGCACGGCGATCACCTTGCCGGACTCCCCGTGGGGAACCTTGAGCGAGGTGTCGCGCACGTCGCGCGCCTTTTCGCCGAAGATCGCGCGCAAAAGCCGCTCTTCGGGCGTGAGCTCGGTCTCCCCCTTCGGGGTGACCTTTCCGACGAGCACGTCTCCCGGACCGACCTCCGCACCGATGCGGATGATGCCGCGCTCGTCCAAGTCGGCGAGGATCTCCTCGGACAGGTTCGGGATGTCGCGGGTGATCTCTTCGGGACCGAGCTTCGTGTCGCGGGCGTCGATTTCGTGCTCTTCGATGTGGATCGACGTCAGCACGTCGTCGCGCACCAAGCGCTCGGACAACACGATCGCGTCCTCGTAGTTGTAGCCCTCCCAGGGCATGAACGCGACGAGGAGGTTCTTGCCGAGTGCGAGCTCGCCGTTGTGGGTGGACGGCCCGTCCGCCAACACGTCGCTTTCGTGTACCTCGTCGCCCTCGGAGACGAGGATCTTCTGGTTGATGCAGGTGTTCTGGTTCGAACGCAGGAATTTCGCGACGGTGTAGCGCTTCGTGCCGAGCGCGTTGCCGAAGCGGTCCTTCTGGCCCGCCCTGTACTCGACGGCGACGACCTCGCCCGAGACCTCGACGACGCGGCCCGATCCCTCGGAGAGGATCACCTCGCCGGCGTCCTTCGCGGCGCGCGCCTCGATGCCGGTGCCGATGAACGGCGACTCGGCGACGAGGAGGGGGACCGCCTGCTTCTGCATGTTCGCGCCCATCAGGGCGCGGTTCGCGTCGTCGTGCTCGACGAAGGGGATCAGCGCCGTCGAGACCGAAACGATCTGCTTCGGTGAGACGTCCATCAAGTCGACCTCCGCCGGCGGCACGAAGTCGACTTCGCTCGTCGTGCCGTACGAGGTCGCGGTGGCGCCGACGCGCACGCCCGCCC
>JBAVUF010000235.1:0-5974 GCA_049696635.1 Acidimicrobiales bacterium | reverse complement strand
CCTTGCATCTAGAGCGTGCTCGACGACTCGCGCGACATCGTCGGCGGGTGCGCCGCGTCGTCCCGCCGCGCCAGCGGCGGCGCGGAACGCCTGCATTCGCGCGCCATACAGGGATGAGATCTCGCCTGGCACCTCTCCGATGATCCGTTGGAAGTTCTCTGCCCCCTTGGACCAGATCGGAGTGCCGATCGTTCCCGGCTCGACGACGGTCACCTGAACGCCGAACGGCTCGAGTTCGACGCGCAGCGTGTCGCTTATCGCTTCCATCGCGTGCTTCGACGCGGCGTATGCGCCCAGGAAAGGGAGCGCGCTCTTTCCGGCGATCGATCCGATGTTCACGATCCGGCCGCGAGCTCTCCGCAAGCTTGGAAGGAGCGCCTGAGTTACCGCTACCTGACCGAACAGGTTCACCTCGAGCTGTCGTCGCATTTCGGCGAGCGGAAGGAACTCGACCGGCATCGACACGGCAATCCCGGCGTTGTTGACAAGCGCCGAAAGCGGCGAGTCGCCGAGTCGTGCGGCGAGGTCGGCGATGTGGTCGGGCTCGGTGACGTCGAGGAGGACTGGCTCGACGTCACCCGGCGTCTGCTCGACGAGGCGAACGCCGTCGGCGTCCGTGCGCACGCCCGCGATCACTCGCCATCCAGAAGATGCCAGTCGTCGCACGCACGCCTCGCCGATCCCCGACGATGATCCCGTGATGACGACGCTTCGCTTTGCGCCCATGCCGTCGAGTTCTCAGTCGATGCTCGTGCGGTCGAGCTCGCGCGCCGAGCGGCCGCCGATCAGTGCGAGCGTGATGTCGGTCTCGGCGGCGAGCTGGCGGATGACGGCTTCGACTCCCGCTTGGCCGCCGACGGCGAGCCCGTACACGTATGGCCGACCGAGCAGCACCGCGCTTGCACCGAGTGCCATCGCCTTTACCACGTCGGCGCCGGTGCGGAACCCGCCGTCGACGAGCACGGTGGCGTCGTCACCGAGCGCGGCGCGAATCTCGACGTAGGCATCGAGCGCGCCGATGGCGCCGTCGACCTGTCGTCCGCCGTGGTTCGAGACGACGATGCCGTCCACTCCGTAGTCGAACGCTTTCTCGGCGTCTTCGGCAGTCAAGATTCCTTTGACGAGCAGTGGCACGCTCACTTCGCGGCGCAGCCACTCGAGATCGTCCCAGGTAAGGCCGAGATTGGGGAACTTGGCGAGCATCGCGGCGGCCGCCGCGTAGGGGTCTTGTTCCGGCGGCTTCGTCAGAGCTCCACAGAACACGGGGTCGGAAAAGAATTGCGCGCACCCATTCGCGTCCATGAACGGCAGGTAGCCATTCTTGAGATCACGCGGGCGCCAACCGAGGATCGGCGTGTCGAGGGTGACGACGATCGCCGAGAATCCGGAGGCCTCGGCCCGTGCGACGAAGCTCGCGACGACGGCCCGGTCGTTGATCCAGTACAACTGGAACCAGCGCGCCGCGACGTCCATCACGTCTGCGACCTCTTCGATTGAGTGCGACGCCGCGCTCGAAAGGAGGAACGGAATACCCGCCGCGGCGGCGGCCTTGGCCGCGGCGAGCTCGCCGCCGTCGTGGGCGATGTTCAGCACGCCTATCGGTGCGAGAAAAAAGGGGAGCGAGGAGCGCGTCCCGAGCACCTCGACGGTGAGGTCGCGTTCGATGTTGCCACCGAGCATGTGCGGGCGGAGGTGTCGCCGTTCTAACGCGTCGCGATTGGCGCGTATCGTGAGCTCCGCACCCGCGCCGCCGGCGATGTAGCCGTATGCCCGTTCGTCGAGAACGTCTTTCGCGCGCCACTCCCAGTCCTCGGGAGTCACCGGCCAGTCGGATCTCCGCAGGAGGTAGATCGCGTTTTGGACCTGCGTGCCCTCGAAGGTCACCGATCGGCGACTTTGATGAGCAGCTTGCCGCGGTTCTCGCCGCGCAATAGTCCGATGAACGCGCGCGGCGCCTGGTCGAGTCCGACGACGATGTCCTCGCGGTAGGCGAGCTTTCCTTCGCTGTACCAGCGTGAAAGGCGCGACAGCGCCGCCTTGTAGCGCTGCGTGTAGTCGGTGACGAGGAACCCTTCCATGCGTGCCCGATTGATTATCAAAAAGCGCAGGCTGTCCGGCCCGCCGCGCGGCGGTACTTGGTTGTATTCGGCAATTTGGCCGCAGACGACGATCCGCGCACCGAACGCGAGGTGGCGGTGGACCGCGGCGGAGACGGGGCCACCGACGTTGTCGAAGTAGACGTCGACGCCTGCCGGACATTCGCGCGTCAGCGCCTTCGACACATCCTCGTTCTTGTAGTCGACCCCGGCGTCGTAGTGGTACCGATTCAAGACGTCGTCAACCTTCTCCTGAGATCCGGTGATCCCCACCGTGTGGCAGCCGGTGAGCTTCGCGAGCTGGCCGACGATCTGGCCGACGCCTCCAGCAGCGGCGGAGACGACGACGGTGTCTCCCGGGCGCGGCCGGCCGATGTCGAACAACCCGAAGTACGCGGTGAGGCCGGTGATGCCGAGCACGTGCAGTGCGGTGGTGATCGGTGTCGCGTTCTCGTCCAGCCGTCGCAGCGTGTGAGCGGGCGCGGTCGCGTACTCCTGCCAGCCGAACGCTCCGAGCACGATCTCGCCGGGCGCAAGGCGCGGCGAACGGCTTTCGGTCACCTCGCCGATCGCCTGGGCGAACATCACCTCGCCGATCCCGACTGGGGACGCGTAGGACCGTGACTTGCTCATCCGGCCCCGCTGGTACGGATCGAGGGAAAGCCACAGCGACCGTACGAGTACCTCGCCGTCCGCCGGCCGCGGCATCGGCGACTCGACGATGGCGAAGTGCGACTCCTGGGGCTCGCCGTCGGGTCGAGCCGCCAGCGTGACTTGCCGGTTCTTCGTCGGCAGCGAGGCCTGCGCCCGTCCGGGCACCAACGTTTCCTGCGTCGTGTTCACGTTCAAAGCTGCAGTGCCTTCACTTCCAAGAACTCGCCGATGGCGAGATAGCCATTCTCTCTTCCGTGACCCGACTGCTTGTAGCCGCCGAAAGGTGCTGCGGGATTGAAAGCTCCACCGTTGATCTCGACCTGGCCGGTGCGCAACTGCAACGCGACGCGCTTCGCCCGATCCTCATCGGCCGACCATACGCCCCCCGCGAGACCGTAGGAGCTGTCGTTCGCGATTCGCACGGCGTCGGCTTCGTTGTCGTAGGGCAGGATGACGAGCACCGGCCCGAAGATCTCGTCCTGCGCGATTGACATCTCACTGCGTACTTGCGAAAACACGGTCGGCCGCACGAAGTAACCGCGCGTCAACCCTTCGGGGGCTTCCACGCCGCCGGTGACGAGTCGCGCGCCCTCGCCGAGGCCGCGCGCGATGTAGCCGCGCACCTTCTCGCGCTGATCGGCGCTGACGAGTGGTCCGAGACGTGTCGACTTTTCGAACGGGTCACCCGGCGTCCACGTCTCGGCTGCCGTCTTGGCGAGCTCTTCGACCGCGTCGATCTGGTGGCGCGCGACGATCAGTCGCGTCAGCGCGCTGCACGTCTGGCCGGAGTTGAGGAAGCACTTGCCGACGGCGTCGGGGATCGCCTTTTCGAGATCGGCATCGTCGAGGACGACGTTCGGCGATTTACCGCCGAGTTCGAGAGCGCTCCGTTTCAATGATCCCGCCGCAAGTTCGCCCACCCGTCGGCCGGTTGCGGTCGAGCCGGTAAACGAGACCACATCGACGTCGGGGTGAACAGCGAGGCGTTCGCCGACCACCGCGCCCGATCCGGAGACGAGGTTGAAGACGCCGGGAGGCAAGCCCGCTTTTGCGATGACGTCGGCAAGAACGAACGCATTCAGCGGCGCGAGGCCGCTCGGTTTCAAAACGACCGTGCATCCGGCTGCCAACGCGGGGGCGACCTTGCAGGCGATCTGGTGGAGGGGATAGTTCCAAGGAGTGATCGCCCCGACTACGCCAGCAGCCTCGCGCAGGACGAGCGAGTTGCCGATCGGCTCCTCCCAGGTGATCTGATCCATCCACGACGCCATCGAGGCGAACTGATTGACCGGGAGACCAACTTGGATGTGGCGTGACAGTGCGAGTGGCATGCCGAGCTCGTTCGTGATCAACGTGGCGAGCTCGTCGGCTCGCTCCGAAAGGCCGTCTGAGATCTCGGAGAGGTAGGCGGCGCGTTCTTGGCGTGGGAGCCGCGACCAGTCGCCGAACGCGCGCCGCGCCGCCGAGACCGCTTCGTCGATGTCGTCCGACGAAGCGGCGGGGACGGTGGCAATCACCTCCTCGGTGGTCGGGTTGACGACTTCGATCGAAGCGGCAGTCGTGGGCCGCACCCAGCCGCCGTCGATGTACAGCGTCTCGCGGCTCACGATGGCTGCTGAAAGGGTCACATCTCTCCTACGGGTGTTCGGGCGCGGCGCCCGGTGTGTCGCGCGCGGTGGTGGATCGTCTCGTCGGCAGGGCGTCGCTGTACACCTTTTCCCCGCGGAACAAATGCCGGGGCTGATCCCAGGGAAAAAAGATCACCACTCGCCACTGGGTCTTCGTCATCGTGGGAGCTTCTCCGAGCCAGTCCTTCATCTGCGTGCCGGTGACGCGCGCCTCTTCGCAGACCCCTTGCGGACCGATGACGATGTCGGTCAGCTCGAAGCGAATATCGGGGAAGGCACGGAGAAGCTCGGTGTAAAAGCGAGTCGCGCCATCGTGGCCCTCCCAGCGGTGTCCGGTCTGGGGGAACTCGTACACGCAGTCGCTAGTGAGCGTCGAGATGAGGCCAGGGAGGTCCCGGCGGTCCTCTGCGATCGAGTGCCGCCGCCAAAGCGTGCGGATCTCGTCGTACTCTTTGCGTCCCGCCTCGCGTCGGATCAGCTCCATGACAGCGTCGTGTTCGACGTGGGTGTGTTCGGCGCCCCCCGTCACAAGACGAGCTCCGCCATCATCCGCAGCGCCGCGGGGTCGTGGGACTGGACGAGCAGCGTCGTGACATCGCTCGACCGCCAGGCTTCGAGCCGCTCGGCGATACGGGCCCGCGGTCCGACTAGCGCGACGTCGTCGATCAGCGCAGCTGGTACCGCGGCGGCGGCCTCGGCTTGGTGGCCGGAGAGGTAGAGATCCTGAATACGCCGTGCCGCCGACTCGTAGCCGTATCGACACGCAAGATCGTTGTAGAAGTTCTTGCCGCGCGACCCCATCCCGCCGACGTAGAGCGCGAGCATCGGTCGCACACGGTCGCGCGCCGCAACGACATCGTCGTCGCACACGACCATCACCGAAGCGGCGACGTCGAAGCCGTCGCGGCCCGGGAAGCCGAATGTCGTCGTCGCGTGCTCGGGGGAGTAGAAGATCGGCAGCCACCCGTCGGCGATCTCGAACGCGAGCGCGACGTTCTTCGGCCCGATCGCCGCCAGGTAGATCGGGATTTCGGCGCGGATCGGCCGCATCATCAGCTTGAGCGGTTTGCCGAGCCCGCTCGAGCCCGGGCCGACGTAGGGGATCGAAAGCTCTGAGCCGCGTAGCTCGACTGTCTCGCGCGCCAGCGCGCGCCGGACGACCTCGACATATTCGCGCGTGCGGACGATCGGCTGGCCCCACGGCTGTCCGTGCCACCCTTCGACCACCTGGGGGCCAGAGGTCCCGAGCCCAAGCAGAAATCGCCCATCCGACATGAGATCGAGGGTGGCTGCGGTCATCGCCGTGTTCGTCGGGGTGCGCGCCGGCATCTGCAGAATGGCCGACCCGACCTTGATCCGCGAAGTGGTCGCGGCGACCCAGGTGAGCACCGTGACGGCGTCGGTTCCCCAAGCCTCGGAGGCCCACGCCGAGTCGTAGCCGAGTCGTTCTGCTTCGCCGGCCAACTCGACGAGGGCGCGCGGGTTCGTACCCGGCGCCGCGTAGCCCATCGAGAATCCGAGCCGCAAGGACATGAGCGTGGCGGTTCTGCGATCGGTGGATGGGGCGATCAGTCCGGCACGGGTCGGCGAGCGCCG
>JBAVUF010000234.1:0-2353 GCA_049696635.1 Acidimicrobiales bacterium | reverse complement strand
GCGCTGGTGGGACCGACGGGCGCGACGCCGTCGCGCCCGGTTCCAGGTCGTGACCGCGGCCGGTGAAGCGCACCTGCTTGCGCTCGAGCGCGGCACGTGGACGATCGAAGCCACGTATGACTGAGCCAGTGAGCGCGCAAGACCAGAGAGGTCCCGCCCATGACTGACGGAAATCGGCGCGATTCGCCACGGCATGAAAAGGCTCTCGAGCCTGATGATCTCGGCCGGTTGTTCCTTCAACGAGCGAACGGCGGTGACATCGAAGGTGTCGTCGCGCTATATGAGCGTGAAGCGGTGCTCGAAAGCCCAGCTAGTCGGCTGACAACCGGCCTCGACGCAATCCGCGCGCTGTACGAACAGCTCTTCGCGAGCCGCCCGAGCTTCGCGGGCGACGTGCGACCAGCGATTCGCGTCGGCGAACTCGCGTTGACGTCGACGCAGTTCGATGTCGTCTCGACCAACACGGACGGACGACCGATCATGACAAGGACCGCGACAGTAGAGATCGCCCGCCGTCAGAGCGACGGAAGCTGGCTCTGGGTGATCGACAAACCGAACGTTCTTTCCCGCTGACGCTTGACCGATCACTGATCGCGTTCGATCGGCAAGACTCGACGGCATGAACAGACGAATGGGACGGCATGAGTGATTCCCACGCGAAAGGCGCGGAGTACGCCTACGCGGATCTCGCAACGCTGAAGCGGGCGCTCGATGCCGGTCAAACGACGAGCGCCGAGCTCACCCAGGCGTTCATCGCGCGCATCGACGCGATCGACGGAACAGGTCCGGCGTTGCACTCGATCCTCGCGATTGCCCCCGACGCGATCGAGTCCGCCCAGGCGCGCGATCGCGAACGCCAATCGGGCACGACGCGCTCGTCCCTGCACGGCATCCCGATCGTCGTCAAGGACAACCTCGAAACGGCTGGCCTCGCGTCGAGCGCGGGATCGCTTGCGTTGTCGCGTCCACCTTTGAGCGACGCCGACGTCGTGGCATCGCTACGCGCGGCCGGCATGGTCGTTCTCGGGAAGACGAACCTTTCGGAGTGGGCGAATTTCCGTTCGGAGAAATCGAGCTCCGGGTGGAGCGCGATGGGCGGCCAGACCCACAACCCGTTCGCGCTCGAGCGGTCGCCGAGCGGGTCGTCGTCCGGATCGGCGGTCGCCGTCGCCGCGGGACTGTCGCCGATCGCGATCGCGACGGAGACCGACGGCTCGATCCTCAGCCCGTCCGCGGTTTGCGGCATCGTCGGGATCAAACCGACCGTCGGCCTCGTGAGTCGCCGCGGCATCATCCCGATCTCAGAGAGCCAGGACACGGCAGGGCCGATGGCGCGTTCGGTCGCGGACGCCGCGGCGTTGTTGTCCGTGATCGCGGGCTTCGGTGGAGACGACTCCGCGCTCTCGTCACGTCCCGACGGCCTCGTCACGGACTACGCGCCGTCCTGTCGGCGTGACGGTCTGGACGGCAAGCGGATCGGCGTTCCGCGGGACGGCTTCGCCGGTTACCACCCGCGCGCAGACGAGTGCTTCGCTGTTGCGCTCGAGGCGATGCGAGAGGCCGGTGCGACGATTGTCGATCCCGTGGCGGTCCCCGGTGCAGCGCCATTGCGTACGTCAGAGGACGAACTCACGGTGCTGTTGTACGAGTTCCACGACGGCATGGACCGCTACTTATCGGCGCGTGCCGAACAGACGGGATCGGGTCCGCGTTCGCTCGACGACGTCATCGCGTTCAACCGCGAGTTCGCCGAAACAGAGCTTTTGCTCTTCGGGCAAGATATCTTCGAGCGCTCGGCGCGCACGGGTTCATTAGTGGACCCGGAGTACATAAAGGCGCGGGAGCGCTGTATCGAACAATCCCGCGCCCAGGGGATCGACCTTGCGCTCGGAGCCGAGCATCTCGACGCCCTCGCGGTGTTGACGACCGGACCGGCATGGCTGATCGACCACGTGAACGGCGACAGCTATCTCGGTGCCGGGTACTCGATCGCGGCCGTCGCCGGATACCCGTCGATCACCGTTCCGATCGGGACGGTCTCGGGCCTGCCGGTCGGGCTGTCGCTGCTCGGGCGGGCGTGGTCCGAGTCGGTCCTCATCGAGGCCGCCTCGGGGCTCGAAGCCCAACTCGGCGTCGCCTTGCGCCCCGGCTTTTCGCCGCACACGCCCGTCGGCTGAGGCCTTTAGACAAATGACCTGTTGAGACGGGCTGGAAGAATCGAACGTATGTATGGGGTATCCGGTTAACTACACCGACCCCTAGATGTAGGGGTTGGTCACCCCTCCGACGAGCTCGCTGTTCTTGTAGGGCCCGATCGCAGCGGCCTGTTCGGCGAGGCGATAAAAGAGCAAGC
>JBAVUF010000233.1:0-8812 GCA_049696635.1 Acidimicrobiales bacterium | reverse complement strand
GTTCATGGCCGCGCCGAGCCCCGCCATCACGCCGCAACCGAGCAGCCCGGCCACCTCGGGGCGGGCGCGGGCGTCGACCTTCGTGCATTGACCCGCTGCGACGAGGGTCAACTCGGCGAACGCTCCGATCCCGAGGGCCGGGGAAAGCGTGGTGCCGTCTCGTCGCGTCATCTTCTGGGTGGCGTTGTGTGTCGCGAAGCAGTACCACGGGCGACCTCTTCGACATGACCGGCACCGACCGCAGACCGCGCGCCAGTTGAGGATCACGAAATCTCCGGGCGCGACGGAGTCGACGCCTTCTCCGACCGACTCGACGACACCCGCTGCCTCGTGACCGAGGAGGAACGGGAAGTCGTCGTTGATGCCTCCGTCGCGATAGTGGAGATCGGTGTGGCAGACACCGCACGCCTGGACCCGCACCCGTGCTTCGCCTCGACCCGGATCGGGAACGACGATCGTGTCGAGTTCGACCGGCGCTCCCTTCGCACCGGCGATGACTCCTTGCACCTCGATTGGCATCTTTGACTCCGAACGCTTCCGTCGGAGCGGACTCCGCCTTGTCCGCCTCAGATAGCACCTATAAACTGAACAGTCAGTCAACCACAGCCCGGCTCGCGCCGACAACCGCGCCCGTGGCGAATCGAACGGAGTTGACGTGACGTCAACCGTTGCATCGATCGATGCGAGGTCGCTGCGCCTCGATCGCGTGATTGCCGAACAAGAACGGATCTTCGTAGACCGCCAGCCACGATCGGCGGAATATATGGTGCGCGCCCGCCGGGCGCTCGCCGGCGGTGTCACCTCGAGCTGGCAGATCACCAAACCGCAGCCCGTGTGGATCGCCGAAGGCCGAGGCTCGAAGCTCTACGACGTCGACGGGAAGGAATACGTCGATCTCCACGGGGGCTACGGAGCGGCGCTCGCCGGCCACGCCCACCCGGCCATTGTCGCAGCGGTCTCTGAACGCGTCCGGCGCGGGACCCATTTCGCGCAACCGACCGAGGACGCGATCGCCGTCGCCGAGAACCTCGCCGGCAGGTTCCAGCTCCCGTTGTGGCGGTACGCGAACTCCGGAACCGAAGCGACGATGGAAGCGATCCATCTCATGCGGGCGATAACCGGACGTCCCCGGATCCTCAAGGTCGAAGGTTGTTACCACGGCCACCACGACTCGGTGCAGGTTTCGGTCATGCCAGACCCCGAACTCGCCGGTCCCCCGGAGCGACCGGTGCCGGTGCCAGAAAGCGCCGGGATACCGCGCGCGATCACCGACCTCGTCGTCGTCGTCGGTTTCAACGATCTCGGCGCCGTCGAGCGCGCCCTTGCGGAGCATCCTGGCGAGATCGCCGGGATGATCGTCGAACCGATCATGATGAACGCCGGGATCATCCTCCCCGAGGAGGGGTACCTCGCAGGCTTGAAGGAACTCCTCCACCGCGACGGATCGCTCCTCACCTTCGACGAGGTGAAAACAGGTCTCACCGTCGGACCATCCGGCGCGATCGGGTTCACCGGAGTCATTCCGGACCTCGTTTGTCTCGCGAAATCGATCGGCGGGGGAATCGCCTCCGCGGCAGTGGGTGGCACCGAAGAAGTCATGGGGTACGTCGTACGTGGTGAGTATGAGATGGTCGGCACATTCAGTGGCAACCCCCTCGCGATGGCGGCGACCCGAGCGATGCTGACAGAGGTCGCCACCGACGCGACGTACGCCCGCATCACACGGCTCGCGCTGCGGATGACATCCGGCGTCGAGCAGATCGTCGCGAGTAGCGGGCTCGACGCGTACGTGGTCGCGGTGGGTGCAAAAGGATGCGTCGTCTTTTCGAGCGCACCAGTTCGTGACTATCGCGGATTTCTCGGAATCGACGACCGCTACAACCAGGCGCACTGGCTGATCCAGCACAACGGCGGGGTGTTCTTGCCCCCGTGGGGGAAGATTGAACAGTGGTTGCTGTCTGCACAGCACGAGGAGGGTGACGTGGAACGGTTCCTCGACAACTTCGCCACATTCGCGGAGCAGGTGACGACGTGACCTCCCACCCCCGCCAGGGCTGGAGTGAGCAAGGGCGGCGCCCGACCGAATTCTCGAGGCGTGATTTCCTGCGCCGGGCGGCGGGGATCGCCGGAGCCGGGGCGGGGATCGCCGCATTCGGCGGCCTCCCCTCTCTGTTCGAGGGGCTGACCCCGGCCGGGGCCGCGAGCAGTTCCCCCCTTCCTCGTCCCGACAATCCGGTTCACTGGCCGATCGCGCGCGAAAACAAACCGATCGCGTCGAACTTGCAGCCCGAGCGCAACGCGACCTTGAAGCTTTACAACTGGGTCGCGTACATCAACCAGTCCGTGTTGAACAGCTTCGCAAAGAAGTACCACTGCACCGTCGAGCTGACGACGTTCAACACGATGGAGGAAGCCATCGCCAAGCTGCAGAGCGGCGAGAGCTTCGACGTCTTCGTCCCGACGGTCGACGTACTCGGGTCGCTGATCGAGGGCGGATACTTGCGGGCGCTTAACCACAGCTACATCCCGAACATCTCGCAAGCGTGGCCCGACTTCTCCAACCCTTGGTACGACGAGAAATGGCAGTACACGGTGCCGTACACGATCTACACGACCGGCGTCGCATGGCGGAAGGACCACGTTCCCGAGGATCCGTACACCATGAAGAACGCCTGGGCGATGCCGTGGCAGTCGAAGTACCGGGGCAAGGTCGCAGTCTTGGACGACTACCGCGAGACGCTCGCACTCGGCTTGATGAAAAACGGCATCTTCGACCTCAACACGACGGAGTCAAAACAGATCAACCAGTCGCTCGCGTCGCTGCAGAACCTGGCTCGACTGACGAACGTCCACATCGACAACAACGACTACTCGAACGTCCCGAGCGGTCAGATCTGGATCCACCATGCGTGGTCCGGCGACATGGCGGCGGCAGCGGCGTACATGCCGAAAGGCGTGCCGGTCGACGTCGTCGGGTTTTGGTTCCCGACGAGCGGGAAGGGACCGGTCGGAAACGACACGATGACGGTCCTGCGCTCGGGGAAGAACCCGGTGCTCGCGCACCTGTTCCTCAATTACCTGCTCGACGTCGACAATGCCCTCGAGAACATCAGCTACAACGGCTACATGCAGCCCCTGAACGGCGTGACCCCAGATGTGCTCGTGAAAGAGAAGATCCTGCCAAAGAGCCTGACGTCGACCGTCGTCCTGCCGTCGTACTTCCGCAAGGGCGTCGGTGAGTTCCAGCTGCCTTCGCAAGCGAACCTGTTGTGGGAACAGGCCTGGCTCGACTTCAGTAAGGGGATCTGACCGAACAACGACGCCGGGGGGCGCTGGTTGAGAGCGGATCGTTCACAGAAAGAACCAAGCCGGTATTTCTGGGCGGCGCTTGCGGCTCCAGGAGTCGTCTGGCTCACCTTGCTGTTCATCGTTCCGTTCTACGTTGTCATCGCCATCGCGGCGGGCAGGCTCAATCCCATCTTTTTTTCGTCGGAGCCAGTGTGGAATCCCGCCGCTTGGAGCGGCGCGAACTTCGCTCGGGTCTTCCACGACATCTTCGGCGCCGGGGCATTCATCAGCCCGATCCTGCTTCGCTCACTCGCCTACGTCGCCATCGCGACAGCGATCTCGCTCGTGATCGCCTTCCCCGTCGCCTACTTCGTGACTCGTTTTTCCGGCCGGAGGAAGGGGATCTTCCTCGCGTTGCTGATCGCTCCCTTCTGGATCAGCTACATGATGAGGATGCTCGCCTGGATCGACCTATTGCAGAACAACGGCTACGTGAACAAGGCGATGACGTTCCTCCACCTCGCGGCGCATCCGATCGACTGGCTCGGCGGACAGTCAGTGACCGTGATCCTCGGCCTTGTCTACGGGTACATCCCCTACCTCATCCTCGTGTTGTACGCCGGGCTCGATCGCATCGACCAGAGCCTGATCGAGGCGGGGCGCGACCTCGGTCTCAACGGCCCGCAGACCTTCTTCCGAATCGTCCTGCCGCTCTCCCGGCAATCGGTGATGACCGGGGTGCTCATCACCGCTCTGCCGATGATCGGTGACTACTTCACGAATCAGATGCTGTCAGGAGCATCGTCGACTTCGATGATCGGCAACGTGATCGAGGGTCAGTTGTACGCGACCGGATTGGCAGGCGAAGGCGCAGCGCTCTCCCTTTTGCTCCTCTGCGTTCTGCTCATCCCGATGATTTATTACGTCGTGTCGACGAACCGAGCCTCAAAAGAGCTGGTCTGATTGGCCGCGACCGAGACCGCTACGCTTCTCGAGGATCCGCTCGTCGTCCGACCGCGCGCCGCCGGCTCGAGCCTTCGGCAACGCCTCAGGCGCAATCCCTGGCGACACCCGTGGTTCCTTGAGTCAGCGACGTGGGTCTACCTCGCTTGGTCGCTCCTTCCGATCGCGCTCGCCGTGCTGTTCTCATTCAATGCGGGGAAATCCCAGAGCGTCTGGCAGGGATTCTCGCTGCGTTGGTACGTCACCAACCCGACACAGTCCGTGCTGCACAATCCCCAGCTTCACCAGGCCGTTCTGCAGACGATCTGGCTCTCGCTCTACACGACGCTGATCACGGTCCCAATAGGCGTCGCCTTCGGCATCGGAATCGACCGTTGGCGGTCGCGAACGTCGTCCGTGTTCAACTTCACGATGATCTTCTCGTTCGTCGTACCGGAACTGATCTTCGGGGTGGCGCTGTTTTTCATCTTCACGACGATGTTCAAGACGATTGGACTCGGAACGCTTGCTGAGGTACTCGGTCTCGTCACGTGGAACCTCTCTTGGCCGGCGATCATCGTGCGCGCCCGGCTCGTCACCATCGGCCATCAATATGAGGAAGCGGCGGCGGATCTCGGCGCGTCGCGCTTCGAGTCGATACGACGCGTCCTGGTGCCGCTCTTGATGCCGGCGATCTTCGCCAGCGCGGTCCTCGTCTTCGCGGGCGTCGTCGACGATTTCGTCATCGTCGATCTGTTGTCATCGACAGGGAACACCCAACCGATGTCCGTGATCATCTACTCGAACACCCATGGCGGCAACGCCGGCCCGGCGCTGAATGCTCTCGCCACCTTGATGCTCGTCGTGTCGGGCGTCGTGGCAACCCTCGGCTACTTCGGGTACCGATTCATGACACGCGGCGAGAAGGCGAACAGCCCAGACGCGATGGCGACGTTCGCGGGAATGTAAGTCCGATCTGATCCGGGTCGTCTCAGCTCGGTTCCGACCGATTGCCGTTTGAAGTTTCGACGGCGGTTTGGTGCTCCGATTCCGCAAGAACGCGCAGGGCGTCCGCTGGCAGATGGACCTTGACCGGCGTTCCCTGCTTGTACGGCGCGTCGCCGCCGTCGTTTTGGATGAGGGATTGCAATACGGCACCGGGCGCGGTGCGCACGATCACCTGTGTCGAAGAGCCGAGGAAGACGAGTCGCTCGACCATCCCCGGAACGCGATTCGGCCCGGTGGACTCGAACGGTTCGAGCTGGACGCGCTCCGGTCGGATCGCGAGCCTTACTGCGCCGACTGCGTTCGTCGCACCGCAACCGGCCTCGAGGTCAAAATCGCCAAGTCGTATCGCACAGCAGTTCGAGCGTGCACCGCGAGATGCCGTCGCCGACATGAGATTCGAAACTCCGAGGAAATCGGCGACGTAGGCGTTCGCGGGCTCCTCATAGACGTCGACCGGGGTGCCGATCTGGACGATGTGGCCACCATCCATCACCGCCAATCGATCCGACATCGTGAGCGCCTCTTCCTGATCGTGCGTCACGTAGAGGAACGTGATGCCGACGCGTTCCTGCAGCGCTTTCAACTCGACTTGCAAAGCCCGTCGGAGCTTGGCGTCGAGCGCTCCGAGCGGCTCGTCGAGCAGCAGCACAGCGGGGTTCAATATCAGCGCACGGGCGAGCGCAACGCGCTGTTGCTGGCCCCCCGAAAGCTGGGCCGGTCGCCGCTTTTCGAACGTGGGCAGCTGGACGAGCTCGAGGGCTTCGTGTACGAGGCGGGCACGCTCGGATTTCGCGATCTTTTTGTAGCGCAGGCCGAAGGCGATGTTTTCGAAGACGGTGAGGAAGGGGAAGAGCGCGTAGCTCTGGAACACGGTGTTCACGTCGCGAAGGTGCGCGGGCATCCGAGAAACATCGAAGCCGTCGATGAGGATCTTGCCTGCGCTCGGCTTCTCGAATCCGGCAATCAGACGCAGCGTCGTCGTCTTGCCACACCCTGACGGGCCGAGAAGTGAAAAGAACTCGCCCCGGCGGATCTGAAGATCGATGCCATCGACCGCACAGACATCATCGAACCGCTTGGTCAGCGAAACTAGCTCGACCTCACCTCCGGCCATCCGCCCCCCCGCCCGAGATCCGCCGCGCTGGTGTATCACCAACGAAGCAAAAGGCGCTCGCGGGTGACCATCTCGATCTTCCTACCGCCGACCTCGCTTCTTGCTCCCGCTCGCTCCCTTGTGTCGTCCGTCCCATTTGAATCCGAGGTGCTCGGAGGCGAACCTCATGGTCAAGGCGTAGGCACGGTCAGCGTTCACTTCAGAGTCTTCGAGCGCGATCTGGATCGCAAAGCCGTCCAAGAGCGCCGAGAGTGAGACCGCAAAGTCGTCTGGCTCGGACTCGCCGAACTCGCCGCGTTGCTGGCCATCTACGACAAGGTCGCGGATGGTCTTTCGCCACTCCGCGTCGAACTCATGCCGGACGTCCCCGACCTCTCGATGGTGAACGGACTGCGCCCACAGGTCGAGCCAGAGGGACCACGGCTCACCCGAATCGTCATCGGAGAAAAACGTCATCGCAACGAGGTCGTCGAGGCGGTCGTCGGCTCGTTCGTGACCCCGCAATCGACGGTCGACCGCCTCATACCACGACTGCTCGCCGAGACGGATCGCTTCGGTGAGCACGGTGTCTTTCGTCTTGAAGTAGTAGACGACGAGCGCTGGGCTCACACCTGCGCGTTCGGCGACATCGGAAAGTCGCGTGGAGTCGAAGCCCCGTTCTGCGATCACCTCGAGGGCGGCTCGCAGGACACGCTCACGAGAATCGTCGGCACCTTTTCCGACCGTCGAATCGACCGCGTTCATCCACCACTCCGATCCGCCCGCATTCGTCGTGAACCCGGTCGCCCCGCAGCCCGAGCCTTGTACCCCGAATCATACCTGCTTAGACTGAACAGTCAGTCAATCCCGGAGATCCACCGGAAGAGAGGGACAGATGGCCTCGCAGTACGACGCCGTCGTTGTCGGGGGAGGTCACAACGGCCTCGTCGCCGCGGCCTACCTCGCGCGCTCGGGTTCTCGAACCCTCGTCGTCGAAACGCGCCACAAAACTGGTGGCGCCGCGACAACAGAATCGCCATGGCCCGACGCGCCCGAGTTCAAGGTGACTCGGCTTTCGTATGTGATGAGCCTCATGCCGCCGACGATCGTCCGAGATCTCAACCTTGAGCGCCATGGTTACAAGATCTTCCCGATGGGTCCGTATTACCAGGCCTTTCCCGAAGGCGGTTCGATCAAGATCTACGCCGACGACGCGAAGCGCAACTACGAAGAGATCAAGAAGTGGTCGCCGCATGACGCCGAGGCGATGCCACGCTGGGACGCGTGGCTGTCGGGCCTCGCGGACGTGCTCGGTCCCTTGCTGCTCACTGTCCCGCCGCGCTTCGGGTCGCGACGACCGTCGGACGTGGCCGACACCCTGAAGCTCGCGTGGCGCCACCGTGGCCTCGACGTGCGAACGATCGCGGACGTCACCCGGCTGATGACGATGAGCATCGCCGACCTGCTCGACGACTGGTTCGAGTCCGCGCAGGTGAAAGGTGCGATGGCGGTGAACGGCGTGATCGGCACCTGGGCCGGGCCGAAGGAGGCGGGGACCGCCTACGTGATGGCCCACCACTCGATCGGCGACGTCGGTGACGGCCACCTCGGCAACTGGGGATTCCAAGAAGGTGGCATGGGCGCGGTCGCGGACGCAATCGAGCGCGCGGCGCGAAGTTTCGGAGTCGAATTACGCCTCAACTCCCCCGTCGAGCGCGCGCTCGTCTCGAACGGCCGCGTGCGAGGCGTGGCGCTGAAAGATGGCGAGGAGATCTCGGCACCGATCGTCGTGACGACGCTTCACCCGAAGACGGCTTTCCTCGACCAGGTCGGCGCCAACGAACTTCCTGCGGAATTCGTCGCGGACATCGAACACTGGCGTTCGAGGAGCGGCGTCGTGAAGATCAACCTCGCGCTCGCGGAGCTGCCCGACTTCCTCGCCGATCCCGGCACGGATCTGCAAGAGCACCACACGGGTTCGGTCGAGATGGCGCCGACGATCGACTACATGGAGCGCGCCTTCCTCGACGCCCGCGAAGGCCGTCCGGCAAATCGTCCCTTCAGTGACAGCGTGATCCCCACAGCGTTCGACAAGACACTCTGCCCGGACGGCTTCCACGTGATGTCGCTGTTCACCCAGTGGGTGCCTGACGACTGGTCGCAAGAACCGCACCAAGAAGAGCTAGAGGCCTATGCCGACCGGATGATCGACTGCTACAACGAGGTCGCCCCGAACTTCAAGGCCTCCGTCCTACATCGTGACGTCGTCAGCCCGTACACGATGGAGCACGAATACGGCCTCATCGGAGGCAACATCTTCCACGGCGAGCTCTCACTCGAACAGCTCTTCCATATGCGGCCAGCGCCCGGCTACGCCGATTACCGGACGCCGATCGCAGGGCTGTACTACGCGAGCTCTGCGACCCACGCGGGCGGTGGGGTGTGCGGCATCCCGGGGTGGCAGGCGGCACGCGCCGCGAT
>JBAVUF010000232.1:0-3781 GCA_049696635.1 Acidimicrobiales bacterium | reverse complement strand
ATGTTGCCGTCGCGGGGAGCGGCATCTGGCTTTTTCGCATCGTCGCCGCGATCGCGATGCTCCTCGTCCCGGGCCAGTTCCTGCTGCAGGCGCTGCGCATCCCGGCATCCGCAGTTCGCCGTTGCGTCACCTATCTGCCGGCGGCGAGCGTCGCTGTTCTCGTGATAGCAGGCCTCGCGGTCGACCTCCTGGGGCCGGCACTGGGGCTGCACGCACCGCTGCATCGCTGGCCCCTCCTCACCGGATTGAACGTGACGCTGGTAGTGCTCGGCGTGGTCGGAGCGACGTCGGGAAACGATCACCGCCTGAAGCCGTCTGACCTCGTGGAACAGGCGCGATGGCTTTGGCCAATGCTCGTGCCCGTGCTCGCGCTCGTCGCGGCGGACCGCCTCAACGCCGGGAAGGGCAACGCGCTCGCGATCGGCGTCCTTGTCGCCCTCGTTGTCATAGTCCCAGTTTTCGCGTTGCTCGCAGACAGGACATACACCCAGCACCTCCGCGTTGTGATTTACGGCGCGGGTCTGGCGGCGATGTTGCTGACGAGTATGCGCAGCTCCTACGTCGTTGGCTACGACATCAGCAGCGAGTACTACGACTTCCACCAGATCGTGACGAGCGGCATCTGGCACTTCGGTCACCTCGCCCCTTATCAGGCGATGATGAGCGTTACCGTGCTGCCCGCTGGGATGCACGCCCTTATCAGCGGCCAGGACGTGTGGATATTCAAACTCATCTATCCCGCGCTGTTCGCTTTCTTTCCCGTGGCTGTGTTCGACTTGGCGCGTCGGTTCCTTTCGCGCCGAGCGGCGTTCATTGCTGCCGGGATCGTCATCGTCCAGTCGTATTTCTTCCAGCAACAGCCGGAGATCGCGCGACAAGAGCTAGCGCTCGTCGTGTTCGCTGCGCTCGTGTGCGCGTGCCTCGACAGCAGCCTGCGCCGACGTCGGCACCTCGTCCTCGTCGGCGTGCTCGCTGCCACGCTCGTCGTCTGCCACTACTCGACGACGTACGTCGCCATTGCGCTCTTCCTCGTCGGGGCGGTGCTCGTCTGGCTGACGTCAAGGAGGCGTCCATCGACGATCCGGGCGCGCCCGCTTTTCCTCGCCTTAGCAGTCATGGTGGTCGTCGCCTTCGTCTGGTATGTGCCGCTGACGAACTCGACGAGCAACATCACCTACGCCGTCCAGAGTTTTACAAAGAACGGTGTTGTGCTGCTCCCTGGGCGGCAAAAGGGAGAAAGCATCATCGGCGCCTACTTCAACGGCGTGCGTCGACAACCCGCGTCACCTGCGACCTATCAACGCGAGGTCGCTGCGCTCTACTCGAAGAGCGAACCGTTTCTTCGTCCGTTGCTAGCTGCGCGCCAGCCGCGTTACGACCTACGGTCCTCCGAGCCTGCAGAGCTGCCCACGCGCATTCCAGGCCTCGCCGCGCCCGTCGGGACGTTCCAGCTCCTGATTCAGCAGTTGATCAACGCGCTCGGCGTCGTTGGGTGCGCGGTACTGGCCTTGCGCCGACGTGCCGGCATGCTGCCGCGGGCCGTCGGCTTTCTCGGCCTCGCTGCTCTCGCCGTGCTCGCTGCCAGTCGTTTGAGCGGGACGCTCGCAGCCGATTACAACTCGTCTCGCCTCTTCCTGCAGTGCCTATTCGTCGTTGCCGTTGCAGATGCGGCTCTGTTCGAGGTGGTGACGAAGACTGCGCTTTTGCGGCGTGCACGCCCATTGCTCCTCTGCTCCTTCGGGGCAGCTCTTGGTCTGAGCTTTGCCATCAGCTCGGGTCTCGCCGACGCCGTCGACGGCGGTGGCCCGGCATTCGTGCTCTACAACAAAGGCGAAGACTTCGATCGGCTCTACACCACGCCGTCGGAACAGGCAACCGCCACATGGCTCGCCGCCAATGCTCCTGCAAATCGTGTCGTCTACGCCGACAACTACGCCTCGCTGCAACTGCGGGAGTTCACAGGGATGGAAAGAGCCGTGTTCACGGCAGTGACTCCGCTAACGATCGACCAGCACGCTTGGGTGTACGCCTCGCGCACGAACATCGTGTTGGGTCGCACCTGGGGTGGCACGAGTTCGGGCGAGCTCGATCTCGCCTTCCCGACCGCGTTCCTCAACCGTTACTTCGACGCCGTCTACTCGACGGGCACGACCGCGGTGTATCACCGATGATCTCGGTAGTCGTCATCAGCAAGGACGAGCCGGAACTGCGCGCGACGCTCACGGGCGTTTCGCTTGAGGCCGAGACCCACGAGAACGGATCTTCCGGCGGGCAGACAGAATCGACTGCGGGGTCGGCGAAACCTGGCGACGCGTCCGGCGTCGAAGTGCTCGTCGTCGATGCCTCGTCGGGCCGGCTCGATTCGATCCGGCGCGAATTTCCGGCTGTGCGCTGGCTCGATTTCGCGGTCGACGACGGGTCTGTGACGATCGCCCGGCAGCGCAACGAGGGCATTCGGCAGGCAAAGGGTGACGTCATCGTCTTCACGGACGCCGGCTGCACTCCGAAGGCAGGATGGCTGCATGCGCTGACCTCCCCGATCTTGACGGGAGCCGAAGAGATGACCGCCGGGCGCACGCTCGGTGAGGGTCCATGGTCAGCGCTCTACGAGCCGCGGACCGACGAGATGCCCAGCTACTTGGATGAGGCGCCGACGATCAATCTCGCGTTCCACCGGCGGGTGCTCGATGCGGCGGGTGGTTTCGACGAGCAGTTCGAGTACGGCTCGGATCTCGACTTCACCTGGAGGGCGGTCGCGCACGGCATACGCATCTCTTCGGTGCCCGCGGCTGTCGTCACGCACGACTGGGGAACGCGGCGACGCCAGCTGCGGCGGTCGTTTCATTACGGCAAGGCGCGCGTCCGCTTGCACCGAAAACATGGGACTCGTCTCGCTGCGCTTGTCCGCCGCGAGCCGACCACTGTCGCGTACCCGCTCTTCCTTCTCGGGCTGCCGTTGACGGCAGTATTTCCGTCCTACCTTCTCCTCCTCGTCGTCCCGGCGTGGCGTGCGCGCAAGTCGCATCCGTTCATCACGCTCATCGATCACGTCGTCTTCGGCGCTGGCGTGCTGAGGGGGTTGCTGCGATGACGACAGCCATGAAAGTGATGGTCTATCCCCGCGACCCGAATCCCTACCAAGAAGACCTCTACGCCGAGCTCCAGCGTCTCGGTGTGAGTCATCGCTACGTCGGCGAGCTGACGCCCTCACGCAGCGCGAACCAGTTGCTGCTCCCCGCCGAGATCTGCGTGCTCCGGGCGCGCGGCTATCGCATCTTCCATCTGCACTGGCTCTTCGGCATGCAGCTGCGGGGCGCGTCCCGATTCCAGTCCCTGCGCCGGCTCTCGCGCTGGTACCTGCTCGCGATCCTCCGACTGAGCCGTGCTCTCGGTGTCGCCGTCGTGTGGACGGTCCACAACGCTCTCCCGCACGAGCCGACTTTCGACGACGACGTGTTCGCCCGTCAACAGCTCACCACTCTCTGTTCAGCCGTCATCGTCCATAGCCGAACCACGATGGCGGCGCTCTCGGCGATGGGCTGTGAGATTCGTCGCGTCGCCGTCATCCGGCCTGGGGTGCCCAAGCTCGCCACAAGTGCTGTGCCGCTGTCGCGCAACGCTGATCGGAACCGCGTGCGGGCGCTGTTCATCGGACGTATCGAGGTCTATAAAGGTGTGGAGGACCTCCTCGACGTGGTGGGGTCCCCGTCCGCACCGGAGGGTTTGGAACTCGTCATCGCGGGCGAGTGCCGGGACGCCGCGTTGGCGACGCGTCTTGCAC
>JBAVUF010000231.1:0-5853 GCA_049696635.1 Acidimicrobiales bacterium | reverse complement strand
GTCCCGGCCGGCTCACGCCTCACGAACGCGGCGCGCGTCGGTGGCGGCCTCGAGCTCTACGACTCCCAGGTGATGATCCGCGTCGACGCGAAGCCGTCGCGGATCGTGGCGTTCTACGAGGACGAGCTGCGCTCGCTCGGATGGATCGATCGCACCACGTCCCCGGCGGCGAGCAACGGCACCGAGCTGCTCGCCGAGCACGCGAGCGACGACGGCTACTACTGGGAGCTGGGCGTCGTCGTGAACCGCGCGACGACCTCCCTCAGCCCTGCGCTCGGCGGCGCGAGCGTCGCGCCGACGAGTTCCGTCGAGCTCAGGCTGTTCGAGGTCAACGACGCGGAGTAGCCCTGCGCCTTGACGACCGACGCCTCGATCCCGTCGATCAGGTACGAAAAGACGAACAGGTTCGCCGGGTAGATCAGGTACCCAAAGCGCGTCGCCGGCAAGAGCACGATCGCGAGCAAAAGCGCCCACGCGGTGAAGCGCGCCACCTGCGCGGGGGTACGCGGCGTGAAGCGCTTAAGTCCATACGCGATCAGGACGAGGCCGACGGCGACGAGCGCGAAGGTTATTGCGCGTCGGTCGTGCGGGAAGATCGAGACGAGCACCTCGCCGATAAGCGGACTCGCAGCCGGTGAATGCACCTTCGCGATCCCGAGCGGGAACTTCACGACGTTCACGAAGAACGCCGAGGGGTTCGGCAGCGCCCCGACCGCGACGATCGGCACGACGACCAACGCCGCCGAGATCGCGTAGCGCAGCCCGGCGGGACGGCCGTGTTTGTCGCGCGCCACGAGCATCACCAACAACAGCACCGGCCAAGCGGTGAATTTCAGCGTCGCCGCACACCCGAGCGCGAGTCCGCACAGCACCGGATGTCGCGTCGCCGCGAGGACGAGGCCTAACAACATGAGCGCGATGACCGGCATGTCGTCCCCGCCGGTCACGATCGGCAGCGCGCCCGAGGGCAAGATGACGAGGAACTGCAGGACGCGTCCTTTTCGGCCGACGCTCGCGTCCTTCGTCGCGAGCGCGATCGCGGCGATCACCAAGGTGAACAGGCTGAGCGACACGCGCGCGTCTCCGAGCTCTTTCGGAAGCGACGTCGCGTTGAGCAGACCGAAGGGCACCATGCCCGGCAGGTAGGGGTAGTACGAGTCGGCGTCGATTCCCTTCGCGTCGCTCGACGGCGAGATCCCGACCGTCGACGGATGGCTCAGATACGGGTTCGCGCCGCCGGCGAGGCGGTCCCCCGCCCGCTCGACCACGGCGACCTCGGCCTGAGCGTGTTGACCGGGAACTGCCTCGCTGCGCCAGACGAGCTCCGAGGCAAGTGGCGCGACGACCGCGCCGGCGAGCACGCCCAATACGACGAGCCGGCGGATCTGCCCGACCCGAGCCGCGGACAGCCGATCTCGACGCGAGGCCCCCAGCGCCGCGAAGCAGACGAGGAAAGCCAGTCCGTAGGCGACGGCGGCCATCTCTCCCCAGTCGCGATAGTCCGCCGAGACCGCCACGATCGCGGTAACGAGTGCGAACACCATCGACCCGCCGTAGAGAAAGGCGTCCTTGCCGACGGCGGGAGCCGCGAGCGCCCGATCGGCAAACCTCCGAAGGACGCTGGCCATCTCGGCGATCGTACCTTTCGCTCTCTCATCAGCCCGAGAACGCGAAGATGCCGGCGCCCAAGCGCCGGCATCTTCGTAAAGGTTGTTGACGTGCGCAAATGTTCGCGCGGGCGGTTCAGCGATTCGGCTGCGGGGTGAAGCGCAGGTACGACTTCACCGTCCGGAAGCCCTTTGGGAACTTCTCTTTCGCGTCTTCGTCGGAGATCGCCGGAGCGATGATGACCTCCTCGCCGTCGTTCCAGTTCACCGGCGTCGAGACCTGGTAGTTCGCCGTGAGCTGCAGCGAATCGAGCACGCGCAGGATCTCGTCGAAGTTCCGCCCGGTGCTCGCCGGGTAGGTGATCATCAGCTTGATCTTCTTGTCCGGGCCGATGATGAACACCGATCGCACCGTCAAGGTGTCGCTCGCGTTCGGGTGGATCATCCCGTACGTGTCGGCGATCGCGTGGTCCGAGTCGCCGAGCAGCGGATAGTTCAGCGCCTGGCCGGTGGCGTCTTTGATGTCGCCCTTCCACTCGTTGTGGGAGGAGACCGGGTCGACCGAGAGCCCGAGGACCTTCGTGTTCCTCTTGCTGAACTCGTCCTTCAGCTTCGCGACTTCGCCGAGCTCGGTCGTGCACACCGGGGTGAAGTCCTTCGGGTGAGAAAACAGGATCCCCCAGCCGTCGCCGAGGTATTGGTAGAGGTTGATCTCACCCTCGGTCGAGTCCGCCGTGAAATCCGGCGCGGTGTCGCCAAGTTGCAGGGCCATCGGGTCTCCTTCAGCGGTTCGCGGCGGCAGCCCGCCGTTCCTGGATTTTCCGCGAGCATAACGGCGGTTATCGATTCTTGACTAATTCGATCGAATTTCTAAGCCTCGGGCTCGGCGTCCTTTCGGTGCTCGCGTCGGCGGCGCCAGACGACGAAAACGACGAGTGCGATCGCGGCGAGGCCAAGGATCGAGCTCGAGACGTACGTCCCGTAGGTGATCACCTTCGCGTACGCCTTGCCGACCTCGAAACCGGCGAAGGTGTAGCCGAGACCCCAGATGAGCCCGCCGCTCGCGTTCGCGACGAGGAACCGCCGATACGGCATCCCGGAGACACCGGCGATTCCGGGAACGAGTGCCCGGAACACGGCGACGAATCGCCCGATGAAGACGCCGACCGCACCGCGATTTTTGATCAGCGCCCGCGTTCGCTCGACGCTGCGGCGGCCCTTCAGCGGGCGATGCTGCAACAACCACGGCCCGAAGATGCGTCCGACCTCGTAGCCGACGCTGTCGCCGGCGATCGCGCCACCGACCGCGATGAGGCACATGCCGACGAGGCTCACGTGGTGCTCCGACGCCAGCACCCCGCCGAGGATCACCGCGGTTTCGCCCGGCAGAACGAAACCGAGGAACAGCGCCGCCTCGCCGAAGCACAACGCCGCGACCAGCGCGTACGCCTCTGCGCCACCGAGCGAGAGCAGCGGACCGAGGAGCGAGCTCACCGACGGGCCGCACCGGGCATCGGCGCATCGTACGAGCTGACCTGTCCGGGTTTTCCTCTGCGAGAGGCTGGGTCGACGAAGAACGTGGCGAGCGGGCCGGCGGCCGCCTGGCCGGGCCTAGTCGAGAACACCCGGAGACGATCCGGGGCGAAGTGGCACAAGGACGGCTTCGCGAGAACCTCACCTCGAGTTAAGCCCGGCTTTGAGCGGGGTATTTGGTGGGCGAACGTGACTTTGCTTCGGGGTGTGCCAATATTTTGAACAGGGAAAGTATCGGCGAAGGAGGGACCGACGGTGACTTCTGGTGGTGATCTTCACGTCATCGACGGCAGGCGGGCGCGCGGTCAGCGCACCCGGCTGAAGGTGATCGAGGCACTCCTCGAACTCGTCTCAGAAGGGGTGGTGCGGCCGACCGCCCAGGAGATCGCGGCGCGAGCCGGGGTGGCGCTGCGCACCGTGTACCACCACTTCGAAGACGTCGAGGCGCTGCGTCGCCTCGCCCTCGATCTCGACATGCAGCGTCACTTCGAGATCCTCACGCCGATTGACGCGAAACTTCCGCTCGACGACCGGATCGTCAGACTTGCTCAGCAGTGTCGCGACCTGTTCGAGGCCGTCACCCCGATTCGCCGCGCGACGCTGTTCGATCAGCAGTCCTCGCCCGACATGGCAAAGGGCGTCCACAACGCGACGCAAGCTCGGGCCGAACACGTTGCGAAGGTGTTCGAGCCGGAGTTCGCCCGCTTCGGCGCGGCGCAACGCGCGATCGTCGACACCGTGAACCTGATCACCTCGTGGGTCAGCTGGGAGTACGTCCGAACGATGTTGCATCGTTCGGCCTCAGAGGCCGAAGAGACGCTGGTCGGTGCGCTGCGGGCGCTGTTCTCGTTGAAAGAAGAAACGGCGGCCACCGCGCAGCTCGGCGCGAGCGACGATTTCGTCACATCTCGATAACGTCCCAGGCGAACCTGTCGCCGCCGATCGCCAAGAGGTTGCCATGACACCTGACGAACTCGAAGCGCTCGCGAACCTCGCCCGCCAGCTCCGGGTCGACTCGATCCGCTGCACAACAGCAGTCGGAGCGGGACACCCGACGTCCTCGCTCTCGGCTGCCGACTTGTTAGCGGTGTTGGCGACGCGACACCTGCACTACGACTGGTCCGAACCAAAGCGTCCCGAAAACGACCACCTCATTTTCTCGAAGGGTCACGCGTCGCCACTGCTCTACTCGGTGTTCCGGGCGGTCGGCGTCGTGAGCGAGGACGAGTTGATGCAGACCTATCGCCGCTTCGGCGCCCGCCTGCAGGGACACCCGACCCCGGTGCTGCCCTGGGTCGACCTCGCCACCGGCTCGCTCGGTGTCGGCGTCGCGGCCGCGGTCGGGGTCGCGATCGCCGGAAAGTACCTGGATGAACTCCCCTACCGCGTCTTCGCGCTGTGCGGAGACTCCGAGCTCGCCGAGGGTTCGGTGTGGGAATCCTTCGACAAGGCCGGCTACTACGACTTGTCGAACTTCACGGCGATCATCGACGTGAACCGGCTCGGTCAGCGTGGCCCCACCGAGCTCGGCTGGGATCTCGACGCCTACGCGGCGCGGGTGTCCGCGTTCGGATGCCACCCGATCGTGATCGACGGCCACGATCTCGAAGAGATCGACGCGGCGTTCTCCGACGCCGGATCGGCGCCGCGCCCAAGCGTCATCCTCGCCCGCACGATCAAAGGCAAGGGCGTCCCCGAAGTCGAGGACAAGAACGGCTGGCACGGCGTTGCGCTGCCCCCGGACCTCGCCGAGCGCGCCATCGCGGCACTCGGAGGACCGACCTCGATCATCGTCAACTCGCCGATGCCCGACAAGGGGAAGCCGGCGATCACGCCGAACCCGCACGCGAGGATCGAACGACCGCATTACGCGCCCGGGGACAAGGTCGCGACGCGCGTCGCCTACGGCGACGCCCTCGTCGCGCTCTCCGCGCGGCCGGAGGTCGTCGTGCTCGACGCCGAGGTCGGCAACTCGACCCACTCCGAAGCGTTCGAGAAGGTCGCGCCCGGCCGCTACTTCGAGGCTTTCATCTCCGAGCAACTGATGCTCGGCGCGGCCTGCGGACTCGCGGTGCGCAACTATGTGCCGTTCGCCGCGACCTTCGGGGCATTTTTCTCGCGCGCCTATGACTTCATCCGCATGGCAGGGATCTCGGAGGTCGCAATCCACTTGACGGGCTCGCACGCGGGTGTCGAGATCGGCTCCGACGGTCCGTCACAGATGGCGCTCGAGGACCTAGCGGAGATGCGCGCCGTGAACGACTCGACGGTGCTCTACCCCTCGGACGCGCCCTCGACCGTCGCGCTCGTGCTGCAGACGGCGGACCGCCCGGGGATCTCCTACGTCCGCACTACCCGCGGGGCGTACCCGGTGCTCTACTCCGAGAACGAGGAATTCCCGATCGGCGGCGCAAAAGTGCTCCGTTCGGGTCCGGCCGACGTGGTGACCCTGGTCGGCGCTGGGGTCACAGTGCACGAGAGTCTCACCGCCGCCGACCAGCTCGCCGGCGAAGGCATCGCGGCGCGCGTCATCGACTGCTACTCGGTGAAGCCGATCGACCAGGCGACCCTCGTCGCGGCGTGCCAGGCAACCGCCGGTCGGATCATCGTCACCGAAGACCACTATCCGGCCGGCGGGCTCGGCGAGGCCGTGTTGAGCGCGCTCATCGACGCGCGCGCGAACCCGCGCTTCGCCCACCTCGCCGTCGCTGGG
>JBAVUF010000230.1:0-2069 GCA_049696635.1 Acidimicrobiales bacterium | reverse complement strand
CCGCGAGTCCAGCTTCGACATAGAGCGTCGAACCGTCGGGGGTCGCGGCCATGTCAATCGGTCCGGCGTCGGTGCTCGCGACGATTCCTGTCGTCCCGACGAGCGAGAGCGCGCCCGACGAGGAGACTCTGTACGCGCTGACGTTATTAGTACCAGTGTTCGCGACGTAGTAAAAGCCGCCGGCTTCTGTTACCCAGCAGAGAGCCGTTTGTCCATCGGAGAGCGTCGCCTGGTTCGTCAACGTTCCATTACTCGAGAGCGTGTAAGTGGCAAGCGAACTCGTGGCGGCCTGCCCCACGACCGCTAGTCCGTCGGGCGCGAACGTGAGCGAGAAGGGCAGTTGGGTGGTCGACGGAGTGTTCACGACCGGGGGCGCCGAGAGCTGTCCAAACGGACCGACGTGGAAGACGTCGATCGAGTTCGTGCTCTCCTTGGTGGTGATCAAGAGCTGAGAGCCATCAGGTGAAAATGCGACCTGTCCAGGTGACGTCAAGAAGTTCGGCGGGTTGGTGTTTCCAAGTCCGAGTTCCCGTGTCGAGCCGGGTATAGGGATGAGGAAACCTCCGACGACGTAGTAGCCCGAGACGGCCCCCTCCCCACCGGCGTTGAGGACATAGACGAGGTCGTGAGAGATCGCGATGCTGGCAGGGAACTCACCGCCCGACGGCAAGATCTCGCGCAACGAGAGACGCTCGCCGAGAACGCGAAAGACCGAGATCGAGTCGCTCCCAGCGTTGACCGCGATCAAAAGGCCCTGCTCAGGGTCGTAAAGAAGCGATCCTTGCGACGAAAGGTAGTCAGAGTGGTTGGCCGGCGGGGTCGTCGGGGCCGTTTGACCGCCCAGTCCGCCCGTCGGATACGCACCAACCTGAGTAAGGGTGCCATTGTGTGCGATCTCGTAGACGAGGACTTCGTTTCCGCTCGCGCCGTTGGTCTGGACGAACAAGACTTGTCTGCTCGAGCCGTTGGCGGGGTTGTCGGCCGCTGCACCGGCAACGACCGACGGGGCGATGAGGATCGTCGCTCCGGCGAGTAGGGCGATTGCTGCTCGAAAAAGGATGGATCTTCCGTTCATCTGTTCCTCGCTTTCTGTCTTCGGTTTCGACGAGCGCGTTACGTGCTCACCGGGCTCACGGAGGCGCTAGCTAGCCCTAGAGGTTGTTCTGCGTTACGCGCCCTTGGACAAACACGCGGCTCGATCCGCGGACGGCGAGGGATCGTCGCTTCACGCTCCGCTTCACCTCGACGACAGCGATCCCTCCCGTCAACTGCTAGGGACGCCTTTGGTGGCAGATTGATTGCAGTCGAGCCGGGGCCGTTTTGACGACAAGAAATCCAGCCCGACGTCCGCGTGATCGTCGTCGAGCCCGGTGCCGTCGCGACCGAGCTCACCGAGCACATCACCGACGCAGACGCCAAACTGGCGGCAGAGCAGTTCTACGAAGCGGTCGCAATCACAGCCCAGGACATTGCCGGCATCATCGCTTTCGCTGTCACGCGGCCTCGACGCCTGACACTCAACGAGATCCTTGTCCGGCCCACGGCGCAGGTCGGCTGATAAGGCAGTAGGTCGACCATCTGATCTCGAGGTGGCGTCTTGAGACAATTGCCGCTGGATCCGGCTACCTGTTCGCGACTGCTGTAGCTTCGCACGATGCCGGTGCGAACGACCCTGGTCGGCACCAAAGACGGACGCAAGCTCTGCGTCGACTCGGGCGGAGATCCGGACGGCCCTCCCGTGCTCGTGCATTGGGGGACCCCGAACTCTCGACTCCATTGCTCCCCCTGCCTCGAGGACGCCACAAAACGTGGTATCCACCTGCTCAGTTACGACCGACCCGGCTACGGCGGCTCGAGCCCCCACCCCGGTCGGCGGGTGGTCGATTGCGTCGAGGACGTGCGGGCGATCGCGGCCGCATTCGGCATCGAGCGCATGGCGAGTTGGGGTATCTCGGGTGGGGGACCGCACGTGCTCGCCTGCGCGGCGCGCGCGCCAGACCTGATCTGCGCCGTGGTGAGCCTCGCCTCGATCGCCCCCTTCGACGCCGAGGGCCTCGACTACTTCACCG
>JBAVUF010000229.1:0-9690 GCA_049696635.1 Acidimicrobiales bacterium | reverse complement strand
GCGACGAGCGCGTCGAGCGGTGCGCGGCTCGAGAGGCGGGCGCGTACGAAGCTCTCGTTCGCCGTGTTCTCGAGCAGCCGCCGCACGAGGTAGGCCATGCCCGGCACGAGCTCGCCGACCGGTGCGTAGACGCGGAGACGGGAGCCCGATGCGCGCACCGCCTCGTGGATCGGCTGGGCCATGCCGTGGAGCATCTGGAACTCGTAGCCGTCATCGGGGATGTTCCGTGCACGCGCCGAAACGATCGCGTGCGCGATCGATCGCAGGTTGTGGCTGCCGAACGCGGCGCGGACCTCGCCGTGGTGGTCGTGCAAAAGGCGAGTGCATTCCTCGTAGCTCGCGTCGGTCTCGGGCTTGTGCTCGAAGACCGGGATCGGCCAATGCTCCGCCTTCGCCTGCACGGTCTCGGTGTCCCAGTAGGCGCCTTTCACGAGCCGCACCGTGAGAGGCACGGACCGCGAAGCGGAGAGCTCGATGATCGATTCGAGGTCGTTGCGCGTTTCCTTCAAATACGCCTGCAGAGCGATTCCGGCGTTCAAGGTGGTGAACTCGTCCTCCGCGAGGAGGCCGCGGAACAGCTCCAAGGTGACGTCCTTCACCTCCTCGTGCTCCATGTCGAAGTTCACGAGCGCGCCTTCGTTCCTGGCGCGGCGCAGGATCGGTCGCAGTCGCGCCGCCGCCTCGTCGATGCCGGCGGCGCGGGTTAGCGCTGAGTAATGGGCGGAGAGCGCTGTCGGCTTCACGCTGATGTTCACGCGCGGAATCGGCCCGAGGTCGTCGCGCTCGAGCACCGTGTTGCCTGGCCACGAGGTCGAACGAGAAAGGGTCACGCGGAGCAAGCGGTCGACGCGGGCGGCGTAGCGGTCGGCGTCGTCATCGTTGACGGTCTTTTCACCGAGGACGTCCACGGTGAACGCGACGCCGCGCCGCCAGCTTTTCTCGAGCTCTCGCACGGCGTCTTCGGGGTCGGCGCCAACGATGAACTGGTGTGCCATCCGCGTGATCCCTCGTCGCGCCGCGAAGGCGGCGAGCCGGGTGCCAAAGGGCACGGAACCGGCGGCGGACAAGGCCGCCCGCAGCGACCGGGGCGGCTTCGCGCCGATCAGGTACTCGTCGAGGTGACGGAGGACGTCATCGGCGTCCGTTGTTGCCGGGAAGACGTCGACGAAGCGGAAGAGTTGCGTCTTGAACTCGGGGCTCGCCATCGCAGCACCCATGAGCCGCTCGTTCCACCACGTCGACGAGGCGACGTCGCGCAGGCGCCGCTTCGCTTTCTGGTCGAGGTCGGCGGCGAGCGCGCGGATCTCGGCTTCTTGATCACGAGGCACGTTCTTCACGGTAGGGCGTTTTCCGCTCTGAAGGGGTAACCGGTGGCCGGGGACTCGCGGTGGGCGGTCGCCCGGGTTTGTCCGTCTCCCCTGTGCAGGCGGTTGTGATTTTCGTCCCTCTGATACGGTCTTTCCGCCAGCGAGTCCGCCGCTCACCGTCGTGTTCGATCGGTCGCGCGAGCCGGCAAACGATCAGTCGTTTTGGTGTGAGGGGGCCACGTGTACCAAAATCTGCTCGTCGGAGCGGACAGTTCGAAGACCGCGCTGAAAGCGGTGCAAGCCGCCGCGGATCTCGCCAAGACGTTCCGCGCCAAGCTCCACATCGCGACGGCGTACAAACCGGAATCCGTTCGAGCCCCGGACCTGAACCTCCCCGAGGAGTTCCGGTACACGGCGACGACCCATCCGGCCGACATGCTTCTCGCCGAGCTCGAGCGCATCGGCAAAACAGCCGGCGTCGAGGTGGAGGTGCATGCCGCAACCGGTGACCCGGCAGAGGCAATCGTCCGTGTCGCGCGGCGCGTCGGTGCTGACCTGATCGTCGTCGGGAACAAAGGCATGCGCGGGGCGAAACGCGTGCTTGGCAGCGTGCCGAACTCGGTCGCACACCACGCCGAATGTGATGTCCTCATTGTTGACACAACTTCAGATTCCGTCTGACCTTCGATTCGTCTCAGTGGTCTGCCGAGCCGACGGTGCCCTGACGTCGTAACCAGACCTATTCGCCAATTGGCCGCTTTCTGAGCGCGAGGCTTGGGACGTGGAGGACCGTTCGGTCTCGGCGAGCCTCGCCCCGTACCTTTCGCGTGTAGCCGCGGAGTGGGGTCTCGAGGCGTCGGATGCGCTGTGGCGCGAGCTCGACGCGACGTGTTGCTTTGTCGACATCTCGGGCTTCACGGCGCTTTCGGAGAACCTCGCCGGCAAGGGGCGGACCGGAGCCGGAGAACTCGCCGAGGTCCTCAACCGCGTCCTCTCCCGCCTGCTCGGCATCGCGAACGAAAAGGGCGGCTCCCTCCTCAAATCCGGTGGCGACGCGCGCTTGTTCTTCGCGTTCGCCGGCGACGACCACCCGCTGTTCGCGACGCAGGCGGCCGTCGCGATGCGCGCCGCTCTCGGAGAAGCGAGGAGGCTGCCGACGTCGGCCGGTCGCGTCAATCTGAAAATGTCGGTCGGCATCCACTCGGGCGGCCTCCATCTGTTTCGCGTCGGCAACCTGCATCGCGAGCTCGTCGTCGCCGGACCGGTTGCGACCTCGACGATTCGGATGGAACAGGAGGCGGAGGCAGGCGAGATTGTCGTGAGCCTCGACACCGCGGATCGATTGCCGGCGCGGGCGGTGGGTGACGCGAAGGGCAAGGGGAGACTGTTGCGCTGGCGGCAGATCGACGAATCGGGTCCGGGCCCGAGCCTGGCGCGTGACGTCGACCCGGCTTCGATCGAGGCGGCGATCCCGGTTGGGTTGCGCGCGAGACTCGCCGAGCGTCGCGGCGAATCGGAATATCGAACCGCGAGCGTTGCCTTCGTGAAGTTCGAAGGCGTCGATGACCTTTTCTTGAAGTCAGGTCCGGACGCGACGGCGGTCGCGCTCGATTCGGTCGTCAGCGCCGTCCAAGCCTCCGCCGACGCGGAGCAGGTCAGCTTCTTCGCTTCGGACGTTGACACGAACGGCGGCAAGATCATCCTCGTCGCCGGGGTGTCGGCCGGACAGGAGGACGACGACGAAGGTCGCGTCCTTCGCAGCGCTCGGGGAGTCGTCGAGCAATCACTGCCGCTTTCGATCCGAATCGGTGTGAACCGGGGCCTCGTGTTCGTCGGCGACGTCGGCACCGAGTATCGCCGGATGATCACCGTCATCGGCGGCACCTTGAAAGTCGCCGACCGCTTGATGGCGGCCGCGCCGCCGGGTGGGATCCTCGCGACAGCTGGCGTCCTCGAACGTGCGAACACCATCTTTTCCACCAGCATCCTCAAACCCTTCAGGGCACAGGACAAGGCGGCGCCGGTTCAGGCATACCGTGTTGGCGCGGCGGCCGGGCCAAGACAGACGCCATATGGCTCGCTTCCTTTTCTCGGACGCGACAAGGAACTCGCGCGCTTGCTCGGTGCGTTCACGCAGGCGCGAGAAGGATCCGGGTCGACCGTCGTCATCGAAGGCGAGCGCGGCGTGGGCAAATCCCGGCTGCTCACTGAGTTTCTGAACGCGGCGGCGCCCGCAGACACCGTCCTTTCTTTTCGGGGCGAGACGTACGGCAACTCCGTTCCGTATCTGCCGGTGCGTGGCGCGCTGCGCCGCCTCCTCGGTATCGAGGCGCGCGACCGAGCGAGTGCTGGCCGTCAGCTGTCTGCCGCGCTTGAGGTTCTGGGACAGGGCCTCGTGCCGTTCGCGCCGCTTCTCGCACCGGTTTTCGACGCAGTCGTCGCTCCGACTCCGGAGAGCGAAGCGGTAGCGGCAGAATTCGTGGGCGAACGGCTCGCGAGCCTGGTTGTCGAGCTACTCGAGCTCGCGTGCCCGGGAACCTTGCTCGTTGTCGCCGAGGACGCCCACTTGTTTGACGGCACGACGGCGGCGATCTGTGATCTATTGGCGAAAGCGGCGTCGTTGCGTCCCTGGCTCGTCTGCACCGTTCGTCGATCTGATTCCGGAGGGTTCGATCCCTCAGAAGCCGAGCTGCGCCTCTCGCTCGGCCCGCTCGACAAAACCACTTCTCGTCGGCTGGTCGAGGCGGCAACTGAGGGGGTCCCACTTCGTCCTCAGGAGATAAGAAGCGTCGTCGCGAAGGCGGGGGGCAATCCGCTCTTCTTAGAAGAGCTGCTTCGCATCGTTCACACGACCGACACCGAACCGCTGCCGGACTCGCTCGAAGCGGTCGCCAAGCGAGAGATCGACCTGTTGAATGCTTCATCGCGGCACGTTGTGCAACTCGCTTCGTTGTTCGGGCTGACGTTTTCGGCGCGCCTCCTTTTCCAACTCCTCACCGACGAAGAAGTCGACGTCGGTGGCGACCCGCTTCTCGGTCTGCAGACTCAAATCCTGCGCGGCGAGCAAGGGGTGCTGCATTTCCGCCACGCGGTGCTGCGTGACGCCGCTTACCAGAGCTTGCCCTTCCAGACCCGCGTGCGACTGCACCGTCGGGTTGCCGAGACGATCGCCCTTGCCGCCCAGTCGATCGACGAAGTCGCCGCGCCGCTGTCGAGCCATTACAGCGCTGCGCAGGACTGGGAGCGCACTTGGCGATATGCCCGCTTCGCTGCGCGAACCGCGCAGGATGCCCGCGCGCCGAGCGAGGTCGTCGTACACCTGGAACGGGCGTTGACCGCAGCGCGGCGCCTTAAGAAGGTCGACCCCGAAGAGTTGGCGAACGTGCAGGCTGACCTCGGCGCGACGTTCGAGCTGCTCGGGGAGTACGAGCGCGCCGATTTCGCATACGGTCAATCCGTTCTCGCCATGAAGCGCGACGCTTTGCGGCAAGCCGAAGTATCAGACCGCCGAGCGTTCATCAAGAGTGCGTTCCTGAGGCGATCACCGGCCGCGATCCGAGAGATCCGACTCGCGCTCGTCCAACTCGACAGAGCGCGATCGAACGAAGCTGATGTCGATTTTGCTCGCGCGCAGTTGCTCGCCCGCGAGGCCGAGGTGCGTTGGCGAGAAGGGCGTCTAGTCGAAGCCGTCGCCCGTAGCGAGCTGGCGATCGGGCATGCCGAAGCGGCCAGCAATTGGCGCGCCCTCGCCGGCGCTCTCTTCGTTCTCGACGCCTGTCTCATCCAGATGGGTCGCGGCGAAGAGGCGACTCACACAAACCGCGTGCTCGAGCTCTACGAACAGCTCGGTGACCATTTGCAAGTCGCCGCCACGCTTTTGAGTCTCGCCAACATCGCGCTTCTCAATTCGAAGTGGGAGATGGCGGCCGAGTTCATCCTTCGCGCCGCAGACGCCTCCGTCAGGGCGGGCAACCTAGCGGGAGCGGCAATCGCCGACATGAAACTCGCGGAGTTACGCGTGAACCAGGGGTACCTCGACGACGCCGTGGCGTTGCTCGTTCCTGCCCGCCGGACGCTCGAATCACTCGGGCACCGTCAAATGGCCGCCGCGGCGGCGATGCAGCTCGGTCGCGCGCGAGCGTTCCTCGGCGATGTCGATGACGGGATCGAATTCGAACAATTCGCCGTGACGACGTTCGACACGATCGGTGCCCGCGCCGAGTCGATCGAGGCGCGCGCCCGCTTGGCAGAGATCCTTGTGTTCGCAGGTCGGCTCGACGAAGCGAGGACTGCACTCGCGCAAGCGCGCAGGATCGGACGCGCGAGCTCGGAAGATTCACATCAGGCGCTCCTCGATCGCGTGGAACTCACGCTTGCCGTGTCTTCCGGGGACCGCTCGGTGCCGCTCTCAAAACTCAATCGTTTCGCCCAGCGCGCACGCGAGACCGGCGCCGACTACGACGTACTTGTCCTTCTTTCCCTCGCCAAGCGACTCGGAGAAGACGGTGACAGCGCCGAGGTCTCCCGCCTAGAAAGGGACCTTGGCATCGCCAAGTTAGCGATGTTGCCTGACAGGGACTCGGATTCCACACTCCGTCGCCGAGCTACGACTCCGTCAGAGCGCTCCAATGGTGAGTGAAATTCCCGGATGTTGCTGATCGTCCAATCGACGTCGGCGTCCGCCTGATCCGGACTCACGCGGACCCGACGGCGGCTGCCGCTGACCGAGCGCGCTCGTAGAGGATGCGCACTCCTTTGCGCTTTCTCATCTGATTCGACCCAAAACGCGAAAGGTCTGGGCACCCGCCCCGGCGGTGTCTATTGTCCGAGCGGAATCCAGCAGTCGTTGTCGGGAGGAGCGGGGGGTGGGCCGACCGGAGGTCAGCGACCTCGACCGTTACCTGCCGAGACCAGCCGTCGAATGGGACCTCAACTCAGACGGCAGGCGCTGGCGCGAGATCGACGCTTCGCTGTGCTTCGTTGACATCTCGGGCTTCACGGCCTTGTCCGAGCGCCTCGCGCGGCGCGGCCGCGTGGGAACGGAGCAGCTGACCGGGGTCCTCGATCACGTCTTTTCCCGCATGCTCGCCATCGCCGCCGAGCAAGGCGGCAGCCTGCTCAAGTTCGGCGGCGACGCGCTCCTCCTGCTCTTCCCGGGAGCCGACAGTCAACGGTGCGCCGTCAACGCTGCGGTGGCGATGCGGGCGGCCCTTCGCGACGCCCAGCGAACCGAGCTGGGCGCGGGTCGCCTGAACCTGCGTATGTCGGTCGGCATCCACAGCGGCACGGTGCATCTGTTCATGGTCGGATCTTCGCACCGAGAGCTGCTCATCTCCGGTCCGGCGGCGTCGGAAACCGTGAAGATGGAGCAGACCGCTGTGGCGGGCGAAATCGTCGTGAGCGCGGCAACGGCGAGTTCGCTTGCGTCAGGCACCGTCGGTGCCGCGAAGGACGCCGGCTTCCTCGTGCGCACGCGCCGGGTCGTCGCCGAAGGTCCGGGCCCGCTGCCGATGAGGCCGGTGCCTAGAGACGCCGTCGCCGCGCACCTGCCAGTCGGTCTGCGGGGCCATCTCGGATCCATGGCGGTCGAATCCGAACATCGATTGGCGACGGTCGCCTTCGTGAAGTACACGGGCGTCGACGATCTCCTCGCCGACGAGGGACCCGAGACGACGGCTGCCGTGCTCGAAGAGACGGTGACAGCGATCCAGCAGGCGGTCGACTTGGAGAGGGTTACGTTCCTCGCGAGCGACCTCGACAAGAACGGCGGCAAGATCATCCTTGTCGCCGGAGTTCCGACCGGAGGCGACGACGACGAGGGACGCATGCTCCGTGCCCTGCGTCGCATCGTCGACAGTCGCCTTCGACTTGGCCTTCAGATCGGCGTCAATCGGGGCCACGTTTTCGCAGGCGAGATCGGCGCGGAATTCCGTCGGACGTTCACCGTCATGGGCGACACGGTCAATCTGGCAGCGAGGTTGATGGCATCAGCGCCGGGTGGCGTCATTCTCTCCACCCCCGGCGTGCTCGACCGCTCGCAGACGCTGTTTGTCACAGAGGTCGTGCCGCCGTTCCACGTCAAAGGAAAGTCCGATCCGGTCCAGGCATACGCGCTCGGTGCCGCGCAGGGCATCAACCCAGAGGTCCGGTCGAACCTGCCCTTCGTCGGCCGCCGAGCAGAGGTTGATCAACTCGAGGAGGCGTTCTCATCGGCCGAGTCCGGCAACGGCCGCGTCGTTCTCGTCGAGGCAGAACGGGGACTCGGAAAGAGCCGGCTCGCAGAGGAGCTTTTGAGCGGGCACCCCGACGCTGTCGCACTGGTGCTGCAAGGCGAGCCGTACGGCGACGGGACTCCATATCTGCCTCTTCGGCGCACGCTGCCGAGGTTGCTCGGGTTCTCCGCGGACGACCCGCGGCTCGCGGCCACTCAGCTCTCGGAGCTTGTCGCAACGCTCGGTCCAGAGACGGCACCGTTTGCGCCGCTGTTGGCACCGATCACCGATGTCGATCTCGCCGACACCCCCGAGAGCGCCGCGATCGCTCCCGAGTTCCGCAGAGACCGTACCGCGGACCTGCTCGTGCAGCTCTTTGACGGCGTCGTGCACGAGACACTCATCGTTCTTGCCGAGGACGCCCACTGGTTCGACGAGGCGACATCGGCGCTCGCGGAGCGGTTGTCCACGGCCGCCTCGGGCCGGCGATGGCTCGTCATCGTCAATCGCCGGAACGTGGCTGGTGGTTTCCGTCCAGCCGCCGATGCGACGATCGAGCTCCGTCCGCTCCCGGAACAGGCTGCACATGCTCTCCTCGATTCGGCAACGGCTGCCGCGCCGTTCAGGCCACATGAGAACGAGGTCATCGTTTCGCGAGCGGGAGGCAGTCCACTGTTCTTGGAGGAGCTCGTGAGGTTCGCGCGTGTGAGCGGCTCCGAATCTCTGCCCGAGTCGCTCGATGTGGTGGCCAATCGGGACATCGACAGGCTGGCGCCGCGCGCGCGACAGGTGCTTCGACAGGCGGCGGTCCTCGGTCGCGACTTCGAGGAGCAGCTGTTGTCGGAGGTGCTCGAGAGCCAGGGTCTCGAGTTCGACGTCACCATGCGGCGTGACTTGGGGGATTACCTCGCGAGCTCGGGAGACGGACGGCTGCAATTCCGCCACGCCCTCATCAGAGAGGCCGCTTACGAGGGGCTCTCCTACAGGAGGCGCCGAGAGTTGCACGGCGCGGCCGGCCGGATCGTCGAACGGCGCGCCGGGTCCGATACGGAGAGTCGGGCCGACGTGCTTTCCCTGCACTTCTCACGAGCGCAGGAATGGGGAAAGACCTGGCGGTATGCCCGCCTCGCAGGGAAGCGAGCGCAACTGATGTTCGCCCCCGCTGAGGTTGCCCTCCAACTCGAACGCGCCGTTGACGCCGCGAGGTTCCTTCCCGGGGTTGCGGCTGGCGAGGTCGCCGCCGAATGGAGGGAGCTCGGAGAGGCGCGCCTTTCGCTCGGCTACTACCGGCGGGCAGAAGACGCCTATCGCAAGGCCGCGCAGCTGGTCACCGCGGACCCGGTGGCCTGGGGCAGGAACATGGAGAGATGGGCGCGCGTGGTCGGCGAATTCCAACGCAAATATCGGTCGTCGATCCGACTCGTGCACCGCGCCCTCGCCAGGCTGGAGCTGGAAGGCGGGGATGGCGCCCAGGAGGTGGCCGTGCAACTCCTCGTCGGGAAGGCGGAGATTCGTGCGCGTCAGGGCCGATTGCATGATGCGCTGCGATTGAGCCGCGAGGTCGTCGAGCGGGCGCAACCGGTCGGCGAGCTGCGGGCCGCGGCGCGTGCCCATGCGCTCATGGACGAGGCACTGCTGTTTCTCGGAAGGGCGAACGAGGCGACCCACCTTTCGCTCGCGCTCGAGATCTACGAACGGCTCGGCGACCGCCGACTCGTCGGTGTGGCGTTGAGCAACCTCGGACTGCTTGCTTTCTTCGAAGGTCGCTGGGAAGACGCCATAAGCCTGCTTCGCCGGGCCGCCGAGGTCTCGTTCAGCGCGGGTGACATTGCGAGCGCGGCAATGTCTGAGATGAACGTCGGTGAGATATTCGGAAATCAGGGACGTCTCGACGAAGCGAATGCGGCGCTTCGACGCGCCACGAAAACCTTCCGGGGCCTCGGGTACGCAACCTTGGAACTGGCCGCCGTGACTCAGCTCGGCCGCGTCGCCGCCGAGCTGGGCTTGGATGAAGACGCCACTGACCTACTCAAAGGAGCGATCGAGGCCCAAGATCCGGCGGCCGGGGCCTTGGCGGGGATTGAAGCGCACGGCTTTCTCGCCGAAGCGCACGTCCTCGCCGGTCGCCCGTTTGAAGCGCAGCAGGTCGTCGCGACGGCGCGCGCCCGAGT
>JBAVUF010000228.1:0-3151 GCA_049696635.1 Acidimicrobiales bacterium | reverse complement strand
TGGTGGGCGAGCCGGCTCGTTGACCACAAAAGCCGCGTCGCGAGGTCGCCCATCCGCCAGCGCGCGTCGTCACGCTCGGTGAGCGTCGTGAGCACGTCGTAGTCGGGCTCCGAAAGCCCGGAGTCCCGCTCGAGGTCGCGGGCGAGCTGGAGGTCGAGCAGCTGGCGCATGCGGCGGTAGTTCCGCCATGCCTGCTGCTCGTCGAGGGTGAGCCATTTCGTCGAGGAGATTGTTGACGTGTCAGAAACCATGGTACCTATAATAGCTGACATGTCAGTGAAGGGAACGGATCCCGCTGCCTTCGCGATCGCGCCGGACGCAGTGTTCACGAGTCGCACGCTCTGGCGCCTCGTGCGCCTCTACCTCGGTCTCGCCGGATTCGGACTCAGTCTGGCGTTGATGGTCCGCGCCCGCCTCGGGCTTGGGCCCTGGGACGTCCTTCACCAAGGCCTCGCAAGGCGGATGGGTTTGCAGATCGGTTGGGTGGTCATCGTGGTGAGCGCCGCGGTCCTTCTGTTGTGGATCCCGCTCCGACTTCGACCAGGACTCGGGACCGTGAGCAACGTCGTCCTCGTCGGCGTTTTCGCCAACGTGTTCCTGGATCAGCTCCGCTCGCCCACCGGTCTCGTGCTGCGTTCGCTCTGGCTGGTCTTTGGGATCTCGCTGAACGCGATTGCGACTGCGCTCTATATCGGTGCCCGGTTCGGACCGGGTGCCCGCGACGGTCTTATGGTCGGCATCGCCGAACGCGGGTATTCGATCCGCGTCGTGCGAACGGCGATCGAACTCACCGCATTGAAGATCGGTTTCGCGCTTGGTGGGACTGTCGGAGTGGGAACGGTCGCCTACGCGCTCGTGATCGGCCCGCTCGTCCAGCGACTTTTGCCGGTGTTCGGATATCAGGCGAGCGATAAGGCGGTGGTCGAGAAATGAGCAGACTCATCTTTGGTTGCAACGTTTCGATCTCGGCGGGTGCCGGCTCCGATCCGATCCGTGACGCCCGGGAGGCCGAGCGCGCCGGTTTCGACTTCGTCTCGGTGAACGATCATCCGGCGGTGGGCGGACCCGTCCGTGAAGCGTGGACCCTGCTCAGTTGGATCGCGGCGAAGACCGAAAGGATCGCGGTCGCGCCGCGGGTCCTTTCGGTGCCGCTCCGGTTGCCGGCCGTCGTCGCGAAGGCCTGCGAGACGCTCGATCGGCTGTCCGGTGGACGGGTGATCCTCGCCCTCGGTTCGGGGGGATCACCTGACGAGCTTGCCCATCTCGGGGTCTCCTCGAGCTCCGCTGCCGATCGGACGACGGCGCTCGAGGAGGCGGTGCGGATCACCCGTGGGTGTTGGGGCGGCGAGGCGTTCTCCTATTCAGGCGAGGTCTATCGGGTCGTAAACCTGCAGCTCGATCCGAAACCCGAGCGGAGGATTCCGATCTGGCTCGGCACCTTCGGCCGGCGCGGACTTGCGCTGGCAGGGACGCTCGCTGACGGTTGGATCCCTTCGCTCGGATACGGCCCGGAAAACGAGCTGCCGGTGATGCGTGCGCGGGTCGTCGAAGCGGCGCTCGTCGCCGGGCGGAGCGAACACGATGTGCGCTGTGTGCTCAATCTGGGGATCCACCTCGGACGGGACGGGACCGCAGACGCGGGGTCACTCGTCGGAGAGTCAAAGCGCGTCGTCGAGGGGCTCAATCGCTTCGTCGAGATGGGATTCAGTGGATTCAACCTTGTCCCCGAAGGCGACGATGTCGACGTGCAAGTCCGCGCGCTTGGTGACGAGGTTGTTCCGAAGGTGCGCGACTTCGCGGGATCGTTTGCGTCCGGCCGGTGACGCCGGAGCGCGCCGAGCAGCTGGCTCGAGTCGCTTGCGTGACACAAATGGTTGCGTCGACCGCGCTCCTGGGTAGCCCTTCCGAAGAGGGGCTCGTCGTCGGGAACAAGAGCCCTGTTCGCGGAGTCCATCGTGTCCGACGATTACGCCCGATGACAAAGCAGCTGACTTCGGGCGAAGAATGATGCCGCGGTGCCCGGGTGCCACTCGCGTTTCGATCGTGCGGGCGGGACCTGGGGTGTGGGATGGCGCAGGTCAAAGGAGGAGGTGCGATGGACGCGAGGGAACTCGTAAATCGGTTCGGCGAGCACATCTCGGTCGGCAGGGCATTCGGTTCGGCCTATGAGAACGACGGATCGGCGGTGATCCCAGTCGCGATCGTCCTCGGAGGAGGTGGCAGCGGCGCCGGGAATGGACCCGACGGAGAAAAGGGCGAAGGCGGAGGATTCGGCGGCGTCGTCTACCCGATCGGCGTATATGTCGTCCGCGACGGTGACGCAAAGTTCGTTCCGAGCGTGAACGCGTCACGAATCGCAGCATCGGTCCTCAGTCTGGTCGGCATCTCGATGAATCGCGCTTTGCGAAGGAAACGTATCGCGAAGCGGGCGAAGGCGACGTTGAAGTCGCCAGCTACTCGGATATTCAGCCGTGGTCAAAGCTGGCGGGATTCAACGCGTCACCACCGAGACGAAGCGTTTCATTTGCCGCGGTTGCTGCGGCGTGCAGCATTCACCGAGGGGCACACTGAAGGCGAGTGATCGCGTTCGGTGGCGCGATCCGCTCCCGCGTGAGCTGTTCTTCGCGACGAGCGTCCGGGTGTTTCCTCGTGCCACTTCGATCGTGTCGAACGACACAAGAGGGACTGGGGAATAGCCCCAGTCCCTCTTGCAAGGGAGGCGCCAGCCGCGCGCCTCTGTCCGTTTACAGCTTGCCCGGCAGGCTTTCCGCCTGACTGATTAGCGCCCGCGCTTGCGTGGTCAGCGCGTCCGCCTGCGCGGCAGACAGGCTGCCGCCGTGGAACTCGACGCTCTCTAGGTCCGACTCGATCGTCGCCGCGAGCGCGTCACGCTGTGATCCGAGGCTCTTCAGGTCCGTCGCCATCGTTTGGTAGGTGGACGTGGTAGTGCTCTCGAGGCCGATCGTCGCGGCCTCGAGCGTCGCCATCCCGAACTCACCGACGGACGCCTCGAGCTGCTTGTACGTCGCGCCGAGGGAAAGGAATGCGTCGTAGTCCTGGGACCCGTTCAAGCCTGATGGGTGAACGGCTCGGTCGAGGATCTCGTAGATGACCCGGCCGGCGTGTTCGTAGTCATCGGTGAGCCCGGTGA
>JBAVUF010000227.1:0-4897 GCA_049696635.1 Acidimicrobiales bacterium | reverse complement strand
GGTCGGATGACGCCATCCCATCCCGGCTCCGAACGGGCGGGCGACGACGCGACGTCGAGGAGCGTCGTCGGCGGCCACGTGCCAAGCCAGCCGGCAAGGAACTCGCCGAGGCGTCGGGCGAGCTCGTGATCGGGCCGCTCGACCTGTCGACGCGATGAGTCCGGCGTCGTACCGGTCGCGTCCCCGAGGCTCATGCGAACTTCGCTGCTATCCGGAACGGTCGGGACCGGCACGCTCCACGGTGACCGCGATCAGCACCCGTTTGTCACGCACCATCGTGGCGCGGTAGTCGTCCCAATCGGGGTGCTCGCCGGAGATCCGACGGTAGTAGTCGACGAGCCCATCCATCGCTTCGGGCAACGAGACGATCTCCACCGGCCCTTCGACCTGCACCCACTCACCGAAGAAGCGCTCGCTGAACACGCACAGCGAAGCGAATGGACGGCGCCGCAGGTTGCGGGTCTTTATCGCGGTCTCGCGTGAGCTGACGACAACGCGCCCTGCGCCATCAACACCGACCGTAACCGGAGAGAGTTGTGGCTTTCCGTCGCCGCGCATCGTGACGAGGACCGCTCGGTGATTCGCGGCGATGAACTGAGTCGCTTCGCTGATGTCCATCTGCGCAGCGTAACGAGGGGTGTCAGCGCGCGGAAACCCGGGCGCAACCGGCGAGAGGCACCCGTCGCTCGAATCCTCAGTGGATGAGTTGTCGCTCCGGCTCGACCCTCAAGATGACGCGTTCGCTTCTGATCTCGGGCCCGTAGGGCTCACCCGTGTACTTCTCGGAGAGTTGATCAATGTGCGAGCGGGCTTCTGGTCCGCGGACTTCGCCGACCACCCGGCCCCGCACCTCGACGTAGTGATAGGGGTTCGCCGCGTCGATCACGGTGACGGTGACACGCGGATTCGCGATGACGTTTCTGTATTTGCGCCGATGCACCTCGGTGTTCAAAAGGACGTGGTCCTTCGAAGCGTCGACCCACATCACGTGCGTCATCGGCGCCCCACTCGGCAGCATCGTCGTGAACGCGGCGAAGTTCTTCCCCCGCGCGAGCGTCACAACCTCATCCTCGAGCACGTAGCACCTCCTGGTCTCGTCTATTGCGCGCGCCATGCCGAAGCAGGGCCCTGTCTAATGAGTTTGGAATTCGGACCATCGGTCCGAATCATTGCAACGCCCGATCTCGAGCCGGTGTTCCTTAACTCGGTACGCGACGATGGGAGGTGCCCGGTTGGCCGTCGACCTCGTGAGACCATCGACAACCACAGGCGCACGGGCGCGGATCTGGCCGACGAGCTGGCCCTGGCAGGCGCAAATCCTCCTCCTCGGCGCGATCTGGGGCGGCAGCTTTCCGTTCATCAAGGTCGCCGATCGTTCCTTCGCCCCTTTCGACATTGCCGGCGGCCGCGTCGCGCTCGCCGCCGTCACGGTGACGTTGGTACTCGCCGCTACTGGGGGTCACCTGCCCCGCGGTCGCACCCGCTGGGCGCATCTTGCCGTCGCCGGGCTGTTCATGAACGTGCTGCCGTTCACCGTGATCGCCTGGGCCGAGTTGCGGATCTCGGCGATCGCGGCGGGAATCTTGAACGCCACGACCCCGCTTTTCACCCTGCCGTTTGCCTTCTTGCTCGTTCCCTCAGAACGGATGACGAAGTCTCGGATCGTGGGTCTCATCATCGGGTTCTTGGGGGTCATCGTCGTCCTCGGCGCGTGGCACGGACTGCCGAACGGCCAGATCCTCGGCTATCTCGCCAGCCTCGCCGGGGCGCTTTCTTACGGGATCGGACTCCCCTACACGCGCCGCTTCGTCACGACCGACAACGAAAGTGTCACCTCGCTTGCCGCGGGCCAGCTGATCTGCGCGACGGTCGAAATGGCGGTGATCTCGCCGGCGTTTCTGCGCGTGCCCCTACAAGTCAGCGGGGAAAGCCTCGCGAGCCTCATAGCGCTCGGCGTCTTGTGCACGGGGATCGCCTACATGCTCAGCTACTCGATCGTCGGCGTCGCGGGCGCGACAAGCACGTCGCTCGTCACCTTCCTCATACCCATCTTCGCGACGATCTTCGGCGCCGCGCTGTTGTCCGAACGACTCTCGTGGTACGAACCCGCAGGTGCAGTCGTCGTGCTGGCCGGCGTCGCCCTCGTCCAGGGGATGCGGATCCGTCCGCGGCGTGCGAGCCGAGCGCTTTGGGAGGCGACAAGAAGGCACGCTGTACCGGCTCGGCCGATCTGCGAGGAGACTCCGGGCGGCTGACGGCAGCGAAACCGTTAAAGCACTTTGGCGAGGAAGGCGCGGGTGCGTTCGTGCTGTGGGTTTGCCAAGACGTCGCGCGGCAAGCCGGATTCGACAACGACCCCGGAGTCCATGAACACGAGCGCGTCGCCCACCTCACGTGCGAAGCCCATCTCGTGTGTGACGACGACCATCGTCATCCCCTCCTCGGCGAGTCCGCGCATCACGTCGAGAACGTCGCCGACCAGTTCGGGGTCGAGCGCGGAGGTCGGTTCGTCAAAGAGCATCAGCCGCGGTTGCATGCACAGCGCCCGGGCGATCGCCACCCGTTGTTGCTGACCGCCGGAGAGCTGGTTCGGATAGGCAGACACCTTGTCTCCGAGACCGACCCGGTCGAGCAGCTTGCGGGCCCTGTCTTCGACGACCGCCTTCGGCTCGTTTTTCACGAGGACGGGTGAGAGCGCCACATTTTCGAGCGCGGTCATGTGGGGAAAGAGGTTGAACCTCTGAAAGACCATGCCGATCTGGGCGCGCTTCGCGCTGACCTCTTTTTCGCGCAGCTCGTATAGCTTGCCGCCGTGCTGGCGGTAGCCGACAAGATCCCCGTCAACAGACAGCCTGCCGCCGTCGATCTTGTCCAAGTGGTTGATGCAGCGGAGGAACGTGCTCTTCCCAGATCCCGAGGGACCGATCAGGCACATCACCTCACCCTCGGTGACCTCGAGGTCGATGCCGCGCAGCGCCTCGATCCGGCCGAAGTGCTTCCGCACACCTTCGGCTTTGACGACGACCCGTTTGCCGTTCATCACCGGAGGCCACCCCCTTCGTGATCGAACGACTCGAGGATGGGTGCCGCCTGCAACACCGTGGTGCGTTGGCGAATGTTGAACGCTGCGATCGCTCGCAGTCGTTGTCTTGGAGTGGGTGGAAGTTCGCGCAACGCGCCCTTCGCGAAGTGCCGTTCGACGTAGTACTGCCCAATCGTGAGCACGGTCGTCACGATCAAGTACCACAGGCTTGCGACGATCAGCAGCTCCATGACCTCGTAGGTACTCGAGTAAATGAGTTCCGCCTTCCCCGTTAGTTCGAAGACGGTGATCACGCTCGCGAGCGACGAGGTCTTCAGCATCGAGATCGTCTCGTTCCCCGTCACCGGCACGATGACCCGCATCGCCTGGGGAAGGACGATCTTGCGGAGAACCTGAAGTCGCGTCATCCCGAGTGCAAGTGCGGCTTCGGTTTGGCCCTCGTCGACCGAGATGATCCCGGCGCGCACGATCTCTGACATGTACGCACCTTCGTTCAGCCCGAGTCCGATCACCGCTGCGACAAACGGGGTTATCGAGTTCGCGCTGAAGTGGACGAACGCCGGGCCGAATGGGACCCCGAGCGTGAGCTTCGGGAAAAGGTAGGCGAAGTTGTACCAGAACAGCAGCTGCACAAGAACAGGTGTGCCGCGGAAGAACCAGACGTAGATCCAACTCGAACCCGAGACGATCGGATTCGGCGAGAGCCGCATCGTCGCCCCGACGATCCCAAGCGCGATGCCGATCGCCATCGCGAGCGCTGTCAGCTCCAGGGTGACGACGAGACCCTGGAGGATCTGGTTCGAGCCGAAGTAGTGCCCGATGATCGACCAGCGGAAGCGCTGCTCGTGGACGCCGCCGCGCGATGTGTACGAGAACACGAGTGCGTGGATGAGCATCGCGGCAAGCACCGCGACGACGACGGACGCCACCCAACGCCCGGGATGCCGGACGGGGACGGCGGTGATCGCGGCACCGGTCGGGCGCCGTTCATCGACGCCCGCCGGTGCTCCCCCCATCATTCGCGCGGCCTGTTCCCGCCACCCGTCGATTCAGGCCCGCGCGCGGCCCTTGCCGCCTAACTCGTCGCGCCGTTCACGACCGCTTTTGTGATCGCTCCCGGCGCGATCCCCCACTTGTTGAGGATCTTCAGGTAGATGCCGTCTTTGATCAGCGCGTTCACGGCACCGAGGACCGGCGTCACGAGGCCGAGGTTCTTCGGCAGCGCGATCCCGTACGGGGCGACTTCGATCGCCTTGCCGGAGAGTTTGAAGACGCCCTTCGACTGGGCGACGATGTACGCCGCGACCTGCGAGTCGGCAAAACCGATCTGGGCGCGACCGCTCGAAACCGCGATGTTCGCCGCGCTCTGGGTGCTGAACGGGTCGACCGTCACCTTGCACTTCTTGGCCTGGCTCTGCGCGTCCGATTGCTCGGTCGTGCCGCTCTCGACGGCGACCGTGTGCCCGCACAGGCCCGGTAGGCCGTTCACGACGATCTTGCTGTTGTGGAGGACGTAGAAGGCCTCACCAGCGGAGAAGTAGTCGACGAAGGTCACCTGCTTTTCGCGTGCCTTGGTGTCCGTGAACGACGACATGCCGATGTCAAAGCGGCCCGACAGCATTCCCGGGATGATCGTGTCGAAGGTCGCGTTGACGAGTTTGACCTTCAGACCGAGTACTTGCGCGATCGCGTCGGCGAGGTCGGCGTCCATGCCGATGACCTTGCCGTTTTGAATGAACTCGTCCGGTGCGTACGTCGCGTCCATTGCGACCGTAAGCGTCTTAGAGCGCAGCGACGCCGGAACCTCGGCGGCGAGCTTCGCGCTCTTCGGCGCGACCGGGATCTGGCTCGCAC
>JBAVUF010000226.1:0-5716 GCA_049696635.1 Acidimicrobiales bacterium | reverse complement strand
GTACCTGATCGACGTCGCCGACCGCACCCAGGTTCCACCGGACCGCCTCCGCGCCCTCGTCGCCTCAGCCCCGTCCCGCACGTCAAAAACCGCCGATCAGCCCCCGCCCGCCGATGAAAAGGGGGATGGAAATCGGTCGACGAGCGGTCGACGCTCGGCTGCTTCCCCGGGCAATCGCCGTTCGGTCGCTGTCGGGCAGAACGCGGCGCGTGACGCGCTCGTCTGCGCCATCGAGCGCCGCGACGACGCACGCTCGCTCTTTGACGAGATTCTCTTTCCCGATCCGATTCAACGCGCCGCGTTCGTCGCGCTCGCGCGCGCTCCGGATCTCGCGACGGCGATCAACTCAGCCGATCCGGACGTATCTGAGCTGTTGCGCGCGCTCGCGGTGAGTGAAGTTCCCGACGATCTCGATGCCGCAGGGATCTATCTCGCGCTTGTGCGTGAGTCCGCGACGCGTGCACTTGGAGACCTCGAGTCCGAGGCTCGCGTCGCTGAACGCGACGGGCGAACAGACAGCGTCGTTGAGGTGCTCTCGGAGCACGCGTGGTTGCGAAAAGAGCTCGAAGTGCTGCATGACCCGCTCGTCCGCGCGGGCGCGACGGCCGCGGAGATGACAACCGCCAATGCGTTGGTAGCGTGGCTGGCCGATCGTCGGCAGGAGGCGACAGAGTGAGGACGAAAGGGTCCGAGAAGTCGGGCACGACGAGCCCTAGATCGAACGGGCAGCACTCGACGCCGCACCCGAAGAAGCGCTCACCGCGCCAGCTTTTGCAAGAACCAACGACCGATGAACTCGAAGCGGTGCGGACCGAGGCGATCCGCGCGCTGCGCTCAGGCAGTGGTTCCCAGACCGCGTCGAAGGCGATAAACGACCCCGTCCGCACCTATTTGCGCGAGATCGGCAAGGTGTCGCTGCTCTCGGCCGAGCTTGAGGTCCTCTGCGCGCAACGCATTGAGCGCGGCAACCAGGCGAGCCACACGCTGGAGGAGATGCGCCGTGACGGCACGTTCCGCGAGATCTCGCCGCGGAGGCGCCGGACGCTCGAACGGCAAGTCGGCGAGGGACTCGAGGCACGGGACCTGCTCACCGAAGCGAACCTCCGCCTCGTCGTTTCGATCGCGAAGCGCTATCGCAACCGCGGTATGGCGTTTTTGGACCTCATCCAGGAAGGCAACCTGGGTCTGATGCGCGCCGTCGAGAAGTTCGACTACCGCAAGGGCTTCAAGTTCTCGACCTACGCCACGTGGTGGATCCGCCAGGCGATCACCCGCGCCGTCGCCGACCAGGCGCGCACGATCAGGATTCCCGTCCACATGGTCGAGACGATCAACAAGGTGACCCGCGTCCAGCGCCAGCTGTCCCAGCAGCTCGGCCGCGAACCAACCGTCGACGAGATCGCGCACCTCGTCGAGTTGCCTGCGGAGCGCATCCGTGAGATCCAGCGCATCAATCAGGACACGATCTCCCTCCAACAGCCGATCGGCGGCGAGGACGATTTCAGCCTCTCGGACCTCGTCGAGGACCAGGCCGCCGAGGTCCCTCTCGACGCGGCGACGCGAGTGCTTTTGAACGAAGCCGTTCAGCGGGCGCTCCATGAGCTGTCGGCGCGCGAACAAGAGGTCGTGCGTCTGCGCTTCGGCCTCGACGACGGCCGTATCCGCACGCTCGACGAGGTTGGCCAAATCTTCGGAGTGACAAGGGAGCGGATCCGCCAGATCGAGATGAAGACGCTCGCGAAGCTCCGTCAGCCGAGCCTCGCGCGGCCTCTTCGCGACTACCTCGAGGCCGACTGAGGACGGCCGCGCAAACGAAGCGCCAATTTCTTCCGGCCGGAACCGCCGAGGCCGGACTGCACTTCTCGACCTGCAGGACAAAGGCGAGTGGGGACATAATGGACCCGCTTCGATGAGAGGGGGCCGGATGGCTGCAAGTTCTTCGGCGTCAGAGTCGAGCTTCGAGTCCGACATCCCGTCGGTCTCTGAGGCGGCGATCGCTGTCCACTGGAAAGAGGAGGAGTATTTCCTGCCACCGCCGCGCTTCATCGGGCAGGCGAACGCCAGCGACCCGGGCATTCGCGAGCGGTTCACCGAAGACAAGTTCCCGGAGTGCTTCCGGGAGTATGCCGACCTTCTGCACTGGGACGAGTACTGGCAGACGACGCTCGACACGAGCAATCCGCCGTTTTGGAAGTGGTTCGTCGGCGGGAAGCTGAACGCCAGCTACAACTGCATCGACCGCCATCTCACAAAGGACCGCAGCAAGGCGGCGATCATCTGGGTGCCCGAGCCCGAGGACCAGGCGACCCTCGCGATCACCTACGAGGAGCTTTACCGGCGGGTGAACGAGACCGCGGCGTTGCTGCGCGACTTCGCCGGCCTGAAGACCGGCGACCGCGTCACCCTGCACATGCCGATGGTCCCCGAGCTGCCGATCGTCATGCTCGCCTGTGCGCGCCTCGGCGTCATACACTCACAGGTCTTCGCCGGCTTCTCCGGCCAAGCCTGCGGCGGGCGGATCGCGGACTCCCAGAGCAAGGTCCTCATCACGATGGACGCCTACTACCGGGCGGGCCAGCTTGGCGACCACAAGTCAAAGGCCGACGAAGCCGTGGCGCGGGCAAAAGAAGAGGGCATCGCCGTCGAAAAGGTGCTCGTCTACAAGCGACACCCCGGTGAGTACAGCTCGCAGACGCCGATGGTCGACGGACGCGACTTCTTCGTCGACGAGGTGATCCGGGACTACGCGGACAAGCTCGTCGATCCGGTCTCGATGCCGGCTGAGGCGCCGCTGTTCCTCATGTACTCGAGTGGGACGACGGGTCGCCCGAAGGGCTGCCAGCACAGCACCGGCGGCTATCTCGCGTACGTGACGGGAACTTCGAAGTACTACCAGGACATCCACCCCGAGGACACCTACTGGTGCGCGGCGGACATCGGCTGGATCACGGGCCACTCCTACATCGTCTACGGGCCGCTATCGGTCGGCACGACGACGGTGATGTACGAGGGTGCGCCGACCTATCCCGACGCCGGGCGGCCTTGGCGGATCGCCGAGCGACTCGGCGTGACGACGTTCCACACCGCGCCGACGACGATCCGCATGCTCCGCAAACTCGGGCCGGACGAGCCGAAGAAGTACAACTACCGCTTCAAGCACATGACGACGGTCGGCGAGCCGATCGAGCCCGACGTCTGGCGGTGGTACTACGAGGTCGTCGGCAAGGGCGAGGCCGTGATCGTCGACACGTGGTGGCAAACCGAAAACGGTGGCTTCCTCTGCAGCACGCTGCCGGGAATCGACCCGATGAAGCCAGGCAGCGCCGGGCCGGGCGTGCTCGGCGTCTACCCGATCATCTACGACGAGAACGGAAACGAAGTCGAACGGGGAAGTGGGATCGCCGGCAACATCTGCATCAAGAACCCATGGCCCGGCATCTTCGAGACGATCTGGGGCGACCCCGACCGCTTCGTGAAGACGTATTACGAGAAGTACAACCGGGACAAAAAGAGCACGGACTGGCACGACTGGCCTTACTTCTCGAACGACGGCGCCACGCAGTCCGCCGACGGATATTTCCGCATCCTCGGGCGAGTCGACGATGTCATCAACGTCTCGGGCCACCGTCTCGGCACAAAAGAGCTCGAGTCGGCAGCGATCACCGTCCCCGAGATCGCCGAGGCTGCGGCCGTGCCGGTCGTCGACGAACTGCGAGGCCGGGCCGTCGAGATGTACGTCTCGGTGCAACCGGGTGTGAAGGCGAGCCCCGAGATCGAAGAGAAGGTCTCGAAGGCGATCGAGGTCGAGATCGGCAGAATGGCGCGGCCGAAGAAGGTCTGGATCGTTCCGGACATGCCGAAGACGCGGTCCGGAAAGATCATGCGGCGCGTGATCGCGAGCGTGTCGAACTTCACGGACGTCGGCGACGTGACGACGCTTGCGAACCCGGAGGTCGTCGACGGGATACGGCACTACGTCCAGAGCGAGAAGGTCAAGTCCGGGGACGTGCCGCGCGAGCTCACAACAGACGAACTCGAAGAGATCAAGTCGTTCGGACAGGCCGAGTAGGCGGTACGCCGCAGCCGACGGTTGTCCTCGCCCTGAGGACAACCGTCGGCGATCAACCGATCCGGCCTCGGTCGCCGACGAGACGTGGGTGGCGAGGGAAAGCGTCACACCAATCGGGCCGGTTGAGCGACCAAGCAAGCCCTCCAAGGACCTCCGGAGTACTGGCGGTTGGTTCGGAAGAGGGGTCGAAGGTTGCCCGATGCGATGACCGATGGGACCTGTCTGCCTCGGTCGCTTACCAGGAGTCCCGTCAAATCGGTACACAAGGATTATGGCGGGGATGTGCGCCGAGAAGACATAAATCCTGGGCAAATACCTCCCAGTCGGGGTACCGTTCGAGGTGGCGCCATCCCATTTGGGTCCCCAGCGGACCAAATGGGCAGAAAGGAGCCGGTTTGCGGTAGCGAAAAGAGTGAGGTGTTGTTCGTCAAGGGCAGCGATCGTCCGGTCGCGCCGATGCCGAAAGCAAGGGGGAAAACACCTACATGTCAATGACGGAGATGGGCCCGGGAAGTTCGCAACCGACCCCGGTGTCAATCGCCGACCCGGGTCCGCTCGGTCTCGCCGGGTTCGCGATGACAACGTTCATGTTGAGCTTGGTCAACGCTCAGGTGATCAGCGGGGCATCGAGCGCCGACTTCCTTGGGCTGGCGTTGATATACGGAGGAGCCGCCCAGCTCTTTGCGGGGATGTGGGAGTTCCGCAAGGGCAACACCTTCGGAGCCGTCGCGTTCAGCTCGTACGGCGCGTTCTGGATCGCGGTTTACGTGCAGGTGAAGTTCTTCCCGGGGTCAACGGCGGGAATCGGCTGGAGCTATTTCCTGCTCGCCTGGACGATCTTCACGTTCTACATGTGGATCGGCTCGTTCAAGACTACCGGTGCCGTGTTCATGGTCTTCCTGGCCCTGACGACGACCTTCGCAATCCTCTGCGCCGGATCGTTCAAGGCATCGTCATCTATCACCCAAGCCGGAGGCGACTGTGGGATCGCCACGGCGATCTTGGCGTGGTACGCGTCGTTCGCGGTCGTTGTGAACTCGACCTTCAAGCGAACGGTGATACCGGTCTTCCCGCTCACCTGATTCACGAAGCACGGTCGCCGAGGTCACCGTTCTCGACGACAGAAGAGGTTCCGGAGCCTCTCGATGAAAGAGGCGCCGGAACCTCTTCGCGATGGCACCGCCGTTCATGCCCTTGCTGTCGGCGTCGACTTCGCTTGATCGCGTCGCTCCGCGGATCCGACGGTTGGCGGGGAGACCGGGATCCACCGTCGCTCGCACTTGGCGACCTTTGCGCGTTGGCGCGTTTCGATACCTCTCGGGCGACATCCACTTGCCGCGATAAGGTGCCGCCGTTCCAATCCGGGGTAGCTCAATTGGCAGAGCACGCGGCTGTTAACCGTGTGGTTGAGAGTTCGAGTCTCTCCCCCGGAGCTCATTCCGCGAAATGGATTGGGGCCGTAGCTCAGTGGTCAGAGCAGGGGACTCATAATCCTTGTGTCGATGGTTCGATCCCATCCGGCCCCACAAAGTCCAGTCCAGTGAGTTGTCATAAGGCACAGGTGCGCTGACCTTCTTGCCAGATTGGCGGTTACCGCCACGTAGTCGGCTCGAAAGTAGAAAAGGGTCATGCCGCGGCCAGGCAACT
>JBAVUF010000225.1:0-9226 GCA_049696635.1 Acidimicrobiales bacterium | reverse complement strand
AAGCCACCAGAGAAAGGAGGTGGTCCACTCGATGCATGATCAACGCGTTGGGACCCTGGAGGTGACGGTCCGCTAGGCGGCCTCTGGACCACCTGGTGAATACCAGCCACACACCCTCGGAGCTTCGGTCAGGAGCTGGTCCCCCCTGAGGCAGTCCGGACTTCGAGCTTTTCCAGATATGTGTCGTCCCGTAAGGGACAGGTCGAGGGGCGCGTTCGCGCCCCTTGACCGCGTTCTGAAGGTCTTTGCTAAACGCCCAGGTCCGCTTCCATTGCCGCGCACAAACGTCGCGCTGCCGACTCTGGGTCATCGGACTCGGTGAGATATCGAACGACAACGAAACGTTGGGCGCCAGCTCGCCGGAGCTCGAGGATCGACTCTGGGGTGACCCCACCGGTCACGAAGAGCGGCAAGGAAGACAGATCCGAGCTTTCGACGGCACCACTCGCGTGGACGATGTATCCAGAACCTGTGCCGGGGCGGCCGGGCTTCGTCGGTGTCGGCGTAACCGGCCCAGCGGACACGTAGTCGACGTCCTCCCGGAGCGCCACTTCGAGCTCGGCGGGAGCGTGCGTCGACAAGCCGACGATGCGTTCGGGACCGAGGATGCGTCGCGCGAGCGATACCGGAGCGTCGTCTTGTCCGACATGCACTCCATCGGCGTCGCACTCGAGCGCGAGATCGGGTCTGTCGTTGAAGATGAAGGGAACACCATGGTCCCGACAAATGTGAATCGCGACGCGCGCGCGTTCGAGCAGCGGGCGAGCCTCGAGGTGTTTCTCACGCAGCTGCACGATGTCAACGCCGCCCCGGATGCACTGCTCGAGGAAGCACTCTAGGTCGGGCCGATCCGGTGTGCAGAGATACAGCGAACGGCCGCCGATCTCGACGCGCCGACCTGAGCTCACCTCTTCGTCGATCTCGTTGCCCTTCCTTCGCTCGACCGCACCACGGACTTCGCCGCAGCCTTCATCTGACGTTTGTGCTCGCGCACCATGACGAGCGACTCGGGGCTGTCAATGTCGGCGACCGACCGTAACGCGCCGTCGTCTCCGTACGGGGAGGTGGCTTCTCTCCACCCTGACGGTCGCACGCCTAGCTGCTTGGCGAGCAACGCGGCAAAGATCTTCGCCTTCTGGGTTCCGAATCCCGGCAGGGCGGCAAGATCCTGCACGAGTTCGTCCCCCGACGCCGCCGTCTTCCAGATCGCTTCGGTGTCGCCGCCGTACTGATCGACGATCACTCGCGCGAGAGCCAGCACCCGCGACGCCATCGACGATGGGAACCGATGGAGCGCGGGCTTTTCGGAAAACAACGCGACGAGCCGAGCGGGATCGGTGGAAGCGACGGTGGCGGGATCGAGTCGACCGCCGAGACGCTTGGAGAGTGCCTTCGGCGCGGCGAAGGCGTGCTCGATACGAATCTGCTGGTCAAGCACCATGCCGACGATCAGGGCGAAGGGATTCCGCGAGAGCAGGGCGTCAGCTTCGGCGTCACCTGTGATCGAAAGGGTGGTCACATCGAGAAATTATCGAAGACGGCCGGTCTGCGGTCCGGACGCCGGAAGCCGGAACTACCTGACCCGGGGGTCTGGCAGCTCCGGGTCGATCCCGTACTCCTCGATGGCGCGCGTCACCTCGTCCGGCTTCGCGTTCCCCTGCTGCGCGAGCGCGGCGAGAACTGCAACGACGATGTGCTCCGCGTCCGTTTCGAAGAATCGACGGAGCGCCTCCCTCGTGTCGGAGCGGCCGAAGCCGTCGGTTCCGAGCGGCGTGAACGGCGTCCGTACGAAGCGACCGATCTGGTCGGGAACCGCCTTCAAGAAGTCCGTCACCGCGACAATCGGTCCGTACGTTCCGGCGAGGGCTTGCGTGACGTACGGCACACGCGGCTCATCGTTCGGGTGCAGACGGTTCCAGCGCTCGACCTCGAGGGCCTCCTCCCGGAGCGTCTTGTAGCTCGTCGCCGACCAGGTCTCGGCCGAGACGTTCCAGTGTTCGGCGAGCATCTCGCGGGCCTGTTGCGCCGCCTTCCACGCCGTCCCCGAAAACAGGATCGTCGCGAGGCGCGGCGGCACGTCGCTCGAAGCGACTTCGGCGGACGGCGCGTAGCGGTACAGGCCGCGGATCGTGCCCTCGACGATCTGCACGCCTTCGTCGCCGGCAGGGAGGGACGGCATCGGGTAGTTCTCGTTGTAGAGCGTCATGTAATAGAAGATGTCCTGTCCGTCGGGCCAGTACATCTTCCTGATGCCGTGCTCGATGATCGCCGCCACCTCGTACGCGAATGCGGGGTCATAGGCGCGCACGTTCGGCACCACCGACGCGAGCAGGTGTGATTGACCGTCTTCGTGCTGGAGACCTTCGCCCGACATTGTCGTGCGCCCGGCGGTGCATCCGATGAGAAAGCCACGCCCGCGCGCGTCCGCGAGCTGCCAGATCATGTCGCCGACGCGTTGGAAACCGAACATCGAATAGAAAAGGAAGAAGGGCAGCATCGGCTGCGACCACGTCGCATAGGACGTCGACGCGGCGAGGAAGCTCGCCATCGCGCCCGCCTCCGTGATGCCCTCTTCGAGGATCTGGCCGTTCGTCGCTTCGCTGTAGCGCATCAACAGTCCGGCGTCGACCGGCGTGTAGCGCTGGCCTTCTGGTGAGTAGATCTGCACCTCGGAAAAGAGCGCATCGAGTCCGAAGGTGCGGCCCTCGTCGGGGATGATCGGCACGACGTAGCGGCCGATCTGCGGATCGCGCAGCAGGTTACGCAACAAGCGCGCGAATCCCATCGTCGTCGAGACCGACTGGCCGCGCGAGCCGTCCCGGAACTCGGCGAAGACCTCGTCCGACGGCGTCGGCAGCCCGGTCACGCCCGAGTCGCGCACGATGCGACTCGGGAGCGAGCCGCCTTGGTTGCGGATGCGGCTCATCAGGTACTCGTTCTCGGCGGACCCCTCATTCGGCCGGAAGTACGGCGGACGTTCCTCGTCGAGCTCGTGTTCGGGGATCTCCGGCTGAAGGTAGAGACGGTCGCGCAAGGTGCGCAACTGATCCTTTGTCATCTTCTTGATCTGGTGCGTAGCGTTGCGCGCCTCGATCTCTGGTCCGAGGGTCCAGCCCTTGATCGTCTTCGCCAAGATCGCGGTCGGCGCGCCGACGTGCTCGACCGCCGCCTTGTACGCCGCGTAGAGCTTGCGATAGTCATGGCCGCCGCGGGGCAGCGCCTGCAGCTCCTCGTCCGACAGGTGCGCGACGAGCGCCTGAAGTCGCGGATCGGGCCCGAAGAAGTGCTCGCGGATGTAGGCACCGGTCTCTGTCGTGTACTTCTGGAAGTCGCCGTCGAGCGTCGAGTTCATCTTGTCGACGAGGACGCCCTCGGTGTCCTTTGCCAATAGCTCGTCCCAGCGCGAGCCCCAGATCACCTTGATCACGTTCCAGCCGTTGCCGCGCAGTTCCTCTTCGAGCTCTTGGATGATCTTGCCGTTGCCGCGCACGGGTCCGTCGAGGCGCTGCAGGTTGCAGTTGACGACGAAGATGAGGTTGTCGAGCAGCTCGCGCCGCGCGATCGAGAGGCCGGCGCGCGTCTCGGGCTCGTCGAACTCGCCGTCACCGACGAAGCACCAGACCTTCGACCCGCTCGTGTCGAGGATGCCACGGTTGTGCAGGTAGCGGTTGAAGCGCGCCTGATACACCGCCGAGAGCGGACCGAGACCCATCGAAACGGTCGGAAACTCCCAAAAGCCCGGCATCAAGCGGGGGTGGGGGTAGCTCGAGAGGCCGTTGCCGCCGGTCTCGAAACGGAAGTTGTCGAGCTGTTCTGCGCTCAGCCGACCCTCGAGGAAGGCGCGGGCGTAGATCCCAGGCGAGGCGTGCCCCTGGAAGAAGACCTGGTCGCCGGGTCCGTTCTCCTTGCCGTGGAAGAAGTGGTTGTAGCCGACCTCGTAGAGCGCCGCGGAGCCGGCGTAGGTCGAGAGGTGACCGCCGATCCCCGAGTACCGCTCGTTCGCCCTCGTGACCATCACCGCCGCGTTCCAGCGGATGAAAGCCCGGATCCGCCGCTCGACGAACTCGTCGCCCGGGAATTCGGGCTCCTCGTCGGCGGGGATCGTGTTCACGTACGGCGTCGACACCGTCGAGGGGAAGTCGACCTGCAGGGCACGTGCCCGGTCGAGGATCGTCGTCAACAGGTAGCGGGCGCGGGACTTGCCCTCCTGGGCGACGACCTCCTCGAACGCCTCGGCCCACTCGCGCGTCTCGGCCGGGTCCGAGTCTGGAACCTGATGCGTAAATCCCTCGTAGACCACCGAAATAGTCTCCCATCACCCGCGCGACGATCGCCACGGCCGGCGCGCGCCGCGGTGACGTTAGTGGTCGTTCCTTCCTTATTACGACAACGACAGACTGGACCTGTGGCAAAAATCGATCAGTTGACCGTCTTCACCGATGGCGCGTGTATCGGCAATCCCGGACCTGGTGGATGGGCGTGGGCGACGAGCCGGGACCGGTTCGCGTTCGGGGCGGACCCCAAGACGACGAACCAGCGGATGGAGCTCACCGCGGTGATCGAGGCGGTCGCCGCCAACCCCGGGCGGCTCGAGATCGCGAGCGATTCCGAGTACGTCGTCCGCGCCTTCAAGGAGAGATGGTGGGCGCGTTGGCGAGAGAACGGCTGGAAAAACGCGAGGCGCCAGCCGGTCTCGAACCAGGACCTGTGGAAAACGCTTATTTCGGAGGTCATCGACCAGCGGGCGGGCGAGGTCGACTTCCGCTGGGTGAAGGGCCATTCCGGCGAGCCGATGAACGAGTTCGTCGACCAGCTGGCAAACGACGCCGCCCGTACCGGCCGGCCCGGCGGTTCGCACCGGCCGTAGCCAACACTTCCGGGCGAAGGTGCCGTAAGAATGGGTGGAGTAACCCCACAAGTTCAACTAACTTGACTAAATTGATCAAGAAACTATGAACTATCAGCTGACCCACCTCGACACGCTCGAATCCGAGGCGATCCACGTCATCCGTGAGGTCGTTGCGGAGTGCGAGCGTCCGGCGTTGCTGTTCTCCGGCGGCAAGGACTCGGCGGTCCTCTTGCATCTCGCCACGAAGGCCTGCTGGCCGCAGAAGGTCCCCTTTCCCGTCGTCCACGTCGACACCGGTCACAACTTCCCCGAGGTGCTCGCCTTCCGAGATGCTCGCGTGCGCGAACTCGGCGTCGAACTCGTCGTCTCCTCGGTGCAAGAGGCAATCGATCGCGGCGAGGTCGTCGAGGACCCGACGCCCGGCGCCTCCCGCAATCGCTTGCAGACTTTCGCATTGTTGAAGACGATCGCCCGGCACCGCTTCGACGCGATCTTCGGCGGTGGACGGCGCGATGAGGAAAAGGCGCGGGCGAAAGAGCGCGTCTTTTCGCTCCGCAACGAGTTCGGGCAGTGGGATCCCCGCGCCCAGCGACCCGAGCTGTGGGACCTCTACAACACGCGTCGCCGACCTGCCGAGCACTTCCGGGTCTTTCCGCTGTCGAACTGGACCGAACTCGACGTCTGGCAGTACGTCGGTCGGGAGGGTCTTGCGCTCCCTTCGATCTACTTCGCGCACAGGCGCGAGGTCTTCCGTCGTGACGGGATGCTGCTCGCCGTCGGTCCGTATGCCGCGCCGAGAACTAGCGCCGTCGGAGAAGCGCCGTTTTCTGCGACGGTGCGCTACCGCACGGTCGGCGACATGACCTGCACGGCGGCCGTGGAGTCGACGGCGGCGACGGTCGAGAAGGTCGTCGAGGAGACCGCTGTCTCGCGCATCTCCGAGCGCGGCGCGACGAGAGCCGACGATCGCTTCTCGTTCGCGGCGATGGAGGACCGCAAACGTGAGGGCTACTTCTGATGGAGCTCTTGCGCGTCGCGACGGCGGGATCGGTCGACGATGGGAAATCGACGCTGATCGGGCGGCTCCTCTACGACTCGAAGCAGGTCTTCGAGGACCACTACGAGGCGATCGAGCGGGCGAGCATCCAGCGCGGTGACGACGAAGTCGACCTGTCCTTGTTGACCGACGGATTGCGCGCCGAACGTGAGCAGGGCATCACGATCGACGTCGCGTACCGCTACTTCGCGACGCCGAGACGGAAGTTCGTCATCGCCGATACTCCGGGTCACTTCCAGCACACCCGCAACATGGTCACCGGGTGTTCGACGGCGGACCTCGTCGTCGTCCTCGTCGATGGCCGCAACGGGATCACGGAGCAGACCTGTCGCCACGCTTCGATCGCCTCGCTGCTCGGTATCAAGCACCTGGTGATCTGCGTGAACAAGATGGACCTCGTCGACTATGACCAGCGTCGCTTCGACAAGATCGCCGATGAGTTCGCCGCGTTCGCCTCTGGTCTCGACGTCGCGGACGTCACCTACATCCCGATGTCCGCGTTGCGCGGCGACAACGTCGTCGAGCGCTCCGTCGAGATGCCGTGGTACGAGGGAACCGCTTTACTGCACCATCTCGAACAGGTGCAGGTGGGCTCGTCTCGGGACCTAACGAACGTCCGCTTCCCTGTGCAGTTGGTGACGCGCCCTCGATCGGAGGATGCGAACGGAGCGCGTGGCTACGCCGGAACGGTCGCGGGCGGGGTGTTGCGTCCTGGCGACGAGATCGTCGTGCTGCCGAGCGGGCAGCGCTCTCGCATCGCCGCGGTCGAGACCGCCGACGGACCGATCGCGGCCGCCTTCCCGACGATGTCGGTCGTTGTGCGCCTCGCCGAGCAGCTCGATGTCGCGCGCGGCGACATGTTCTGCTCACCGGGCGACGTGCCCCATGTTGCCGATCACGTCGCAGCGACAATCTGTTGGATGACGGATAAGCCGCTCATCCCCGGGGCGCGCCTCGAACTCAAGCACACGACGCGATGGGTGCACGCGCAAATCAGCGACGTCGCGCACCGGATCGACGTTCGCACTCTCGAGCGGGACCGCGGCGCGAGCGAACTCGGTCTCAACGATCTCGGTCGAATCGAATTGCGCCTCGCCGCGCCGTTGTTCTTTGACGACTACCGTCGCAACCGCTCGACCGGCAGTTTCATCCTCGTCGATGCCGCTTCCGCGGCGACGGTGGGCGCGGGAATGCTCACCGGTCCGATCTCGTAGTCAAACGCCGGCGGCCTTCCTGCCCGGTGCTTCGGTTCCCGGCAATTGCCTCGTAACTATTTGCAAATATCGGCATCTACCGTCTGCGGCCTGCGGTCAAGCCGATGAGAAGTGGCAGGGACGGGGTGGCGGCACGGTCGGCGTGCCACAGGTTTTGCGTGATGGCGTCGCCGGGCCATGAAGGGCACGGATTCGCGAGCGACGATGGTCGGGCGGCTGTGATCACGCTCGTGCGAAATCGCGGGCGGATTTCTGCCGTTATCAAGGAGTGGGACGAGGCGCGGCGCGAAATCCGAAGAAAATCCCATCGCCATTAGTCTCTTTTCCGCGATCTGATCGGCTGGAGGTGGGTACGACGACAGACTCAGAACCGCGCCCTCAGGAATTCGACGTCGTCGTTGTCGGTGGCGGCCCGGGTGGCTACGCGACCGCGCTTTACGGTGCCGCGGCGGGCCTTTCGATCGCGATGGTCGAAAAGGACAAGGTCGGCGGGACGTGTCTGCATCGTGGTTGTATCCCGGCGAAGGAGTTCCTCGAGACGGCGTCGGTCTTCCGTACCGTCGCCACGGCGAAGGAGTTCGGCATCGACGCCCGCCAGCCGTCGATCGACTTCTCGGTCAGCCTCGACCGCAAGCAGAAGGTCGTCGATCAGCTGTTCAGGGGTTTGAGCGGGCTCTTGAAGCACCGCACCGTCACGACGGTCCCGGGCGTCGGCGAGCTGCAAGTCGACCACTCGGTGCGCGTGACTTCGCCCGACGGCACAACGACTGTGCTGCGCGGCAAGAACATCGTGCTGGCGGCGGGTTCGGTGCCACGTTCGATCCCCGGGTTCGACATCGACGGCGAGCGGGTCCTTTCCTCCGACGAGGTGCTCGAGCTTTCGTCGTTGCCGAAGTCGGTCGCGGTGATCGGCTGCGGTGCGATCGGATGCGAGTTCGCCTCGATGATGTCCGACCTCGGCTCGCAAGTGACGATGCTCGAGGCGTTGCCGACGATCCTGCCGGGTTGTGACCAAGAAGTCGCTGACGTCGTCCTGCGGTCGTTCAAAAAGCGCGGCATCGACGTCCACACGGGGGTTGCCGTCCGCGGCCACGACCCGAAAAAGCGCGGCACGACCGTGCTCTTCGGGGACAACGAGCGCGTCGAAGTGGACGCGGTGGTCGTCTCTGTCGGGCGCCGCCCGCTATCCGAAGGCCTCCTCGCCGAGGGGGCCGGCGTCGATCTCGACGACAGCGGATTCGTGAAGGTCGATACGTTCATGCGCACGAGCGCCCCCGGTGTCTATGCCGTCGGCGACCTCGTCGCCACGCCGCAACTCGCGCACGTCGGCTTCGCGGAGGGCATCCTTGTCATCAAAGAGATCCTCGGCGAGACCGCGATCCCCGTCGATTACGAGAAGGTGCCGTGGTGCATCTACTGCCATCCGGAGGTCGCCTTCGCCGGACTTACCGAGGACGCGGCGCTCGCCCGCGGATTCGACGTCGTCGTCCAGCGCGACCCCTTCGGTGGCAATGGGCGGGCACGTATCTTGGGCGAGACTGATGGCCTCGTGAAGGTGATCGCCGAGCGCGGTGAGGACGGTCGAGCGGGGAGACTGCTCGGTGTGCATATGGTCGGGCCTTGGGTGACCGAGCAACTCGGTCAGGCGTACCTTGCGGTGAACTGGGAGGCGACGCCCGACGAGATCGGACAATTCATTCAGCCACACCCGTCTCTGTCGGAGACCTTCGGTGAGACGGTGCTTGCGCTGACGGGAAGGGGACTGCACGTTGGCTGACATCACGATGCCGCAGCTCGGCGAGACGGTGACCGAAGGCACGATCATCCGCTGGTTGAAGCAGATCGGCGACCTCGTCGCGCTGGACGAGCCGCTGTTCGAGGTCTCGACCGACAAGGTCGACTCGGAGGTGCCGTCGCCCTTCGCCGGCGTCCTTGCGAAGATCTACGTCCAAGAGGGCGAGACCGTCGAAGTCGGCGCGCGGCTCGCCGAGATCGCCTCGTTAGCGCCGAGCGGGCAAGCGCCTTCTGCCCCGGTCGAAGAAACCGCTCCGCCAACCGCGGCGGTGCCACCGACGCCGCCACCCCCTGCGCCTCCGACCTTAGAGC
>JBAVUF010000224.1:0-1672 GCA_049696635.1 Acidimicrobiales bacterium | reverse complement strand
GGTCGGCAAGCTCATCGACAACCTGTTGAGATTCGATCTGTTGATCGTCGACGAGGTCGGCTTCGCGCCGTTGGACGAGACAGGGACGCAGCTGTTCTTCCGCCTCGTTGCGGGCGCCTATGAACGGTCAAGTCCTGAGCGTTCTGTAAATCGCGCTCGCCCAGAGCGTCATGCCGCTTGTCGCTCGGTCACTCTCCTTCGTCGCGTTGCCTGATCTTCTGCCGGCGGCGGATCGAGCCCGATCTCGGCGCGCAAGAGCCGGAGCTGATGTCGCTCGATGTCGTTGATCGACACGCGGCACCACCGATCGGCTGAGCGGATCATCGTCGCGAAGGCGAGCTTCATCGTCGAGCGCTCGGTCATGAGCCGCGGGATGACCTTCGTCCGCCGCCGCTCTTCTTCGAAGCTGCGCTCTGCCAGGTTCGTCGTCCGCACGCGGATGCGGTGGCGGACGGGCACGCGGTGGATGGCGAGAAGCGCGTCTCGGTCGTCGGCAAAGCAAGAGACGGCGGAGGGAAACTCGCGCCGGAACGTGTTCTCGAATCGGTCGGCACAGACCCTCGCCGCGTCGAGGGTCGGGGCGTCTCTCACCGCATAAAGGTGCGCCATCACCTCAGGAGCGGACTCGTCGGGGAGCTTGGCGCGGATGTTCGAGAGTCGGTGGAACCAGCAGCGGATGCGGACCGAGGAGGAAAAGACCGCCTCGACCGCTTTGATCATCCCCGGCGCCCCGTCGGTCGTCACCGTCGTCGGCATGCGCATGCCGCGCTCGACCAAGTTGCGGAAGAACCCGGTCCAGGCGGCCTCGGACTCCTTGTTGCCGACGGCCAGATGCAACAGGTGCTTTCTTCCCTCCGAGTCGATCGACCAGGCGACGAGCAGCGCCTCTTTCGCGCCTTGGCGCCGGAGCGACTCGAAGATCGCGTCGCAGAACAGGTACTCGACCGAGATCTCGGACAAGTCCCGTGCGACGAAGGCCTGGTAGTCCTCCCAGAGCTGATCGGTGACCTCGGAGACGGCGGACTTCGAGATCAAGAGCTCGCCGGTCGCGTCACGAAAGGCGTCTTCGACGTCGCGTGTCGACAACCCCCGCGCGTACATCTCGGTGACGAGGCGGTCGAGGACGTCGGAGTTGCCGTCGAGGAAGGTCATAAGGCTCGAGCGGTAGGTCTCTGAGGAATCACGGACCTGGGGGACGCGGACCGGAATCGCTCCTTCGGCCGTTCGCAGCCTCGAAGTCGCGTAGCCGTTGCGCAAGCCGCGCTGGTCTTCGTCACGGCGCCGATAGCGACCCCGGCCGCCCAAGAAGTCGGACTGCTCAGCCTCCAAGAGCTCTTGGACGACGAGACGCGCGGCGGTCTCGACGAGTGCGGAAACGATGTTCTCTTCGCGCGCGACGCCGTCGGTGAGCAGTCGGTCGAGCTCCTCACGAACGAGCACGGACGGGGATAGCCTCCTCATGGCCTGAGCCTCCTTGTGGTTAGTTGGCGCTAACGACATGGTTGCTCAGGCCGAACTCGTTTACATGGAAGCTAGGACGTCACCCCTATGAACGGCGCGCCCTCGGTGTCGGATCGCACTTCGGCTTCGACAAGTGGGGGCATTTCTTGCCAGAGCACACGACCGCCGCCAGCTTGCTCGACCGGTTGATCCACCACGCGACGGTCGTCGT
>JBAVUF010000223.1:0-4134 GCA_049696635.1 Acidimicrobiales bacterium | reverse complement strand
CAGCAGGTCCGATAAGGACGGCAAGGGTCGCGGCGCCGAGGACGAGGACGATCGCGCCGACGTAGAGCGCGATGTCGCGACGGAACACGTGCCTGGTATGCACGCGTTCCGTCGCGACGGCGGGCGTCAGCTCGCTTGTCGGCGCTCGTACAGCCACAGGTCCTTCTCGATGTCCTGCGCTAGCACGACGACGCGTGGTCCCCAGCGCGACGCGATGTCGTCGTTCAACCCGAATACGTCTCGGTCCCTCACGGCGGCCATCGCGCGGTACCCGGGCCGCTTGGCGACCGTCGAGAGCGACTGGTGACAACAGATCGTGTCGGCCAAGAAGATGAGGTTCGGGTTCGACTTCACGATGTACTCAGTCGAGAGGTCGGGATACCCGTCCGAAGCCCCCTTCGCTGCGTCGGCGATGTCGCGCAAACCAAACATCGCGAGCAGCTTGCCGACGAACGTCGTCGAGGTCACCGAGTATCCGCCTTGGTCGAGCTCGTAGAAGTACCTCGGCGCTTTTGAAAAATGCGGCGCGGCGCGCACGGCGGCGCGAATTTGCCGCTTCATACGAGCGACGAGCGCGTTCGCGGCGGAAACGTGTCCGGTCACCTGCCCGAGCTGGTCGATCTGCGCGTACGCGCCGGCGAGATTCGAAGGCGCATCTTGCAGCAACACCTTGACGCCGAGCTTCTCGATGGTCTGTTCGAAGTTGCTCGGGTTGTACGAGATGACGACAAGCTGCGGACGGTACTTGGCGATCGCCTCGACGTTCGGGTCGAGCCCCGACAGCGAGGTATGCGGCGCGTCCTTCGGGTAGTCGGAGGCCTCGTCGACCGCGACGACTTGGTGGCCGGCACCGATCGCAAAGAGCATCTCGGTCGCCGTCGGCGAGAGCGAAACGATGCGGGACGGGTACGAACGAGGCGAACGCGTCGCTGAGGCGATCGAAGTCGTCGCCGAGAGCGCGAGCATGGTGACCAGGACGATGAGCGTCGTTAGGACGCGAAGTCGAGCGCCTATTCGAGTGTGCGCGCTTTGTGCGCGCGCGTATCGAATGCAGGTGATGCGTCGGGACATGTCCCACCCCTTCTGGCCGAACGCGCGGCCGATCGGTCGGCCTCACGCCCGGGGTTCGAGTGGGCACTCGCTGGTGATCCCAGCGCCGCTGACCCTTCCGTGCACCTTGACGCGAGGCTCGACAATCTCCTGTCCCGAGGCAGGTCTCCTGACTTCCGGATCGACGCTCTCCCGTGCCTTCCCAGGACAAGGTCCCAGTGGCCACGTTCGGGATCGCTCCCCGGTCACAGTGGCGCGACCGTGCCGGAATCACACCGGCTTCCCTTTTCAGCCCCGACGACCGCCGCCGGGTCCACCTCGGGTTTTCTCTTTGCGGCGCAGACATTGTGGCCTAGCGACAACGGGCCCGCAATTACGGGCGCTGCCCCGGACTACGTAGGCGAGGCGTCGAGGCCAGTTCGTTTCTGACTGGAACGCACTGCGCGCGCGGTGGTGCGCCGATTGAGCGCGATGTAGATGCCGACCGCACTCGCGACGTAGACGAGATAGCAGACAGCCTGCAGAGCCGTCGGTCGGTCGGCGTACCCGAACAGCGAGTGGAAAACGTCTCCGATTGCGGAGTTTTCGGACATGAACCCCGTTGTGTTCCAGAGTTGACCGTGCAATGCGTGGACCCATCCGAGTCCTTGCAGGTTCTCGACGAAGTCGGCGACGAGCCCGGCCGCGAAGACGATGAGGAGCGTCCCGACCGTCGTAAAGAAGGCAGAGAGGTTGAGTCGCTTTCCGGCTCGGAAGATCGCGTACGCGACGCCGAGCGCGGCGATCAGTCCAAAAAGGCCACCGATCAGCGTCTGCGCGGCACCGGCGGCGAAGACGATCGCGAGAGTGAACACCGCTGTCTCGAGCCCTTCGCGTCCGACGGCCTGGAAGGCGAGCAGGCCGAGTCCCCACTTCTCCTTCTTGCCGATCGCCGACTCGGCCTTTCGGGCGAGCTCTTTCGAGATCGTCTTCGCGTGGGCGCGCATCCAAAACGTCATGTACGTGAGCACGATGACGGCGACGCCGTACGTCACAGTCTCGAAGATCGTTTGCACCCGTGATCCGGCGTAGGTGCGGATCGTGAGGTAGGCGGCGACACCGCCGGCGGCGGCGAGGAACCCGGCGATGCCGGCGCCGAGGAAGATCGCCTTGAATTCGCGACGGTGGCCGGCGCGGTCGAGGTACGAAAGGAGGACGGCGACGATGATGCTTGCCTCGGTGCCTTCCCGGAGGAAGATGACGAAACCGGCGAGCATTGGTCCTCTCTTTTCTCCGGAATATCAGGTTAGCTTGACAAAAATTCTCTACCGAGCCTGATAAAACCCGAAGCCTCGGGTCAGGGCGGTCCCGTATCTTGTGTTGACGAAACCCGAACAGGAGGCCCCACATGACCATTGCCGTTGGCGACAAGATCCCCGACGTCGAGCTGCGCCGGATGGGCAAACGTGAGCCCGAGACCCTGGGCAGCCTGGACGTGCTCGGCCACGGCAAAGTCGTCATCTTCGGAGTGCCCGGCGCGTTCACCCCGACCTGCTCAGACTTCCACCTGCCCGGTTTCATCGTGCGAGCGGAGGACCTGAAGTCGAAGGGCGTCGACCTCGTTGCCTGTGTTGCGGTGAACGACGCCTACGTCATGGGTGCCTGGGGTGTCGCGCAAGGCGCCGGAGATGCCGTGATGATGCTCGCCGACGGCAACGGCGAGTTCACGCGGGAGCTCGGGCTCGAGTCGGACAAGACAGCGGCGGGGCTCGGGATGCGCTCACAGCGCTACGCGATGGTGCTCGAGGACGGCATCGTCACGTACCTCGGCGTCGAAACCGAGCCCGGGGTATCGGTGAGCGGCGCCGACGCGGTGCTCGCGGCGGTTTGAACACCCGGACCGAGTTGACAAACTTGTGAGTGCTCACTAACTTATCTCTTGTGAGCGCGGCACCAAGAGCGACGACGCGGAGCGGTCTGCGAATGACCGCTCACGAACGCAAGAGCGCAGTCCTCGCCGCTGCCCTGAAGGCCTTTGCTCAAAACGGCTACGGGGGCACATCGACCGAAGCCATCGCCGAGGTCGCCGGGATCTCCCAGCCGTACCTCTTCCGGCTGTTCGGCACGAAAAAGCAGCTCTTCTTGGAGACAGTCGCCCTCGGTTGCCAGGCGATCCTGCGGACGTTCGCACAGGCGAGCGAGGGACTGGAAGGCGAAGCGGCGTTGGAGGCGATGGGAGCTGCGTACGCGCCGCTCATCGTTGATCGCGACCTGTTGCTTATCCAAATCCAGGGCTACGCCGCCTCAGGCGATCCCGAGATCCGCGCCTTCACGTCAAGCCGCTTCCGCGAGATCGTCGAGTTCGTCGCCGCGCGGACGGGGCTCGGCCCGCAGCCACTCCGCGAGTTCTTCGCGATGGGGATGCTCTGCAACGTCGTGACCGCCCTCGATCTCGGCTCGCTCGACGAACTGTGGGGGGATTGGCGCGTCGAGCCGGAACGCGCCGCCTTCGTCGACTCGCTCGGCGCTATGCGGGCGTGATCTCAGTGCACGACCTCTCGTCCGTTTTGCACATACGCGAAAAGTAGTGACTACTCAATATCTATTTAGGAGGAGATTCCGATGCCCGTTTCGATGACCCGGCCTTTCGGCGCCGAACAAACACGTCGTCGCGCTTCGGTCCCGTGGGCGATCGCCATCACGGGTGCCGCTCTGTTCATGGGATCGCTCGACAACCTCGTCGTCACCTTCGCGCTGCCGGTGATTCGCAAGAGCCTCCACACAGGACTCGCCGGGCTCGAATGGACGGTGAACGCGTACACCCTCACGTTCGCCGTGCTCTTGTTGACCGGCGCGGCGCTCGGTGATCGTTTCGGCCGCCGCCGGATGTTCGTGCTCGGCGTCGCCATCTTCACCGCTGCGTCCGCGGCGGCCGCCTTGGCTCCGAACATCAACGTTTTGGTCGCCGCTCGCGCCGTGCAGGGTGCGGGGGGTGCGCTCTTGATCCCGCTCTCGCTGACGCTGCTTTCGGCGGCGGTCCCACCCGAACGTCGCAACGTCGCGCTCGGCATCTGGGGCGCGATCGGCGGCCTCGCGGTCGCGGTC
>JBAVUF010000222.1:0-2153 GCA_049696635.1 Acidimicrobiales bacterium | reverse complement strand
CACCGCGACCGGCCTCGGCCTGTCCGCGCGGGCTGGCTGACAGACTGTACCGATGCCGTCGACGCTTCAGCATTTGAGATGGTGGCCATCGAGCCAGCCCCAGACGCTGCAGATCGCGACCGCCCTTTTGTACTGGAACGCCGTCTTGGGCCTCATCGCCGGGCTCGCCGTCGGGGGACTCGGCCGCCTCTCGTTGCTTCTCATCGCCGCCGACGTCGCGGGCGCGTTGGGGATCTCGAACGCAAGGAAGTGGGGTTACTACGTCGCAATCGTCGCCGCCGTCTTGCCGCTCATCCTGATCTTCGTCCTTGCCAGCATCTTCGCCGTCAGCATCTTGTCGTTGCTCTTCCAGATCGCGCTCGTCGCCTTGCTGTTGCACCCCCAGAGCCGCAGCTACGCGCGCATCTGGTACCGCTGATCGCGGATCCCCTTTTGCATCGGTCGCTCGCCGCGTGACGAACAATTCGACGGAACTCCCCCACGGGGAGGAGAAGACGATGGTCGTGCGGGCGATGTTCGACACAATCGCCCCGCGCTATGACCTCCTCAACCGCATCATCGCCTTCGGTCTCGACCAGGTCTGGCGACGGCGCACGATTCGTTCCTTGGACCTCGCACCCTCGTCGTTCGTCGTCGATCTCGCCTGCGGGACGGGCGACCTGATCCGTCTCGCGGAGCACGAGCGGTACCGCGTCATCGGGGTCGACTTCGCGCTGAACATGTTGCGGGCGGCGCACGGCATCTCCTCTCCCCTAGTCGAAGCCGACGCGGCGCGACTGCCGCTGCCCGACGCCTCGGTCGATGGAATCGTCTCGGGCTTCGCGCTGCGCAACTTCACCGACCTGACCGCCGTGCTGCGCGAGGTGGCGCGCGTGCTACGACCGGTGGGGCGCGTCGCCCTCTTGGAGGTCGACGAACCCGACAACCCGCTCCTCCACCTCGGGCATCGGCTCTGGTTCCGCTACTTCGTGCCGAGCATCGGCGCGGCGCTCTCCGACGGCGAGGCCTACCGTTACTTGCCGCGGTCCTTTGCCTACCTTCCTCCGCCACCTGCGCTGAAGCTGCTACTCGAGCAAGTCGGCTTCGAAGACGTGGAGCGCTTCCGACTGAACGGCGGCATCGCGCAGTTGATTTGCGCGACGCGCGCCGGTGGCAAGCCCTTTCCGGTCGCTTCCCGCCCGGTGGCGAGGAAAAGGGCGGCAGCCAGGTGACCGACGTGCGCCTCGTCGATCCGGTCGGGCGAGCGATCGATCCCGGGGCCTTGCACGTGCGCACGATCACGATCGACGCGCAACGACGGGCGCGCATCCGGCTGATCGCACAATCAGCCGGTCTCGTCGTCGAATCGCCCACCGAGTCCCACTACGGCGTCGGCACCGCGGCGCGGCTTCGCTTACCCGACGGCTTCACCGAGCCGTCCCGCGCCGAGGGAGTGATCGATCGACTCGCGGCGATGCCGACCGACGGGGTCGCGGTCCCCGTTGCGTTCGCGACGATCGCTTTTCGCGCCGAAGAGCCCGCCGAGCTCATCGTCCCTGCCGTCACCCTCGTTTCCCGGCCTGACGAAGAGGTCGCGGTGCTCGTCTCCGCGGACAGCGGTGCCGACGTCGATGAGCTCCTCGACGCGTGCGGCGCGCCCGTCGACGAGGCGCCCGCACCCGACACCTTCTTGGTGACCTATCCCGAATCCCGCGACGACTACCTGCGCCGGGTGCGCGACGCGACGGCAGCGATCGCTTCGGGCGCGTTCGAAAAGGTCGTGCTCGCCCGCAACTGCATCGTCACGGCGAACGCGCCGTACCGTCAGGACGCCCTCGTCGCGGCGATTCGGCGAGCCCAGCCGAAAACAACGGTGTTCGCAATCGACGGCTTCTTGGGCGCCTCTCCAGAACTGCTGATCGCCCGCCGCGGGCTGCGCGTCGCTTCGACACCGCTCGCCGGAACGGTGCCGCACTTTTCCGACGCAGACGAGAACGCGGCGATGATCGCAACGCTGTTCGCCTCGGAAAAAGAGCGCTTCGAACATCGCATGGTCGTCGAAGAGATCGAAAAGGTCCTCACGTCGTGCGGCGCGAGCCTCGAGGTGGCGCCGCAGCCCGAGCCGCTCGAGCTTGCGACGGTGACGCATCTCGCGACCCGGATCACCGGGACGC
>JBAVUF010000221.1:0-3487 GCA_049696635.1 Acidimicrobiales bacterium | reverse complement strand
CTCTCGCGCACCGAGCCCTTTCCGCGCGGGCGCTACGGCGGTCCGGTCGGCTACGTCGACGCGAAGGGCGACGGCGCCTGGTGGATCGGCATCCGCTCGGCGACGGTGCGCGAGAACGAAGCGGTGCTCTGCGCCGGCGGCGGCATCGTCGCCGGTTCTGACCCCGAAGCCGAGTTCGCGGAGACCGAGGCGAAGCTCGCCTCGCTGTTGCCGATCCTCACCTCCGCCTAAACGGCTTTCAGACGGCGGCAGCCTCGAATTGGTCCTCCTCCGTCGAGCCTTCGAGGGCGAGCGTCGAGGAGGCTCCCTTGCTGAGCGTCGACATCACGTCGTCGAAGTACCCTGCGCCGACCTCGCGCTGGTGGCGGGTCGCCGAGTAGCCCTCGGCCTCGAGCGCGAACTCCTTTTCCTGGACCTCGACGTACGCGCTCATCCCGCGCCGGGCGTAGCCGTGCGCGAGCTCGAACATCGACGCGTTCAGCGCATGCCACCCGGCGAGCGTCACGAACTGGAACCGATAGCCCATCGCCCCGAGCTCGCGCTGGAACTTCGCGATCGTCGCGTCGTCGAGGTTCCGCTTCCAGTTGAACGAAGGCGAGCAGTTGTAGGCGAGGACCTTGTCGGGGTACTTGTCCCGCACCGCCTCGGCGAAAAGACGCGCCTGTTCAAGGTCCGGTGTGGGAGTCTCGCACCAGATCAGATCGGCATGCGGCGCGTAGGCGATCGCCCGTGCGATTGCCGCGTCCATCCCCTTGCGCACGACGTAGAAGCCCTCCGCCGTCCGTTCGCCTGTCACGAACCGCCGGTCACGTTCGTCGACATCGCTCGTCAGCAGTGATGCGCCGAGCGAGTCGGTGCGCGCGACGACGAGCGTCGGCACGCCCATCACATCGGCGGCGAGACGCGCCGCCTCGAGGGTGCGGATGTGCTGCCCGGTCGGCACCAAGACCTTGCCGCCCATGTGCCCGCACTTCTTCTCCGACGAGAGCTGATCCTCGAAGTGGACGCCGGCCGCGCCCGCCTCGATCATCTGTTTCATGAGCTCGAAGACGTTCAGCGCGCCGCCGAAACCGGCCTCCGCGTCGGCGACGATCGGTACCAGCCAATCGGTGAGCTGCTCGCCCTTCCGCTCCGACCACTCGATCTCGTCGGCGCGGCGCAGCGCGTTGTTGATCCGCCGCACGACGGCGGGGACGCTGTTCGACGCGTAGAGGCTCTGGTCCGGGTAGACCTGCTCAGAAAGGTTCGCGTCCGCCGCCACCTGCCAGCCGGACAGGTAGATCGCCTTCAGACCGGCCTTCACCATTTCGACGGCCTGGCCGCCGGTGAGCGCCCCGAGCGCCTGGACGTAGTCCTCGGTGTGCAGGAGCCGCCAGAGATCCACGGCGCCCTTTTCGGCGAGCGAGTAAGTGAGGTCGACTGAGCCGCGCAAGCGGACGACGTCGTCTGCCTCATAGGAGCGGTCGATCTCTGACCAGCGGGGATCGCGCGCCCACTGTCGCTCGAGCTCGGCGACTTGTTCGTCGAAGCGCAGCTTTGTTCGCTGATCGATTCGGCGCATTGTCATTGCCGGTCCGTCCTTTCGTGTCGTGTACGGCATCGGCCCGCGCTCACGCCAGGTACTCGTAGGCGGGCAGGGTCAGGAAGTCGATGAACGCGTCGGAGAGGGCGACCCGCTCGAAGAGCGACCGCGCGGTGGCGACGGTCGCCTCGTTCGCGCCGTCGTCGATCGCCCGGCGGGCGTGGTCGTCCAAGAGTCGTCCGACGAGCGCTGCGGTGACGGGCGTCCCGTCGGCGAGCACGATGTCGTGGTGGACCCACTGCCAGACCTGGGCGCGGGAGATCTCGGCCGTCGCCGCGTCTTCCATCAAGTCGTCGATCGCCGCGGCGCCGGTCCCCTGCAACCAGGAGACGAGGTAACGCAGCCCGACGGACACGTTCGTCTCGAGCCCCGTCATCGTCACCCCGTCCGCCGGACGCTTCACCGAGAGCAGGTCCGAGGCGGCGACCGAGACCTCGTCACGAAGGCGCTCGAGCTGGTTCGGGCGGTCGCCCAACACGGCGTCGAACTCGGCCTGCGCGGTCGGTACGAGGTCGGGGTGCGCGACCCACGTCCCGTCGAAGCCGTCACCCGCCTCGCGGCGCTTGTCGTCGGCGACTCTTTCTAGGGCGCGCTCTGTCACGTCTGGCTTTTTCCGATTCGGGATGAATGCCGCCATGCCGCCGATCGCGTGCGCACCGCGGGCGTGGCACGTTTTCACGAGCAACTCGGTGTAGGACCGCATGAACGGCACCGTCATCGTCACGAGGGCGCGGTCCGGCAGCACGAACGCCGGATCGGCATGGAAGCGCTTCGCGATCGAGAAGATGTAGTCCCACCTGCCGGCGTTCAGCCCGCAGACGTGGTCTTTTAATTCGTAGAGGATCTCGTCCATCTCGAACGCGGCGGTGACCGTCTCGATGAGCACGGTGACACGCACCGAACCGCGGGAAAGTCCGAGTTCGTCCTCACAGTGCGAAAGCACCGCCGCCCACAGCTCTGCCTCTTCGTGGGACTCGAGCTTCGGCAGGTACAAGTACGGCCCGAAGCCGCGCAGCATCGACTCATTCGCGTTGTGGAACAGGTAGAGCCCGGCGTCGAACAGGCTCGCCGATACCGGGACGCCGTCGACTGAGAAGTGCTTCTCGGGCAGGTGCCATCCCCGCGGGCGCACGACCAGTGTCGCCGGGTTCGGTCCGAGGCTGTACCTGCGCTCGGGGGTCTCGAGTTCGATCGTCCCCCGCACGGCGTCGATGAGGTTGCGCTGACCCTCGATGACGTTTCCCCACGTCGGCGAGTTCGCGTCCTCGAAGTCGGCCATGAAGACCTTCGCCCCGGAGTTCAGCGCGTTGATCATCATCTTCCGATCGACGGGACCGGTGATCTCGACGCGCCGGTCGATGAGCGGCTTCGGTGCTTCCGGCACGCGCCAGGCTCCCGAGCGGACCGCCGCCGTCTCCTTGCGGAAATCGGGTCGCTCGCCCGCATCAAAGCGCCCTTGGCGCTCGCGCCGCTTTGCGAGCAGTTCTTCACGCCGCCCGTTGAATTTCCGCTGCAGGTCGGCGACGAACGCCCGCGCGTCGGGGGTCAGCACGTCGTCGGCGAAAGGAGGCGGGGAGTCGGTCACGCTCGTCATCGCAACCATGACACCGATTATGCGAAGTTTTGCGATTCCTCACTCTCAAATTTCGACGTGACTTGCTATTCTGTGAACTTCTGGGATAATTCACACGTGGATGCGATGGCCCTCGATCCGCTCGTCTTCGGGGAGCGCCTCCGTCACTACCGGCGGCGCCGGGAACTCACCCTGAACGAACTCGGCGCAATCGTCGGCCGACAGGCCTCCTACCTCTCCCAGATCGAAAACGGCCAGCGCGAGCCGCGGCTATCGCTCGTGAACGACCTCGCCCGCGCCCTCGGGTGCGCCGCCGCCGACCTGCTCGACTC
>JBAVUF010000220.1:0-2790 GCA_049696635.1 Acidimicrobiales bacterium | reverse complement strand
CCGACGCGGTGATGCTCGCATCGCCGCTCGCCGCGGCGAACGAAGCACCCGGAAATGGTTGGTACGTCGCCGCGGCCGCCGGCCATCCGCGCCTGCCGCGCAGTGGCATCGTCGAGGTTCCGGTGCTCGGCGGCTTGTCGGAGGTTCTTACTGGCCCCGCGCACGACCCGAGCGGAAGGACGAATCTCTTCGGCGCGCTCCGCGCCGCGATGGCGCTTTCTGGGTTCCAGACGATTCGTGAGTTCCACAAGGCGTCCGTCGTCGTCTCGCCGCGTCCATCGAGGTCGTCGAGCACGTGAGCGAGGACAGCACTCCCTCGACCGGGGGAAGTCTCGGGGCCGTCGAGGATGCGAGCGAGGACCGTCCCTCGAGGCGAGGAGCTCTCGGGACCTTGTTCACATATCGCACGGACGTGCTCGGTGTCGCGCTCGTCATCCTCGTCGCGCTCTTGTACCTGTCGCCCGCGGTGAAAGACGGTTTCGGCTTCGGCCCGACGGATCTCGTCTCTGGCGCGTCTGTGCTCACGCAGTCTCTCTTCACGGTTCTCGTGCACAACCACCCGGTGGTTCTCTCGCACAACCACCTGGCGGGCGACGTCGGCGACCAAGGTGTGCCCTGGAACGCGATCGATTGGCGGATCGTGCACCAGGGCTCGATCCCATTGTGGAACTCGACGGCCGGGACGGGGCTTCCCCAGCTGTTCAATTTCGAGTCGGCCGCGCTCGCGCTGCCGACTTTGATCGCCTACCTCTTCCCGCTCTCCGCCTCGTTCCTTGTCACCGTGCTCGGCAAGTTGCTGATCGCCGGCATCGGCACCTACGTGTGCTGCCGTGTCCTCGGGACGAGAGCAGCCGGCGCGACCTTGGGCGGGATCTCCTTCATGTTGTCGGGAAGCTTCTCCGGGTGGCTCGGGTGGTCAATCTCGGGGCCCGTCGCGTGGTCGGGCTTCATCCTCGCCGGCGTCGTGCTCGCGTACCGGTCGCGCCGAAGAGCGCGGGATCTCTGGTTGCTCGCAGTGTCGGTCGCGTTCGCGATCTACGGCGGATTCCCCGAGATGTACGTGATCATGGGGCCGGCTCTCCTCGGCGCCGCCGGGGTCGCGGCGCTCCTCATCCTCGTTCGCGACCACAAGCTCTACTGGCGCGGCATCGGGCGCGTCCTCACCGGTTCCATTGCGGGCTTCGCGCTTTCGGCGCCGTTGTGGCTGCCGGGGATCTCGGTCGTCAAGCACTCGGCGCGCTCAGCGAAGCACCTCGACGGGGGACTCGTGGCACCACTGCTGCACCTCATGTTCGCGCAGGGGTACTACGGCCTGCCGATCAGCGGCAGCGTCTGGTTCACGAATCTGAGCAACTACTACGAGTCAGCCGCCTATCTCGGCATCGTCGCGATCGTCTGCGCGGCGCTCGGAGTCGTGCTCTATTTCCGCCGTCCGATCGTGATCGGACTGTCCCTCGCCGGCTTCGGGACGCTCATCGCCTGTTACGACATCTTCGGCGGGATCGGCAAGACGATCTTCAGCGACATCGGGCTCGGCGCGGTCGCTGTCCACCGCGGCTTGCCGGTCTTCGAATTCTGCGTCGCCGTCGTGGCGGGAATCGGGTTCGACGCGCTCTTACGGCGCTTCACCGAGCGCCGGGTGCAGATCGTCCTTTTCGTCATCCTCGCCGCCGTGTCGTTCGAGGTCGTCGAGCTGTGGAGGTGGGTCGACCTCCCGTCGCTCAACGCGCTCGATCGTGCGTTGCGCACTGCAAGCTTGCGTTCGTTGCCCACGCCAAGCCTGCGCGCGTTGCGCACATCAAGCCTCGTGTGGCCGACGTGGACGACAGGGATGCTCATCGTCGTCGCGCTGGCGTTCGTCGTCGTGCCGAAGCGATCCGCGATCTTGCGGCGCTGGGTCCCAAGAGCGGTCGCGGCGCTGTTCGTCGGCGCGCAGGGTGCGTTCTTGGTCATCGCCGGAGTCGGCATCAACAGCTACTTCAAGAACCCGTTCCCGACGGATCCGGCGGTGAAGACGGTGGCGCGCCTGGTGGGCAGCGGCATGCTCGCCGCGGACACGCCGGGAAACCTGAACTGTCTCAACCTGCCAGCGGCGCGGGTCAACAAACCGTGCGGCGTCCGGATGTGGGAGGGCTACGGCTTCATCCCGAACGTGCAAGGCGGCTACGACATCGACGAGCTCGCGATGCACGACCCGATCATCCCTCAGCGTTACTTCGATGCCTGGCCGGTGCCGGACGCCGGTCAGGTTTTCAAGGGGAACGTCGGCTTTTTCTCGCCTTCGATCACGTCGGTGGCGCTCGCCCGCCGCTACGGCGTGACGACGGTGCTTCTGTCGCCGGGCTACCCGCTGCCGAAAGGGATGAACCTCGTCGCCGAGGTGCCGGTCGGCAACCACAACAAAATCGAGGTGGCGACGGTCCCGGGCTCGTCGCGTTTCGACTTTGTCGGCAAGCCGAACGTGAAGCAAGCGACCGTCCTTTCGTACACGCAGACGAACGACGCGACTTACACCCTTAACGTCGACGTCCCCGAAACGTCGACCCTCTTTTTGCATCTCACCTACTTCTCCGGCTGGCACGTCACCGCGAACGGCCACCCGCTGAAGGTCACGCCATTCGAGGGGATGTTCGAGGTCCGTGTCCCGGCCGGATCGACAATGGTCACCGCCCATTACTGGCCGCGGACCTTCACCGAAGGGATCGTGCTCGCAGCCGTCTCCCTCTTAGCGCTCGCCCTCTGGCCGGCGCTGCCGCTCGCCGGCTCGGCCGGGAGGGCGCTCGTCGTTGC
>JBAVUF010000219.1:0-6735 GCA_049696635.1 Acidimicrobiales bacterium | reverse complement strand
GCGACGCTCACCACGGTGTTCGCTCCGACGCGGGTCGCGCCCGTACCCGTGAGCAAGACCGACGTCGAGCAGTTGACGTCCTATCTCGGCCTGAGCGGCGGAGACACCCTCGGCGGCTTTCCCGCGCCTTCGGGGAGCGAGACGCTGCCCTACGGCACGTTGTCGTGGAGTTCGTCCGCTCGGCCCTCGCAGGTCGCCTCGCTCGAGGACGCCGAATCGGCCGCCGGCTTTTCGATCTCGCTTCCGTCGTCGTTGCCGAGCGGTGTCGGCAGCGTCGCCGAGTACGTCGTCGCCCCGACGGTGAAGGCGACGATCACCTTCAACTCGAGCGCCGGAGCAGCGCTTTCGGGGAGCACGATCACGATGACGGTCGGTCCCGGCATCGGCGTCACCTACGCCGGCGCAAACGGCTCGACCGGCCTCGACAACCTGCCACCGCTCGCGATCCTCGAGGCGCCGCGGCCGACGGCCACCTCGACCGGGGCGACGACGTCTGAGCTCGAGAACTTCCTCCTCTCACGTCCCGGCGTTCCCGCAGATCTCGCGCGGGAGATCAAGCTGCTGGGCAATCCCTCGACGACGCTTCCCGTCCCAACGCCGTCTGGAGTGACCAGCACGTCGATGCAGATCGATGGCGTACCCGGTGTCGTCTTCGACGACGGGAACGACGCTTCAGCGGCGATCTGGGAGGATCAAAACGACATGGTTCACGTCGTCGCCGGACTGCTCGACCAAGGAGACCTGTTAGGTGTCGCTCGCCAGATCAGCTGAGCCGACACGGACAAGCGACCCCGGACAACTCGTCGAAGAACGCCGATCGGGACCCGACCGGCAAATGGCTGCACCGCCGGCGGTGCACACCATCGAGCTCCGCAAGGAGTTCCGGAACACGGTCGCCCTGGGCGGTCTGTCGATGACCGTCGGCCGCGGTGAGGTCTTCGGGTTCCTCGGTCCGAACGGCGCCGGCAAGACGACCGCGGTGAAGCTGCTCCTCGGCCTGATGCGCCCGACCGGCGGCGAGGCGATGGTCCTCGGGGCGCCGGCGGGCGATCGAGAGACGCGCCGATGGATCGGATATCTGCCCGAGCTCTTCCGGTTCCAAAGCTGGCTCACCGCCGACGAGGTGCTGACGTTTCACTGCCGACTCCTTCAGCTGCCGCGCCATCGCGCCGAGATGATGCGCACCGACGTGCTCGGGATCGTCGGACTCGCCGATCGGCGAGCGGGAAAGGTCGGCTCGTTCTCGAAAGGCATGCAACAGCGCCTCGGCCTCGCCGTCGCTCTGTTGGGCGATCCCGAGCTCGTCATCTTGGACGAGCCGACGAGCGCGCTCGACCCGGTCGGCCGGCACGACGTCCGCCAGATCGTGCGCGACCTTCGGTCACGCGGCACGAGCGTCTTTTTGAATACGCACCTCCTCGAGGAGGCCGAGCAGGTGTGTGATCGCGTCACGATCATCGACAAGGGACGCGCCGTCGCAACCGGGTCCCTCGCCGATCTTCTCGGCACCACGTCGATTGTCCGCTTCAAGGTCTCCGGCCTTGGTGGCGAGTGGTGGCGCGATCTCACGGGTGTCGGTTCGTGGCACCGCGAAGACGAGTGGCTCGTTGTGCAAAACGTCGATGCGCGCCGGGTTCCCGATCTCGTCGCTTCGATCGTCGCCGCAGGGGGCCGGGTCGAGGCCGTGATCCCCGAACACCGCACACTCGAAGAGCGCTTCCTCGAGCTCCTCGCCGACCGATGAACCCAACGCTCGTCGTCGCGCAGGTGACGCTTCGCGAGGCCGTGCGTCGAAAGATCGTCGCGGCGTGCGCCGCGATCACCGTCGCGCTCGTCGGCTTCAGCGCATGGGGGTTCTACCGACTTTCGCACAACGCGAGCGTCACCTCGGGCGAGGTGAACTTCGCCCTCCCCCAGGCGCTCATCTTGTTCATGTTCATGTTCAGCTTCGTCGTCGCGCTGAGCGCATCTGCGATGGCCTCGCCGGCCGTCTCCGCCGAGATCGAGTCGGGAGTGCTCCTTGCCTTCGTCACCCGACCGGTAAGCCGCCGCCAGATCCTCTTTGGAAAGTGGCTCGGGCTCGCCGCCGTGCTCTTCGGGTACGCGGCGATCGTCACCGGGCTCGAGGTCGGCGTCGTCGACTGGGTGAGCGGCTTCACGCCGCCGGACCCCGCCCTCGTCGGCGTCTATCTCTTCGCCGAGGGGGCGATCCTGCTCACACTCGCCCTGTTGCTGAGCACGCGGCTCTCTCCGATCGCGACGGGTGTGATCGGCATCGCCATCTTCGGGGCCGCGTGGCTGGCCGGCGTCGTCGGCTCGCTCGGCATCGCCTTCAAGATCGGGTCTCTGCGCATCGTGGGCGAGGTCTCGCGCTACATCCTCCCGACCGACGGCCTCTGGCGCGGCGCGGTCTACTACCTCGAGCCGCAGTCTTTCCTCGCCCACCAGCTGGGGAACGCCAACGAGACCAACGCCTATCCGTTCTTCTCACAGGCGCCGCCCTCGTGGGCCTACCTCGTCTGGGTCGCCGTCTGGTTCGTCGCCATCCTCGTCGCGGGCATCATCAGCTTCGGCCGTCGCGAACTCTGAGTCGGGGCCACCGGCTCAGGCACGCTTCAGCGGAGTTGCGGACAACAAGAAGCGCTTCTCGCCCTGGCGTTCGAAGCGGATGACGGCCTCTTGGTTGTCCCCCTCGCCTGTCACCGAGACGACGACGCCCTCACCCCAGCGGGCGTGCACGATTTTGTCTCCGGCCGCAAGGCCGAGCTGCTCGGCTCCCGTCGACTTCACGGGCGTCGCACGACGCCTCGTCAGCGTGCCGGACCGGCCGTACGACGGCGGACCGTCGAACTCGGGTGACTCGCGCCGGAATCTCGCCCAGGCTCCGGCGGGTCCCTCACCCAAGTCGACGACGAGGTGCTCGGGAATCTCCCGCAGGAACCGGCTCTGCAGGCTGTCGCGGCTCTGGCCGAAAAGCGTCCGCACCCAGGTGTAGGTGAGGTAGAGCCGCTTGCGAGCCCTCGTGATGCCGACGTACGCGAGGCGCCGCTCCTCTTCGAGGCTGGCGGGGTCCGAAAGCGAGCGATCGTGAGGGAAGACCCCTTCTTCCATGCCGGTCAGAAACACGACGTCGAACTCGAGGCCCTTTGCCGAGTGCAGGGTGAGCAAACAGACCCGACCACCGGAGTCGTCGAAGTCGTCGGTCGATGCGACGAGGGCCGTCGCCTGCAGGAAGGTCTCGAGGTCGTCGTGGCTCGCCGTCACGCTGCGCAGTTCCTCGAGGTTCTCGAGTCGACCCTCCGCGTCCATCGCGCCCGGCCCGCGCAGCTCTGCCTCGGCCGCCAAGGTCTCGTCGTACCCCGTCTCTTCCAAGATCGCGTCGAAGATCTCCGAAGGCGGACGATCTCTCAGCGCGGCGAGGTCCCGCACGAGTCTCAGGAAGCCGCCGATCGCCGAGAGTGACCGCCCCGAGACGCCGGCGTCCCTCGCGTGCGCGATCGCGTCGGCGAACGAGATGCCGTGGGCGGCGGCATACGCGCCGATCTTCGCAACCGTCGTGTCGCCGATGCCGCGCTTTGGGACGTTGATCACCCGTCGCAACGACACCTCGTCGAAGGGGTTGACGACGAGACGCAGGTAGGCGAGGACGTCGCGCACCTCGCGACGGTCGTAAAAGCGCGCCCCGCCGATCACTTGGTACGGAATGCCGCGGTCGGCGAGCGCCTGCTCGATCGCCCGGCTCTGGGCGTTCGTCCTGTAGAAGACGGCGATCTCTCCGCGGCGAACGTGACCCTTGGTCGTGAGCTCGGCGATCGCGTTCGCGACGAACGTCGCCTCGTCGCGCTCGTCGCCGCCTCGGTAGCGGTAGATCTTCTCCCCCTCGCCGAGCGCGGACCAGAGCTTTTTTTCCTGTCGCATCACGTTGTTGCCGATCACCGCGTTCGCCGCATCGAGGATCGTCTGCGTCGAGCGGTAGTTCTGGTCGAGGACGATCGTCTTCGCATCCGGAAACGCGCGTTCGAAATCCAAGAGATTGCGGAACTCGGCGCCCCTGAACGCGTAGATGCTCTGGTCGGTGTCGCCGACGACGCAGACGTCGCGGTGCTTCGCGCCGACCAGCTTCACGATCTCGTTCTGCGCGAAGTTCGTGTCCTGGTATTCGTCGACGAGCAGATGCTCGAAACGATCCTGGTAGTACCCGCGGACCTCTTCGTCGGAACGGAAGAGTCGCACGACATGGGACAGCAGGTCGTCGAAATCCATCGCCTGTGCGGTGCGAAGGCGCCGCTCGTACTCGGCGAATGCCGCCGCGATCCTTTCTTCGGGATAGGTCCGCGCCCGCGCCGCGTAGTCCTTCGCGTCGAGGAGCTCCGATTTCGCCTGGCTGATCGCCCCGACCACCGATCGCGCCGGGAGCCTTTTCGCATCGATGCCGAGATCGTCGAGGATGTGCTCGACAAGCCGCCGGGTGTCGCCCTCGTCGTAGATCGAAAAGCCCGACGCGTAGCCGATCCGGTCCGCCTGTCGGCGCAGGATGCGCACGCAGGCGGAGTGGAACGTCGAGAGCCACATCTTCTCGGCGTCTTGCCCGACGAGCTCGACGACGCGGCGGCGGACCTCGGCGGCGGCCTTGTTCGTGAAGGTGATCGCGAGGATGCGCCACGGCGCCGCCCCGGTCGCGACGAGGCGAGCGATCCTTCTCGTGAGGACACGCGTCTTGCCCGATCCCGCCCCCGCGACGACAACGAGCGGCCCGCCGTCATACAGCACCGCCTCGCGCTGGGGCGGATTGAGGTCGTAAAGGATCGGCTCGAGATCGACCGCTGCGTCGGCTTCCGGGCGCGACGGCGTGAACGGTCCGACCTCGTCGAGGTCGGAGAAGTCGCTCAACGACACGCGGCGGTCACTCCCATTCGATCGTGCCGGGCGGCTTCGAGGTCACGTCGTAGACGACGCGGTTCACGCCGGGAACTTCGTTGATAATCCTGCTCGAGCAGCGCTCGAGCAGGTCCGACGGCAGGCGCGCCCAGTCGGCAGTCATCGCGTCGTCGCTCGTCACCGCGCGGATGACGATCGGGTACGCGTACGTCCGCTCGTCGCCCATCACTCCGACCGAACGCACGACGGGCAGCACGGCGAAGGACTGCCAGAGCGACCGTGCAAGCCCGGCCTTTTCGATCTCGTCGACGACGATCGCGTCCGCGGCGCGCACGATCTCCGCGCGCTCGGGGGTCACCTCGCCGACGATGCGCACCGCGAGACCAGGGCCCGGGAACGGCTGGCGCCAGACGATCTCTTCTGGGAGGCCGAGCTCCACGCCGATCTGGCGGACTTCGTCTTTGAAGAGCAGCCGCAAGGGCTCGACGAGTCCGAGCGCCATCTGCTCGGGAAGCCCCCCGACGTTGTGATGCGACTTGATCGTCGCCGCCTGGGACGTCCCCGATTCGATGACGTCGGGGTAGAGCGTCCCCTGCGCGAGGAACCGCACCCCGGGAAGGTCGGAGGCGACCTCCTCGAAGATCTCGATGAACAGTCCTCCGATCCGCTTCCTCTTTTCTTCGGGGTCGAGAATCCCCGATAACGCCTCGAAGAAACGGTCGGACGCCTTCACGTGGTGGAGGTCGATCCCGAACTGGGCGCGGAAGGTCTGCTCGACCTGCTCGGGCTCCCCCTCGCGCAACAGCCCTGTGTCGACGAAGACGCAGCTCAGCTGGTCGCCGACCGCCTTGTGCACGAGCGCGGCGGTCACCGCGGAGTCGACGCCTCCTGAGAGGGCGCAGAGGACGCGCTCTTTTCCGACGGTCTCCCGGATCTCCCGGACGGCGCTTTCGATCACCGAGGTGTGGGTCCACGTCGGGCGGCACCCGCAGGCTTCGAAAAGGAAGCGCTTCAAGAGCTCTTGGCCCCGCGGCGTGTGCGCGACCTCGGGATGGAACTGCACCCCGTAGAGGCGGCGATCGGTGTCCTCGAACGCCGCGACGACGACGTCTTTCGTCGACGCGGTCGTGGCAAAGCCCGGAGGCGGCACAGTGATCGAGTCGGCGTGGCTCATCCAGACGTCTGAGAGCTCTGGCCAGCCGAAGAACAGGACCGACGAGGCGCCGAGGCGGAGATCGGTCCGCCCGTACTCGCCGGAGCCAGTCCGGCGAACCTCGCCGCCCAGCTGCTGCGCGAGCAGCTGGGCGCCGTAACAGATGCCGAGCACAGGCACCCCGGCCGAAGACACCTCCGCGTCGAGGCCGGGGGCGTTCTCGGCGTAGACCGACTTCGGTCCGCCCGACAGGATCACTCCCTTCGGGCGACGGGCGCGGATCTCGGCCGCGGTGATCGTGTGCGGGACGATCTCGGAATAGACGTGCGCCTCGCGTACGCGCCGTGCGATCAGCTGCGCGTACTGGGCCCCGAAGTCGACGACGAGAACCGTGTCGAACTGCGAGGCCACCGAGCGAGGCTACCAGCGGGTTGTCTTTGGACAGCGTGAAGCAGACCGACCTGAGCAGGTCAATCGCGCAGCTTCTCGAAGGATGGCAGCGCGTATCCGAAGCCAGCGATCACCGCACCGATCAGCATCACCGCCATACCGACGAGGCGGAGCGGGTCCGAGGCCGTGAGGAGGCCGCCGAGGCCGGCGAGGACGACGCCGACCATCCCGATCCAGCCGGTGAGCCGTGAAATGCGCGAGGCGTGCAGCGTCCTCGCGAGGAGGACGAACCCGCCCGCCACGAGCGGCAGGCC
>JBAVUF010000218.1:0-2884 GCA_049696635.1 Acidimicrobiales bacterium | reverse complement strand
GATTTGCCGCTCGCCCGGGAAGGCTCGCCGGACGCCACAAGCCGCTTGCGATCGATGTTGCTGTCGTTTGCTGCCACGGCGGTCCCGGCGAGGACGGGTCGCTCCAGGGGGCCCTCGATTGCGCCGGTGTCGCGTACACGGGTCCGAGTGCGGCAAACGCAGCGCTCGGAATGGACAAGCTCGCGACGGCGGGTGTGCTCGGCACGGCGGGGATCCCGGTCCTTCCGCGGCTCTCGTTCAACGAAGCGACACCCGAGCCCACCTTCCCTGGGCCGTACGTCGTGAAGCCGCGCTACGGCGGATCGTCGATCGGTATCGAGGTTGTGAAGGATTTCGTTACCGCCCATGCGCTGTTGTCGACGAACGCGCATCTCTGGCGGGGAGCGGTGATCGAGCCGTACCGCGACGATCTTTTCGATCTGCAAGTCGCTGTCAAGACCTATCCACAGCTGTCGCTTTCCGCGATCGAGCGGCCTTTGGTGCGCGATGAGACGGCCGAGATCCTCGACTACGCCGACAAGTACGCCGGAGGCGAGGGGATGGCGAGTGCGCCCCGGGAGCTGCCGGCGAAGATTCCCGACACGCTCGAGCGCGATCTGCGCTCGATCGCGACGGACGCGGCGATCCTGCTTGGCGCGCGCGGGGTGAACCGCATCGACTTCCTCACCGACGGAGAGCGCGCGTACGTGAACGAGATCAACACGATTCCCGGGTCGCTCGCGCGCCACCTCTTCATCAATCCGCGCCTCGCGTTCTCATCGCTGTTGACGGACATGATCGAAGAGGCGTTCGAACGACCGGCGATGACCTTCTCGTCGGCGGGTGCAGACGGCTCGGTCCTGCGCGAGGCGGGAAATATCGCGGCGAAGCTCGCCTGAGTCGATCCGAACGTCCGTGCCGTATCCGGCGAGGCATCTCCACGAGGGAGAAGACGTCTACCTCGACGCCCGCTCGCACTGGTCGGTGTTGTTCCTGCCATCGCTCGAGACCGTGGTGATCCTCGGGGCGGAAGGGGCGGGGTTCGTTCTTTGGGGATCGGCGCCCGTGTGGTTCGGATGGGTGCTCCTCGCGATCGGGCTCGTCGCCGTCGGACACTTCCTCGCGCGGCTGTTCTCCTGGCGGTCGACCAATCTCGTGGTCACGTCGATGCGCGTGATCGGCCGTCAGGGCGTGTTGCATCGACACGGCGTCGAGATCCCGATCTCGAGCGTGCAAAGTGTGCAGTACTCCCAGAGCCTGATCGCCCGAATGCTGAAAAAAGGCGATCTCGAGGTCGACCCCGCCGGCTCGCACGACGCGGAGATCTTCGCCGACATCCCGCGTCCCGCCGCTGCACAGAGCCTCATCAATCGCGCCATCGACGCGGCGCACGGGCGGAACCTCGCGCAGGCGGCGCCGGTGGCGAAGGAGTCGGTCGCGGACGAGATCGAGCGTCTCGCCGATCTGCATTCTCGCGGCATCATCACCGATGAGGAGTTCGACCACATCAAAGGCGAGGTCATCGCCCGCGGGCGCGCGCCGCAGTAGCGGCGCCTCCTTCCGTCTTGGAAGCCGGAGGCCCCCAAGTAGGCTCGGTGCGTGCCGGAGCGGTACTTCATCGAGACGCTCGGCTGCCCGAAGAATCAGGTCGATTCCGAAAAGATCGCTGGCTCGCTCCTGGAGTGCGGTCTTGTCGCGGCGAAAGACCTCGAGGGCGCCGACGTCGTCGTGGTCAACACGTGCGCCTTCATCGACGCGGCCCGAGAGGAGTCCGTCGGCGCGATCTTCGACGCGCACCGCCGCCGTCGCGCAGGCGCGCGTCTTGTCGTGACGGGGTGCCTCGCCGGGCGATACGCCTCCGAGCTCGCCCACCTCATCCCCGAAGCAGAGGTCATGCCCCTCGGCGCTCCGATCGAAGTCCGGTCCCGCCTGCAAAAGGCACGGACGCCACGGGCGGCGTCGGTGACGAACCTGTTGGAGATGCCGCGTGCGCCGGCCAAGGCGCCGTGGGCCTACGTGAAAGTCGCCGAGGGATGCGATCGGCGCTGCGGGTTTTGTGCGATCCCGAGCTTTCGCGGCAAGCAGGTCTCGAGGACACCCCGCGCCATCTTGAACGAGATCGCATCGCTCGGCGCGAAAGAAGTGATCCTCGTTGCACAGGACCTCGGCAGCTACGGGAGGGACCTCGAGCGAGAGGTCCGCCTCGTCGACCTTGTCCGCGAGGCGACGCCGCTCGTCGCGCGGCTGCGGCTGTTGTACCTCTACCCGTCGGCGCTGAACGCCGCCCTCATCCGCGCCGTGTTGTCGACCGGGGTGCCGTATTTCGACCTGTCGTTGCAGCACGTTTCGGGGCGACTGCTGCGACGGATGCGCCGCTACGGCGACGGTGAACGGTTTCTCGCCCGCATCGTTGACATCCGCCGGGCGGCACCCGAAGCCGCCTTCCGGTCGTCGTTCATCGTCGGCTATCCGGGGGAGACCGAAGCCGACCACGACGAGCTGCTCGCGTTCCTCGAGGCGGCGCAACTCGACTGGGCGGGGTTCTTCGCGTTCTCAGAGGAGCGTGGAACCTACGCGTACGACCTTCACGACAAGGTCCCCCGAGGCTTGATGATGGAGCGCCTACGCGAAGCGGCCGCCCTCCAGGACGAGATCACCGCCCGTCGGCGATCGCAGCTCGTCGGCACCGAAGTGGAGGTGTTGATCGATGCGCCGGGTGTCGCTCGCTCCCACCGCGAGGCGCCGGAGATCGACGGAGTGATCAGGGTTCCGAGCCGGCTGGCGGTGGGTGCTTTGCATCGGGTGACGATCACTTCGGCCGAAGGACCGGACCTCGTTGTTAGGAGCGATCGTCGCGGGTCGTCCGAGGCGGCCGAGGCGGCGGCAGGATCGCGCGCGTGAGCAC
>JBAVUF010000217.1:0-6703 GCA_049696635.1 Acidimicrobiales bacterium | reverse complement strand
TGCATCACGTCGTAGATCGCCATGCCGGCATACGCCGCGCCCCCGGGCGAGTTGATGTAGAGGGTGATGTCCTTTTCCGGATCCTCGGCTTCGAGGTAGAGCATCTCAGCGATGATGAGATTGGCGACGTCATCGTCAATCTCGCTGCCCAAAAAGACGATGCGTTCTTTCAACAGCAACGAGAAGATGTCAAACGCGCGCTCGCCCCGTCCGGATGATTCGATGACCGTCGGAATGACGGAGCGCAGTTGCAGTTGCAGTGGCGTGGTCGTTTCACGGGGAGGTGTCATCGCGAGTATGATATCTCAAATATGAGATATCCGCCGCGGGTGGCCGCGGATGGCTGACGCACCCCGCAGGCGACGCCTCCCGGGCTTCAAGGAAATGGCCGAGCGTCAGCGCGAGCTCGGCGCTGAGTTCGCGCTGCGCAGACAGGGGCTCGGGCTTTCCCAGACAGAGGTGGCGGCGCGAATGGGCACGTCGCAATCGGCCGTTGCGCGCCTGGAGGCGGGGGCACTCGACGTGCGACTGTCGACGCTCGCTCGCTACGCGCAGGCGCTCGGCGACGATGTCGACGTACATCTGTTGTTCGGAGAACCGAGGCGCTGATGCACACACCGGATTTCGGTGACGCGATTCGAGGGAAGCTCTTTGACGAGCGGGTGATCTCGCTCTTTGGTCCCCTCACCGATGCAGCGGTATCGGAGGTGGCGGCGCAGCTGTGGACGCTCGACGCGACCGGCGACGCACCGGTGACGATGCTCTTGTCGTGCCGGGGCGGGTCGGTCCGTGCCGTGCTCGCCCTTATCGACGCTCTCGACGTCGTCGAGGTCGCGGTGCACGCGACGTGTCTCGGTGCACTCGAGGGGCCCCCGATCGGCCTCCTCGCCGGCTGCTCGATGAGGCGCGCCGCGCCGAGCACGCGCTTTACCCTTCGCGACGACGAGGCTTCGATTGACGGGTCGTATCGGAGTTTGCAGCAGAGCGCGGACGTGCTTTTCGCTGAGCGGTTGGAGCTGCTTGAACGGATCGTCGCCTCGACGAAGGGCCGGCGCTCGCTCGGGGACCTCGTCGCCGACTTCGAAAAGGGCCGCACGCTCAGCGCCGAAGAGGCGGTCGCTTACGGGTTGATCGACGAGGTCACGCCTGAGACCGACCGCATCGTCGCGTTGCGACGGCAAAACCCGGGGATCGGATTCAAAAAGAGGTAGAGAGTCGCGTCAGTCGTCGCGAAAAGCCGGAAACCGGAAAGAGGCGCTCCCGAGCCGAGCACGACGTCTCAGGCGGTCGGGAGCGGCCATCGACTGAAGTCGCTCCGCGGGTCGTCGGTGATCTGACGGCGGCTATTCGTCGCTTTGCAGGTCCTCGTTTCTCTCCGGATGACCGCCCTCGGCGGCCTGTTCTGCTCCGACACGGCCGCGCTCTTGTTTGTGGCGGCGGTGTTGGTCCATTGGTTCGCCTCTTTTTCAGCGAAGCGTCGGGCGCGCGCGTCCGCGAGTTAGAGCCGCGTGACGTAGCGGAAGGAACGCCTGGCCCTTCAAAGAGCAAGCAGCTACGGTGCCAGGTGTCTTCACCGCCTCGGGAAGTTCGCGTCGCGGGTTACGAATCGCCGCCAACGCGAGCAGGCCTCCCGCTGCGCACACCCCGCCGGCGATGAGGACCGCGTTGCGAAAACCGGTGTTGAACAAGAGCGGCTTCAAGTAGGAACGGCCACCGATCCCGGCTGCGGCGGGCAGGACGGCGACGGCGATCAAGCTCGCGGCGCGCGCGACCGCGTTGTTCACCGCCGATGCGACGCCCATGTTCGCGTCTGGTGCCGCGCCAAGCACCGTGGCGGTCAATGGAGCGACCGTGAGGCTGAGCCCGAATCCGAAAACCAAGATCCCCGGCAGGACGTCGGACTCGTAGCTGCCGCCAGGAGCGATACGCGCCAAGAGCGCGAGACCGCCGCCAGCGATGATCGGGCCGAACCCCATGAAAAACCGAGGGCCGTAACGGGAAGAAAGCGCTCCGAATCGCGTCGACAAGAGGAACAACACGAGCGAGGACGGCAGCAACGCGGCGCCGGCATCGAGCGGGGTGAAGTGCAGCACCTGTTCCAATTCGACCGGTGCGAGGAAGAACGCACCTCCGAACGCGCCGTAGATGAAGAACGTCGCGAGGTTCGCGGCGCTGAACTGTCGAGACGAGAAGATGCCGAGCGGAACGAGCGGTCTTGGCGCGCGCCGCTCGATGACGATGAAAGACAAAAGGACCGCGGCACCACCGATGATCGCGACGAGCTCGCTTGTTGACGTCCAGCCGACCGACGGTCCCTCGATCAGGCCGTAGGTGAGGCCGACGAGACCGACCGTCGCCGCCGTCGCCCCGGTGAGGTCGACGCGCCCCGTCGCGAGCGGATTGCGGGTCTCAGGCACGTGCCGCTGCGAAAGCAGGACGACGGCGAGCGCGATCGGGGCGTTGATGAAAAAGATGAGGCGCCACGAAACCGCGTCGATGAGGTATCCGCCGAGGAACGGCCCGATCGCCGCTGCGATGACCCCGAGTCCGGACCATGCTCCGATCGCGCGCGAGCGGTCCTCTTGGACAAAGACTGCCTCGATGATCGCGAGGCTGCCCGGCGTCAACAGAGCGCCGCCGATGCCTTGCGCGGCTCGAGCCCCGATAAGAACGCCGGTGTCGGGAGCGACGCCACAGACCATCGAGGCGGCCGCGAACGCGATGACACCGATGACGAAGATCTTTCGTCGTCCGTAGCGGTCACCGAGCGCACCACCGAGGAGGATCAACCCGGACAAGGTGAGCATGTAGGCATTGACGAGCCACTGGAGATCGGCGATGGACGCGTGGAAGTCTTTTCCGATCGCCGGGAGCGCGATGTTCACGACTGTGCTGTCGATGAACGCCATCCCCGACCCGAGCACCGTTGCGGCGAGGACGTAGCGTCCCTTCGCTGTCGAGTAGCGGACCGGCTCGAATCCCGCCGTTGCGGCGTCCGTCTGAGCGTCAACCACCTTGGTCCTTTCTGGACGCTTCCGCGGACACTACGGCCACGGCCGGGGGCTTGCGCCCGGCAACCCACCAGGTCGGCTGGCGACGTGGCATTCTGGGGCGGCGTGAAGCGGGTCCCGTGAGGCCCGCACGGACGGGCGAGGGAGCACGGTGGCGGAGCGTGAGCGGAGGCTGGCGCGCCCGACGGGGCGGGTCTTCGTTCCCCGTGCTTTTGTGATGGACCCCGATGACGTGCGGCGTGCCCTCACCCGCATCGCCCACGAGATCCTGGAGCGCAACCACGGAACCGACGACCTCGTCGTCGTGGGCCTGCAGACCGGCGGCGTGCCGCTCGCGCGGTGCATCGTCGACGAGGTCGCCCGCATCGACGGTTCCGAGGTCCCACTCGGCACGATCGACGTCGCCTTCTACCGCGACGACTACGGCCTGCGGCCCGTGCTGCCAGAGGAGGCGACCGAGATCGCCTTTGACCTCACCGATTGCGTCGTCATTCTCGTTGATGACGTGCTATTCACCGGACGCACCGTGCGAGCCGCCCTCGACGCACTCGCCGACCACGGCCGCGCCCGCGCGATCCAGCTCGCGGTGATGATCGACCGAGGACACCGCGAGCTGCCGATCCGTCCGGACTACGTGGGAAAGAACCTGCCGACCCGACGCGACGAGATGGTTGACGTCAGCGACGACGGCGTCGCGCTCGGCGATCTTGTGGAGGGATGATCGTGATGGACCGTCGGCACCTGCTCGGCATCGAGGACCTCGCGCGTGATGAGCTCGTCGACCTCTTGCAGCTGACGAGCCGCTTCGCCGAAGTCGCCGCCCGGCGGATCCCGAGGGTCCCTGCCCTGCGAGGAAAGACGGTGGCGACGATGTTCTTCGAGAACTCGACTCGCACCCGGCTCTCCTTCGAGGCGGCCGCGAAGCGGCTATCGGCTGACACGATGTCATTTTCGGTGAGTACGTCATCGGTGTCGAAGGGGGAATCGCTGCGTGACACCGTCGAGACGATCGACGCGATGGGCGTCGACGCGATGGTCGTGCGGCACCACTCCGCCGGCGCGCCGCATCGCGTCACTGAATGGGTCAACGCGTCGGTGATCAACGCTGGCGACGGCCAGCACGAGCACCCGACGCAGGCGCTCACCGACTGTTACACGCTCCTCGAGGCGCTCGGCGACGGACGACTCGTTCGCGGAGAACTCGAGGGGCTTTCGATCGGTTTCGTTGGCGACATCCGTCACTCGCGCGTGGCGAGGTCGTGTTCGATGGCGTTTCGGCTCCTCGGCGCACGTGTCGTCTTCATCGCTCCGACGACACTGCTGCCACCTTCGCTCGAGGTATTCAACGTCGACGTTGTAAATGAGCTCGATCCAATCCTTGGAGACCTCGACGTCGTCTATTTGTTGCGGATGCAGACCGAGCGGATGAACGAGTCGTACATCCCTTCGATCCGCGAATACTCCTTGCGCTACGGGTTGAACGCCGATCGGGCACGGCGGATGCGCAAGGGCGCGTTCGTCATGCATCCCGGACCTATGAACCGCGACGTCGAGATCGACGCCGAGGTCGCGACTGCGGAGAACGCGCTCGTCACCCGCCAGGTGACAAGCGGTGTCGCGGTCCGCATGGCCGTGCTCTTCGCTCTATTGGCATCGCCTGGCGCGATCGAAGCCGTCGCGCGAGAGGCGGCGGCAATCGACGCGGAACCTTTCGCAGACGCCCAGCCGGGACGCAAGAGTGCCTGAAGCTGTCGAGAAAAAGCCCACCCACCGCGTCGTCGTCCGTGGCGGCATCCTCGTCGACGAGACCGGCTCGCGCCGCGGCGACGTCGCGATCGCTGACGGCCGGATTGTCGAGATCGCGGAGTCGATCGAGCCGACCAGGGGCGCAATCGTTCTCGACGCCGACGGATGCTTAGTCTCGCCCGGACTCGTCGATCTTCACGCGCACCTGCGGGAACCCGGCGGCGAGGCCGCAGAGACCGTCGAGTCCGGAGCACGCGCCGCTGCCTTGGGCGGCTACACCGCGGTCGTGGCGATGGCGAACACCGATCCCCCGATCGATTCCGCAGCCGTCGCGCGTGACGTCTTGTCGCTCGGTGTCCACGCGGCCTGCGAGGTTGCCGTCGCCGGCTCGATCACGGTTGGTCGCAAGGGCGAGCGGATCGTGCCGTTCGCGGAGATGGCGGCGCTCGGGATACGGCTGTTTTCCGATGACGGGCGCGGTGTCCAGGAAGCGGGCGTCATGCGGCGCGCACTCGAGTACGCGTCGGACCTTGGCGTCGTCCTCGCCCAGCACTGCGAAGACGAGTCACTTTCCAAGGGCGGACACATGCACGAGGGTGCGATCTCCGCGCGTCTCGGGATCCCCGCGCAACCCGCAAGTGCAGAAGAGGCGATGGTGCTTCGCGACATCGAGCTTGCGAGATTAACGGGAGGGACGATCCACTTCTGTCATCTCTCGACGCGCCACTCGATCGATCTCGTCAGCGCTGCGAAGAAGAACTGCCTTGCGGTTACATGCGAAGTGACTCCGCACCATCTTTTGCTTACGCACGCCGCGGTTGAGTCGTTCGACCCGCGATTCAAGGTCAATCCACCACTGCGCACCGACGAGGATGTCGAAGCACTGCGCGCAGCATGCGCGGACGGGCGCGTCGACGCGATTGCGACTGACCATGCGCCCCATACGGACGCTTCGAAAGAGGGGACCTTCGACGAATCGCCGTTCGGCGTGGTCGGCCTCGAAACGGCGTACGCCGTCGCCTACTCGGTGCTCGTCGCCGAACGGACAGAGGATGTGATGCCGCTTGAGCGCTTGGTCGGACTGCTCTCGGCGCGCCCGGCGCGCATCGCCGGGCTGCACGCCACGTCGGGACAAGGTGGTCCGATCGCCGCTGGCACGATCGCGCATCTATGCGTTTTCGATCCGACGCAGCGCTGGGTCGTCGATCCGAAGACGTTCGCCAGTCGATCGCACAACTCACCGTTCGCCGGAACGACGCTCACCGGTCGAGTCCGCCACACGATCCTTCGCGGTGAGCCGGTCGTCCTCGACGGGCGGGCGACGCGATGATCCCGCGCACACGGCGGATTCCCGCCCGGATAGTTCTGCAAGACGGCGAGGTCTTCGAGGGCGAGGCGATCGGCGCGCGGGCGAACGACGAGACGACGGTGTTTTCCGGCGAAGTCGTCTTCAACACGGCGCTCTCCGGCTACCAGGAGATCCTCACCGATCCGTCGTACGCGGGCCAGGTGATCACGTTCACGTACCCCCACATCGGCAACTACGGGGTGACCCGTGCCGATGACGAAGCGACCCGCCCGCATTGCCGGGGCGTCGTCGTGCGCGACCTCGCCGGGCGCCCATCCAACTGGCGCGCAGAAGCCGACCTCGAGCACTTCCTCTCCTCGCACGGCATCGGCGGCATCTCGGGCGTTGACACGCGGCGGCTCACCCGCCATATCCGCGAGGCGGGTGCGATGCCGTGCGCATTCGGGAGCGCATCGAAAGACGTCCTCCTCGACGCGGCGCGGTCCGAACCCGGCACGCTCGGCCAGGACCTCGTGAAGCAGGTGACGACCGACCGGCCCTACGTGATCGAGGGCGGGCCGTACCGCGTGGTCGCCTACGACTTCGGGATCAAACGAGCGATCCTCGACCAGCTCTCCGAATTCGCGACGGTCGAGGT
>JBAVUF010000216.1:0-5725 GCA_049696635.1 Acidimicrobiales bacterium | reverse complement strand
GCGCGATCGGCGATCCGGCGGGGAAAGCGGCGGTGCTCGCGGCACTTTCGGACGCGCCCGCGATCAGGCGACGGGCGGTCGTCGCGTTGGCCGCCTTCGACGGTGCCGACGTCGAATCGTCCCTGTCGGCGCACCTCGCCGATCACGACTGGCAGACCCGGCAGGCCGCGGCGGAGATCCTCGGGACTACCGAGAGCGAGCCACGCTGACGGCGTAAGAGAGTCCGTCGGAGATCCCGAGGCAGCGCGCCGCGCCGAGGATCGCCGCCCTGCCTCCATCCGAGGCGATGTGCACCGGCAGCCCCGTCGCCTTCGCGAGTCGCTCGTCGAACCCGCCTAGCAGCGCGCCACCTCCCGCGAGAAGCACGCCCGAGGACAAAAGGTCGTTCACGAGTTCGGGCGGCGCCTGGGTGATCACCGTCACGACGGCTTCGAGGATCGGCGTCACCAGCTCTTCGAGGATCGGTCCGATCTCCGAGGCTTCGACGAGCGCGCTCGTCTGGCGGCCGGTCTTCGCGTCCCGCCCGGCAACCTCGGCATGCGCGCCCGCCGCCTCGAGCGAGATCGAGCCGATCTCGATGCGAGCCGCCTCGGCGGTGGACAGATCGACGAGAATTCCGCGCTCGCGTGCGAGGTAGGTGCGGATCGCCTCGTCGAAGTCATCGGCGCCACTCGCGAACGACGCGGCGACAACGAGACCGCCGAGCGCGAGCACACCGACATCGGTCGTTCCCGCCCCGACGTCGGCGACCATCGATCCGGTCGGTTCGTCGATCGACAACCCGGCGCCGATCGCACAGGCCGTCGGCTGTGCGAGGAACAAGACCCCCTTCGCGCCGGCTCGGCGAATCGCCCGCTCGAGCGCCCTGTTCTGGACTTTCGTCGCGCCGACGTGGGTGCAAACGAGGACCTTCGGATGCGAGAGCCGCGAGACCCCGGCGCGCCGCAGCGCCTCGGCGAGGACCGCCTCGACGAGATCGATGTCGACGAGCTGACCATGGCGCATCGGGCGCTGGATGCGGACCCGGCCGGAGGCGCGTGCGCCGTGGCCGAGCGCTTCTTTCCCGAAGGCGACCACCCGTCCCGAGTCGCGGTCGACGGCGGCGATCGTCGGCTCTTCGACGACGAGGGCACCGCTCGCATCGGCGATGCGCGTCCACGCCGTCCCGAGGTCGAGCGCGAGCTCGGCGCTCACGGGCTGTCGCTCATCGACACGACTCGCATCGTACGGGCCGTGTTAGACGGCAGCGCATCGTCTGCCGCGCGCCGCGACCGTCCGGATCGTGGATCCGTGGGTAGCCTTGGCCTGCGTGAACGCCCTCCCAGGCGGAGTTGACGGGGATTCGGAAGAAGACCCCGCCGCTCCTGTGCTGCCACCACAAGATCGCCTCTGGCGCCATCCGTCAGAGCTCGATCCTCTCGCGCTCCACCCCGACGCGGTGGGGAGGCGGTGGCTGCTCAGTCATCCCTCGCGACGCAGCATCCTCACCGCCGGCATCGTCGGCGCGTTGATCGCCTCTGCGATCGCGGCGATCGCGACCCACGCTGCCGATTCGATCTCGCCGGGGCAGTCGCCGAAGGTCTTGGAAACACCGACCAGCATCGTCCCGTCGCGACCGTCCTCTACGTTGGCGATGAGCCCGACGATGGGGGCCGCGGTGAACAGGGTGGCGGCGGCGCTCGTCACCGTCGAGGCAACGGCCGACGGGGTGGACACCCGCGAACTCGGCGTCGTCATCCGCTCAAACGGGATGCTGCTCGCCCCGGCCAAGGGAATCGCCGGCACCCAGAGCCTGCTCGTCACCCTCGCCGACGGGGACGTCTACGTCGGTTACGTCGTCGGGGCCGACCCTCGCTCGGGGCTCGCCGTCGTCCACATCAACGGTGCGGATGACCTGCCGACGGTGACCTTCTCGCGTTCGCCGGTCATCGGCCCGGCGGTCGCGCTGGCGGTCTCGTCGCCGGGACGCGATCTGGTGGCGATCGGCATGCTCCACGACACCCAATCGGTCGTCCGCGTCGGTGGGACGGCGATCGTCGGCGCGCTGCGGACGGATTTCCCGAGCGCGTACTGTCCGAACGGGTCCGCACTGTTGAGTTCGTCCGGGGCGATCGACGGCATCGCCGTCGGCGACTCGAATGGCTCGGCGATCGTCACGCCGGCGTGGCTCGCGACGAACGTCGCCCGCGACCTCATCGCGGCGGGAAGCGTCGTCCAGGGTTGGCTCGGCGTGCGCGGTGTGACGGAGACCGGCTGGCCGGGTGGCGTCCGCATCGTCGGTATCGCCAAGGGGAGCGCGCTGCGTCACCAGGGGGTGTTGCCGGGCGACGTGATCGTCGACTTCGGCTCGATTCGCATCCGCACGATGGCGGATCTGCGCGCCCGGTTGTACGGACTCCGCCCCGGGGCTCATGTGAACCTCGGCGTCGTTGCGGACGGCAAGACGTCGCGACACCCCGTCACGCTGGTGACGTCGGTGAACCCTTGACGCGCTTCGTGTCCGCAGCCTTTTCGTGAGCACCCCGCGAACCGCGTCCTCTGCCAAGAACTCAAAGAAACGCTCCCGCTGGTTCACCAAGCGCGCCCTCATCGCCCATCTCGCGATCGCGATCTGGCTGCCGGGCTGTGCTGTCGCCGCCTGGTGGCAGGTCACCGTGGCGCTCGCCGGCAACGACCTCGCGTACCTCTACTCGGTCGAGTGGCCGTGCTTCGCGGTGTTCGGTGTCGTCGCGTGGTGGAACCTCGTCCACGACGACCCCGACTCGGTCGGCGCACGGGCGCTCAGGAAGCAGTCCGCCCCAAAGCCCGCCCAACGGGCGTCACCGGTCGAGCTCCCCCGCAATGAACCGGACGACGAAGAACTCGTCGCCTACAACGCCTACCTCGCCGCTCTTTCCGAGCGTGGCGCGCCGAAGACCTGGAAACGAGGGTGACTCGCGCGCTCAACGCCTATCGGTTGATGGCGTACGTCGTCGGGGTGCTGCTCATCGTCTTGGTGTTCGTCGGCGTCCCGTTGCAATTCGCCGCCGGGCATCCCGGTGTCGTCAACGTCGTCGGGCCGATCCACGGCTTCTGCTACATCGTCTACCTGCTCAGCGCGGCGAACCTGGCGCGCAACGAACGTTTCAGCCTGAAAGAGCTGCTCGCGATCGTCTTGGCAGGGCTGCTGCCGTTCCTCGCCTTCGTGGTCGAGCGCCGAGTCGTCAAACGGGTGACAAGGCAAGGGCGCGCCGGGATCGACCCGGCCGCATCCCCGGCAAGCGACGTCGGCGTCCGCCCGTAGATTCGGGCTGTGACATCGGATTCGAGTTTCGACGCCGGCGGCTTTCCGGGCCTGCTCGGCGACATCTTGAAGATGATGCGGACGGACGCGCCGCTGCAGTGGGAACTCGCCCAGCAGTTCGCCCAGAACGTCGCGTCGGACGGCCAACCCGAGCCGAACGTCGACCCCGTGCAGCGGATGCGCTTCGAGGAGCTCGCCCGGATCGCGGAGATGCAGGTGGCCGACGTGACGGGTATGCCGGCGACCCCTTCCGGCGCGCCGGTCAGGTTCACGACGACGGGCCCCGCCGGTTGGGCGCGACGCAGTCTCGAGTCGTGGCGTCCGATCATCGAGCGTTTTGCCGCGGCGATCAGACCCGCAACGCCCGGTGCCGAAGAAGGTGACGATGAGGAAGAGGCGAGGGATCTCGCCCGGCTGATGGAGCAGTGGTCGAAGGCGATCGCTCCGGCGATGATCTCGCTGCAGGTCGGCTCGGCCATCGGGCATCTCGCGCGCACGACCCTCGGCCAGTACGAACTTCCCCTGCCGCGTCGCGAGGGTGACGAGATCGCCGTCGTTCCCGAGAACGCCGTGCGCTTCGCGGCGGAGTGGAGCCTCAATCCCGATGACGCGGTTTTGTGGGTGGCGGCCCGGGACTTGACGATGCACACCGTGTTGTCGCGCCCGCATGTGCGCGAGCGCTTCTCGCAGCTGCTCGTCGAGCACGCCGAGAACCTCAGACCGGATCTGCAGTCGCTCGTCGAACGGCTCGGCGAGATCTCTCCGGGCGCGATCGAAGATCCGAGCGAGCTCGGTGAGCTCTTCGGGGAGACCGGATTCGGGACTGACGTCGACGCGCCTGCAGCGCGCCGGGTGCGGGCCGAGCTTGCGACGCTGAGCGCCGTACTAGTCGGCTACGCGCAATGGGCTACTGACGCGGTCGCCACGCGCGCCATCGGCGCGCGCCGGCCGGTCTTCGAAGCGATGCGTCGTCGTCTCGTCGAGATGACCGACGAGGAGCGCGCCGCGGAGCACCTCTTCGGGCTCGACCTCAGCTCCGAAACCGTGGACCGTGGTGAGGCGTTCGTCTCGGGAGTCTTGGAGCGGGGCGGCGAGGGTGAGTTCGCGAAGCTGTGGGTCGCCGCGCAGAACCTGCCGACGCCAGCCGAACTCGACGCGCCGGGACTTTGGATCGCCCGGGTGAACCTGTAATTCGGAGCGCTTGGTTCGGCGCGCTCAGGCGCGCTCGGCCTCCTGATCCTCGGAGATCCCGAGGTCCCACTGCAACAAGATGTTCTCCCGCTCGGCGTCGCGCACGACCCGCTCGCGATTGCGCCGGAACTGGGGATCGTGGGGAGGGAGGAGCACGAGGCGGGCGAGGGCACGCTCTCGGAACGCCTCGACGACCGAGCGTTCGCCGAACTCGGACTCCACCTCCCAGTGGGGGGCCACCGGACCGAGGTAGACGATGCGCACATGTGCCCTGGGCGGCTCCGGGGTCGCGTTGTCCTGCACCATCGTCATCGTCTGCTCCTTGCTCGGCGGCGGCAGTCTATGACCGCAAAATCGCGCCAGATGCGAGAAACGCGGCGCGTTTTCGGCACTTGGATGGGCAAGTTATGAGGACTCTGTGAATTCACTGCCAATTGCTGGAAATCGCAAACACCGCGAGTAAGTTGCGAATCAAGGGGAGTATCGCCGCCAAACGGAACAGTCGCAGACGAAACGGACGGCGAAGGGAGGTGGGCGATGGAAGCAGAGTGGATGTCGCAGGGCAAGTGCCGCTCGCTCCCGCCCGAAACGTTCTTCCCAAGTGACGGGGTCGGAGTCGAGATCGCACGCCGGATCTGCGCCGACTGCCCGGTGAAAGAAGCTTGCCTCGAGTACGCGATGGCGAACCACATCGACCACGGTGTCTGGGGCGGCACTTCGGAGCGCGAACGTCGCCGCATTGCCCGTACCCGACGGCGGCTCGCGACGCACCAAGTCTCCTAGCGCGCAGCGGCGCGCCGACGCGACGCACGACATTGCTCGAGTGCGTCGTCAACATCTCAGAGGGACGCGACCGCTCGACAATCGATCAACTGCGCGCCGCGTCTGGGGAGTGCCTCCTCGACGTTCACCTTGACGCCTCGCATCATCGTTCCGTGTTCACGCTCGCAGGGGAAGGTGTCGAGGAAGCGACGCGCGCCATAGCGCGTCGCGCGGTCGCGCTCATCGATCTCTCGCGCCACGAAGGCGTCCACCCGCGCCTCGGTGTCGTCGACGTCGTCCCCTTCGTCCCCCTCGGACCGGAGGGCATGCGGGCCGAAGGCGACTTGTCGGAGGCGATTCGGGCGCGAGACGCCTTTTGTGAATGGGCTGCAACAGAGCTCTCGCTCCCCTGCTTCGTGTACGGCCCCGAGCGTTCGCTCCCAGAGGTCCGCAAGCACGCCTTTTCCTCGCTCGATCCCGGCTGCGGGC
>JBAVUF010000215.1:0-30401 GCA_049696635.1 Acidimicrobiales bacterium | reverse complement strand
GGGCTTGGTCGTTTCCCACCCGCACGATGGCGTCGGCGATCGCGTCGATGTCGAGCGGGTCGACCTCCAAAGCGGCGCCGCCCGCGCTCGGCACCGCGGACGAGACAACCGGCGTGCCAAGACGCATCGCCTCGACGACGGGAAAGCCGAACCCCTCGGTAAGCGGCACATAGCAACACGCGAGCGCGAGCTGATAGAGCCCTGCCAGCACGGGGCCCGCCACCGCACCGGCGAATATGACGCCGGACGACGAATCAGGCGCTCCCCGACCCCATCCGTGCGGCCCGACGACCACGAGCGGGAAGGGTTCTGGGAGCTCTCCTCGCGCCTTTTCGTACGCGGCGACAAGCCGGTGGAGGTTCTTTCTCGGCTCCATCGTGCCGACGGCGAGCAGATAGCTGCCTTCGACACCGAGCCGGTGAAGCACGCCCTTCGTCGCCAGCTCGTCGGCAGGCGGGAGGTGGTCGGAGCCGTACTCGATGACGACGATCCGGTCGTCGAGGTGGAACCCCGCATCCAAGAGGGCGTCTTTTGTCGTCGCCGAGGGCACGATCACGACCCGCGCGTGTCGCTCGACGCGACGCAAGGCGCGCTCATGCCAAACACGGCCCCGACGCGGGAATGCCTCCGGCACGAGACGGAAGGCGATGTCATGGAGCGCGACCGAGAGCGGCGCCCGGGACGGCGGCGCCATGAGCGACACCGCATGGACGACATCGCTCCCACCTCCAACCTTCGCGAGGCCGAGATCCCACGCTCGAACGAGCGCGGCATCCGGCAGCGCCGAGGCGGCGATCGGCACACCGAGCTCTTCGAGGGGATCCGGCAGTCGCGGAGCGCGCGACACGATGAGGCGGCACGACACCTGGAGTTCCGAGGACGACGCCAGCAACGCCCCCACTAGCCCGCGGGTGTAGGTCCCGATTCCACCCGGCACCGGGCGTCGCAACGGCTCGGCGACGACGGCGACGTGGAGCATCGTCACTGGACGCGCCCTTGTCCCCCAGACGCGTTCATCGGAACAGGTCCTCGGCATACGGGCGCACGATCTCCTCGGCGACGGAGGAGACGCGCAACCAGGATCCGTCGATCCCGCGCACGATCGCCACCGGAACGTGCGCGGCCTTCCCCATGACGAGTTCCGCTGCCGCAGCGATCTCATCGGCGACGCACATCTCGGTCGCGACGAGCTCGCGACCAGTGCCATCGAACTGACCGCGCAGGTCCACGACCGCCGCGATCCCGGCGCAGCCGATCGCCACATCGACGAGCCCGCGTCGCCACGGCCGCCCAAAGGTGTCCGAAATGATCACGCCGATCTCGATTCCTCGCGATGCACGAACCGCCTCGCGGATCTTGCGAGCGGAACGGTCGGGATCGACCGGCAGCAAAACGGCGTTGTCGCCCTCGACGTTCGAAAGATCGATACCTGAATTCGCGCAGATGAACCCGTGCCGGGTCTCGGTAACGACAAGGTCGCCCCGACGGCGGAGGACGCGCGCCGCTTCGGATTCGGCGAGTCTTCGTTTCGCGTCCGCGTCGTCGTGGTCGACGGCGATTATGCGACCCTCGGCCTTGGAGACGATCTTCTGGGTGACGACGACGACGTCCCCCGAGCGCAGATCATCGATCTTCGCGACGACCTCGCCGAGGCGGACCCCGGGCGCAATTTCTGGCAGCCCCTCGACCGGGATCACCGAGAGAGTCGATGACGTCATCGCGACCTTGCGAAATCGAGGGCACGTTTGGCGAGGCTGGCGGCGACGTCCGGCGTTTGCATCACGGTCTCGGTGACAAGGACGCCTACTCCCTCGGCGGTGATCGCGTCTTTCAGTGGCGCGTCGGCGAGGTCGAGGACAAAGGACCCCGCAACCGGCGCCAACAGGCGCGCGACACCGAGCGCCGATGCCTTGTGGCCAAGCTCTTTGAGCAGGTGGTCGGCCGGTCCCTTCAGCGCGCGCCCACCGACGATCGGCGAGATCGCGACGACGCTCTCCCGGCGGCGCTGCAACGTCTCGGCCAGACTTCGTAGGGCGAGGATCGGACCGAGCGATAGCACGGGGTTCGACGGAGCGAGGATGACGACATCGGCCCGCTCGAGCGCCTCGACGACACCTGGTGCGGGTCGCGCAGCGGTCGCTCCCTGAAACTCGACCGATCGCACGGGCTCGGAATGTCGACGGTGGACGAAGTACTCCTGGAACTCGACGACTTCGCCGTTTTTCATTGTCAACACCGTGCGCACCGCGTCGTCGGACATCGGCAGCAGGCGGAGTTCGATCCCCCAGGCGCGCGTGATTTCGGCCGTCGTCGCCGACAACGACCTCCCTTCCGCGAGCCGTTCGGTCCGGTAAAGGTGCGTCGCGAGGTCGCGATCACCGAGCCGGAACCACGTCTCCGACGCATACCTGTCGAGGGCGTCCATCGTCTTGAACGTGTCGCCGGCGATGCCCCAGCCGGTCTCACGATTCGACGCGCCGGCGAGGGTGTACGTGACGGTATCGAGGTCGGGACTGACGTGCAGTCCGTGAACGACCGCGTCGTCGCCGGTGTTGCCGACGACGACGATCTCCGCCTGCGGGACGACCTGAACAAGCCCCTCGAGGAATTTTGCCGCGCCGACACCGCCGGCGAGGACTGCGATCATCGCCTCGAGCCCGCGGACGGGCGTTCGGCGGCGTCCGCGAGCGAGACGGAAAGCCCGTCGCGCAACGAGGTGAACGGACGCCATCCGAGGTGCAGTCGGGAACGTTCGGGCGAGAGCACGTTCGCGCGCACGTCGCCTAAACGGCGCGGCCCGAAATGCGGCGCCATCTCTATACCCGCTGCTTCCGCCATCGTCGCGTAGAGCCGCTTGATCGTCGTCCCCTTCCCCGTGCCGATGTTGCAGACGAGACCGCCACCCTTCTCGCTGGCGCGCACGAACGCATCGACGACGTCGTCGACGTAGACGAAGTCGCGGATCTGGCTCCCGTCACCGTCGATCGTGGACGGCACACCGGCGATGAGCTCGGACGCGAAGATCGCGACGACTCCTCCCTCGCCATCCGAACGCTGCCGGGGCCCGTACACGTTGGCGAGCGCAAGCGCGGTGAACTCAAGACCACAGCGCTCGCGGTATGCGATGAGGTAGTCGAGGACGACTTTCTTCGAGACCCCATAGGGTGAGAGCGGTCGGTAGGCCTGCGCCTCGTCGGCGGCTCGCCGCGCCTCGCCGTAGAGCGTTCCTCCGCTCGCCGCGTAGACGATTTTCTTCGCGCCGGCGCGCACCGCGCCTTCGATGACCCGCACGCTGCCGACAACGTTCACCTCGGCGTCGAGACCAGGATCGTCGATCGAGGTCGGAACGCTCGCCTGGGCGGCGAGGTGGAACACGGTATCGGGCTGTCGTCGCACGATGAGCTCGGTGACCATCACGTCGCGCACGTCCACTTGGTGGAACCGCAGTTCCCGACGGAACTCGCGGGCTATAGAGAGGTTCGCGAGCGAACCGGAAGAAAGGTCGTCGACGACATCGACGGAATGACCCTCCCGTAGCAGGCGATCGACGAGGTGCGAGCCGATGAAACCCGACCCGCCGGTGACTAGCGCACGCACGCGAGCTCAGTAAGGACGACGTTCGTCGACTACGACCGCACCCTCGCGGACCGTGTGATTCGCGCCGACGACACAGCCGATGACTGCTGCGCTTGCGCCGATCACGCTGTGGGGACCGACGATCGAGTCTTCGATCCTCGCGCCCCGTTCGACGAACGCGTCACGAAGCAGAACCGAGTTGCGTACTCTCGCTCCTTCGCCAATACGCACCGCCGCGGAGATGATCGCGTTCTCTACGTGCGCTTCTGCCTCGATCGTGGCGTGTGCGCCGACGAATGTGTTCTTCTGGACGTCGCCGCGTACCGTCGCGCCGGGTGCTTCAAGAATTCCTGGCCCGCGCGGCGAACACTCCGGCAGGATCACGTTCGGTCGCAGACCGGCGACCACGTCGAGTTGTGCCGCGATGTAACGCGCGGGCGTCCCGGTATCGATCCAATAGGTGTCCGAATCGACGGCGTAGAGCGCGCCCTTCGACGCCAGCCCGGGCAGGATGTTTCGCTCAACCGAAACCGGCCGACCGCGCTCGATCGCATCGAGCGCTTCGGGTTCGAAGATGTACGTCCCCGCGTTGATCAGGTTCGAGGGTGCCGTGCCAGGAGGTGGCTTCTCGACAAATTCGAGGATCCTGCCGTCCTCATCGATCGAGACGACGCCGTAGGGGGAAGGATCGGTGACCGGCGTCAGCGCGATCGTCGCCACCCCGCCCCGCTCCTCGTGGTACGCGAGCAGCTTCGAAAGATCGAGGTCCGTGAGCACATCACCGTTCAGTACGACGATGCGCTCGCCCGATATCCCCGCGAAGTCCGCCGCGTATGCGATCGCCCCCGCCGTGTCCAACGGAGCGGGTTCGGTCGAATAGACGATTTCCACCCCTTCCCAATTCGCCTCGGGAAACGCCTCCAAGAACGGATCCGGGCGGTACCCCAATGCAAGCACCGCACGCGTCACGCCGTAGAGCGCCAGCCATTCGACAACCCTTGCGATGATCGGTCGGCCGACGATCGGCAGCATCGGCTTGGGGATGTCGTAGGTGAGCGGACGAAGTCGTGTCCCTTCACCTCCGACGAGCACTACCGCCTGCATCGAACGCGAGCCTTCGCCTTCCGATCCCGTCTACTTCTTCTTCGAGCCGCTGCTCGGAGATCCGATCGCTGTTTCGAGCGCGCCCTTCGAGGGCGGTTGAGGGATCGTCGTGCCCGACGGGACGAAGGCGACGGTGATCATCTCGCCGTTGGTGATGTGGACCGTCGTCGGATTGTCGACGAGTTTCGAACTTCGTGCCGTCGGCGACGCCCACACTCTCGCGACAAGCGTGCCCTTGCCCGTTACCTTGCCGGTGCACGCCTCGCCCTTCTTGTAGATCTTCTCGTGTTTGCCCGGGTAACCGAGCTGCGTCGACGTCAAGGTGAAGCCCGAGTAGTTCTTCGCGAACAGACCAAGGGTTGCCTTCGCGCCTTCGAACTTGCTCGGCGCCGATGAGACGTCGGGCGCGGCGTCGATCAGACCGTTGCCGAAGGTGCGGAGTCCCGTAGTCGAAAGGTTCGCGCTCGCCGGGAGATTCGGCTCGATCGTCCCGCAGATGTCGATGCCAAGTGCTGCCTGCCAGTTGTCGGTGAGTGACGGACCGACCTTGGCGGCAGTGGGGTGCAATGCCTCGTTGCGGCTGTAGACGATGAGCCCGACGCCGACGACGATGATCGCGGTCATCAGCAGGTACCACAAGGCTGGCGGTCGCGCCCGGTAACTGCGGCTGCCGCCACTCGAGGCCGCGCGCGCGACGGTACGCCCGAAAGAACCCCTCGCCATGGTTGGGGAAGTCTACTCGTGGGTGGTTTGGGGCCTTCTGCGGTGCGCGCCCTGCGCCAGCCGGATGCAGCGTCACGACAGCGACGCCCGCGAACTGCCGATCAGGCCCGTCGGCGCGTGACCTCGTCGACCGTCTGCTTTCCGACCGCGGCCACGAATCGCACGACGAGTCCCGCGCCGACGAGGACGAGGAGCGCTCGCTTGCCGCCGGTCATCGACTTTGCGGCAAATCGCCAGGTGGAACGGTGATGAGCGACGAGCATCTTGTAGGGCTGGGCGCGCGTCGAAAGGCCCTGGGCGTGGGTCGCCGTCGCCCGCGGCTCGTAAAGCACCCGCCAGCCGGCTTGGTGCAGTCGCCAGCAGAGGTCGAGATCCTCGACGTACATGAAGTACCCCTCGTCGAAACCGCCGACGCTGTCGAACGCGACCTTGCGGACGAGGGCACACGCCCCGGACACCCAGTCGGCATCTCTCGCTGCGAGGTCGGCTGGCCGTCGGACATCGTTCCGGTACTTCGCTGACCACGAGTTGTGCGGCCAGAACAAACCGAAAAACGCGTGCGCCGCCCCGAGGACGATGCTCGGGAAGCGGCGCGCGGAGGGATAGGTCGTGCCGTCCACGTCGACGATCCGCGGTCCGACGATCCCGACGTCGTGCTGGATGTCGAGGGTCGTTGCGAGGATCCGCAGCGTGTTCGGTGCGATCTCGACGTCGGGGTTCATGACCAACACATAGGGAGTGTCACAAACCGCGACACCGCGGTTCGCCGCCGTTCCGTAGCCGTGATTCACCCGCTCGCGCACGATGAGCACTGCGGCGTCGCTTTCGTCGAGTCGACGAATGGAGTCGTCCGTCGATGCGTTGTCGACGACGACGACTCGCACCGCGCCGGCGTCGCGCAGTGCGCGCACCGCTTCTGTGAGCGATATTCCCCCGTTGAAGTTGACGATCACGACATCGACCGTCGTCACGGGATCGGAGTTGGCGGGGGGGATGCCGCTCACGCGCCGAGATCAGCGACGAGCTTCGCCGTCGACTCTCGCCACTCCGGCAGCAGATCGATGCCCGACAGCCGAAGTACTGCGTTGTCGAGCACGGAGTTCTTCGGCCGCTGAGCAGCACGCGGCGGGTCGAGTTCCGCACTCGATATCGCCCTGACCGAATCGGGGTCGCCCCCCGCCAATCCGACGATCTCGCGCGCGAACTCGAACCACGTCGTCGGACCCTGATTCGTGACGTGGACGCAACCGCGCCATCCCTCGAGCGCCAGCGTGAGGAGCATCGGGGCAAGGTCGCTCGCGATCGTCGGACAGCCGCGTTGGTCGTCGACAAAACGCAGCGGCCGCTCCTCCCTCGACATCGCGACCACGGTCTTGACGAAGTTCGAGCCAATCCGTCCGACGATCCAGGACGTCCGAACGACGAGGTCGTCCGAATCGAGTTCATCCTCTCCGGCGAGCTTCGACGCTCCATAGACCGAGATCGGTCGCGTGACATCCCATTCGTCGTACGGACGATCGAGCTCGCCGTCGAACACGTAGTCCGTCGACACATAGGCGACGCGCGCGCCGCATCGCCTCGCCGCGTCGACGACGTTGCGCGTCCCGAGGGCATTGACGGCGAAGGCGAGGTCGCGCTCTTGTTCGCAACGATCAACACCGGTGAACGCCGCAAGGTGGATGACGAGATCGGGAGAGAACGCGTAGAGCGCTCCCATCACCTCGTCTCGCTTCGCGACATCGAGCGCGTCGTGCCCGGCCGCGAGGACATCGATCGGCCGACCCTTCGTGAGCGAGGCGTTGCGGCGCTCGATCTCTGCGATGACCTCGGAGCCGACCTGTCCGTTCGCCCCCGTGACGAGGACGCGCATCGCGTTCAGCCCTTCGCCTGACCTGATTCGGAGGACACGGGCGAGTCCGCACCCCATGCACCCTCTTCGACAGGAGAACGGCCGATGAGGGAGCGCCACCAGGATTCGTTGTCCCGGTACCACGAGACCGTCTCTTTCAAGCCGGTCTCGAAGGCCGTCTCGGCGCGCCATCCGAGCTCGTCGCGGATCTTCGTGGAATCGAGTAGATAACGGCGGTCGTGTCCCGGACGGTCCGGAACGATTGTCTTCAGCGACGGCGACGCGCCGACCGCCGCCAAGACCGCGTCGGCGACCTGTTCGATCGAAGCCTCGAATCCCGAGCCGACGTTGTACGTCTCGCCGACGCGTCCGTTTGCGAGCACGGCATCGATCGCCGCGCAATGGTCGTCGACGTGCAGCCACTCGCGCCGGTTCTCGACCGACGCGTAGAGGGGAAGCGGCTCACCGGCGAGCGCGCGTGTGATGAAGAGCGGGATCACCTTTTCGGGGAACTGATACGCCCCGTAGTTGTTGCAGCAATTCGTGATCGTGATCGGCAGTCCGAAGGTCTCACCGTAGGAGCGAACGACGTGATCGGAGCCGGCCTTCGACGCGTTGTACGGAGTTCGCGGTCGATACGGCGACTCCTCGGAGAACGACTCCGACGAGTCGAGTGCGAGGTCGCCGTAGACCTCGCAAGTCGAGATGTGGTGGAAGCGTTCGACACCGACCCTTCGCGCCGCCTCGCACAGCTGCTGAGTCCCTAACACGTTCGTGCGGAAAAAGCGTGTCGGGTCGAGCACGGCGAGGCTGTTGTGCGACTCCGCGGCGAAGTTGACGACTGTCGAGATGCGCTCCGATGCAAGGATCGACTCGACGAGCCTTAGATCGCCGATGTCACCCTGCACGAAAACCACTCCGGCGATTTCCTCGAGCGGCTCGAGGCTCTTCCGGTTGCCGGCGTAGGTGAGCGCGTCCAAGACGACGACGCGATCACCGGGACGCGTCCTGACGAGATGGCGGACGAAATTCGAGCCGATGAATCCGGCACCGCCCGTGACAAGGAGTGGCATCGGATCAAGGGTACTGAACTGAAACGAAGCGCCCGGGGCCTGTCACGTCAGCGTTCGCGCAGATGGACGACGTCCGCCGCTTCGATTCGCACGACGTCACCGTCGGCCTCGACGAGCAACCGGCCGTCGTCGGTCAGTCCGACGGCACGGCCGACGAACGTCGACGAGGCGGTCGTGACTTGCACAAACCTGCCGATGGTTTCGCAGCGCTCGGCGTACTCGCGCATGATCCGCGATGGAGCGCCGGCATCGGCGATCGTCGCATACCGCTCGTCGAGCGTTGCGAGCAGCGCCGCGAGCAACCCGTCACGGCCGATCGCCCGGCCAGCGATCTCCGCAAGGCCGATCGGCACCATCGCGGCGTCCTCCAAGCCCGGCCGTCTCGCCGAATCGGCCGACCACACGAGATTGACGCCGACACCGACGACGAGCACCGGGGAGGTCTCCTCGGGTGCATCGACGAGCTCGGCGAGCACCCCGCCGAGCTTGCGATCCGCGTAGACGAGGTCGTTCGGCCACTTGCAGCCGATCGGAACCCCGGCGAGCTCGCCAGCGGCATCCGATCCCGCGAGTGAGACGAGAATCGGAATGACGAACAACTCGTTCGTCGCCAACGGCGGACGGAAGAGCAAAGAGCACAACAGCGCCTCGCCTTTGTTCGCGACCCACGCCCTGCCGAGTCGGCCGCGTCCAGAGAGCTGTTCGTCCGCGACCGCGACGAGACCTTCGGGCGCACCGTTTCTCGCCTGCTCCGAGACGTACCGATTCGTCGAATCGATGACGTCGAAGCGGATGACATTCGAGAAGATCATGAGCCTCGAAGTAGCCTGCCCGGCTGGGCTAGAGCCGACCGGGGCGTTGTCGCCTGGCAACCGATCCCTGCACGGCAGCACGATACGACGGAGCAGATCGCGTGTTCGAAAAAGTACTCATCGCGAATCGAGCCGAGATCGCCGTCCGCGTCGCGCGCACATGCCGAGAACTCGGCATCTCCGCCGCGGCCGTCTACTCCGACGCGGACCGCGACGCGCTCCACGTCCGGTTCTGTGACGAGGCCTATCCGCTCGGCCCGGGTGGGCCGGCCGACACGTACCTGAACATCGAGGCAGTCGTCGACGCGATCCGCAGATCAGGCGCCGACGCCGTCCATCCCGGATACGGATTCCTCTCAGAGAACGCCGACTTCGCTCGCGCCGTCGCGCGGGCCGGGGCGACCTTCGTCGGACCTCGCCCAGAGGCGATCGAACAAATGGGTTCGAAGATCACCGCGCGTGCGACCGCCGAAAACGTCGGCGTCGGCGGGGTTCCCGGTCGCAATGACGCGGTGAGGTCGCCAAAGGACGTCGCGGACTTCGCGGTCGAATACGGATTCCCGATCGCCATCAAGGCCGCGTACGGCGGCGGCGGACGGGGCATGCGGGTCGTGACGGAACCCGAGGAAATCGACGCGACCCTCGCTTCCGCGCAACGTGAGGCCGAAGCGGCGTTTGGTCGTGGCGAGGTGTACCTCGAGCGGTACCTCGCCTGGCCCCGACACATCGAGATGCAGATCGTGGCGGACCGGCACGGCCACGTGGTGTTCCTCGGCGAACGCGACTGCTCAAGCCAGCGACGGCATCAAAAGCTCGTCGAAGAGACGCCGGCGGCACGTTTCGACGATGAGGTGCGCGGCGCGATGGGCGAAGCCGCGATCCGGCTCGCGCGGGCCTGCGACTACGAGGGTGTCGGAACCGTTGAATTCCTCTACGAGGACGGGAGTTTCTACTTCTTGGAGATGAACACCCGCCTGCAGGTCGAGCACCCCGTCACCGAGCTCGTCACCGGGATTGATCTCGTCGCGACGCAGTTGCGGATCGCGGCTGGTGAGCCGCTCCCGTTCTCCCAGGACGACCTCGAGCATCACGGGCACGCAATCGAATGCCGAATCAACGCCGAGGACCCCTCCCACGGAGCGTTCCTGCCGAGCCCGGGTCGGATCACGCGCTTTCGTCAAGCCGGCGGCTTCGGCGTCCGCAACGACGTCGGCTACGAGCAGGGCGACGCCGTCAGCCCCGACTACGACAACCTGCTCGCGAAGCTCATCACCTGGGGAACCGATCGCGAGGACGCCCGCCGGCGGATGCTGCGTGCGCTCTCAGAGACCGTGATCGGGGGCGTGGCGACGACGATCCCCGCCCTCAGCGCGATCTTGATGAACGAGGACTTCATCGCCGGTACGCACTCGACGCGGCTCGTCGAAGAACGCCTCGACCTTTCTCGGATCGAGCCATTCGTCCAAGAAGGATCACCGGGACCAAACGGCAAGGTACTGCGCACCGTCGACGCCGAAGTCGACGGACGGCGGTACGCGGTGCGGCTGTTCGTCCCCGAGCCATCCCAGACCGTCTGGTCTGGCGTCGAGCGCCGTCGCCACGCCCACGGTTCGGCCGTGTCCGCCGACGGCAGGGTGACCGCGCCGATGCAGGGGACGATCACCGACGTGCGCGTAGGAGTCGGCGATACCGTCGAAGTCGGAACGATCCTCTGCGTGCTCGAGGCAATGAAGATGGAAAACCCGATACGGGCGACGACAGTCGGCGTGATTCGCGACCTGCGAGTCGCGCGTGGCGACTCCGTTGGTCCCGGCGATTTGATCGCAGTGATCGAGGCACCATGAGCTCCGGCCCGACCGATTCACTGAAGGAGCGCGCCGCGTCTGCGGTTGACGCGCTATCCGACCGCCTCGTCGCGATCTCACACGAGATCCACGCTCATCCCGAGCTCGGCTTCGAGGAAGAACTCGCGTCCCATCTGTGCGCCGATGAACTCGCCGACGCCGGATTCGACGTCGACTTCGGCGTCGGCGGACTCGAGACCGCTTTTTCCGCGTCGATCGGCACGGGAAACCCGCAGATCGGCATCTGCTGTGAATACGACGCGCTCCCGGGAGTCGGGCACGCGTGCGGCCACAACGTCATCGCCGCCGCAGGAGTTGGCGCGGGCGTCGCGCTCGCGCAGGTCGCCGATGAGCTCGGCATCGCCGTCCGGGTGCTCGGCACCCCGGCCGAAGAAGGTGGCGGGGGCAAGATCAAGATGCTCGCGGCGGGGGCGTTCGACGGCCTCGGTGCGGCAATGATGGTCCACCCTGCGCCCTCAGAGCTCGTGCAGATGCCCGTACGCGCCGTGTCCCACCTGATCGTCCGCTACCACGGCAAGGAGGCACACGCCTCGGGCTTCCCCGAACTCGGCATCAATGCCGCCGATGCCCTGACGATCGCACAAGTCGGCGTCGGGCTGTTGCGCCAACACGCGAAACATGACGACCAAGTGCACGGAATCGTGACGTACGGCGGCGCTGCCCCGAACATCATTCCCGGACTCACCGAAGCCTCCTACTACATTCGCTCGCGATCACTCGAGGGGCTAAAAGAATGGGAGCCTCGCGTGCGGGCGTGCTTCGAAGCGGGCGCGCTTGGCACGGGCGCGACCGTCGAATTCTTCCCGGGCGGACCTACGTACTCGGAATTCCGTACCGACGACGCGATCGCTGAGCGATACCGCCTGAACGCGGTCGCACTCGGACGGAAATTCGCTGCCGACCTCTCGCACGCGCTCGTCGCTTCGACCGACATGGCAAACGTCTCACTGGCCTTGCCCGCGATCCACCCGACACTCGACGTCGGCGCAAAAGGAGCCGTCAACCACCAGCCAGAGTTCGCGGCCTACTGCGTGACCCCGAGCGCGGACAAAGCGCTCCTCGACGGCGCGAAGGCGATGGCGTGGACGGTGATCGACCTCGCGACCGACGACGCCGAACGTCGCCGCCTGACCGCCGCGAGCTACCAACGCGGCTGACACCGTCACATCTGAGATAGCAACAAGGGTTACCCACGAAGTCGCACGCGCTCGTCATCCGCGACAAGGCACGCTCGACGCGGACGAGCCCGCCGGGTGGCCGTAGCCTCGCGGGGCGCGACAAGAGGAGCACTCGATGAAACTTGGGCTGCACGTTTCGAACTTCAGCTGGCCCGGTGGCCCGGCGCAACTCGGCGAGGATCTGGGACGCGTCGCCGTGGCCGCGGAGTCGGCCGGATTCGACCGCATCAGCGTGATGGACCACGTCTGGCAGATCAGCGTGAACGGGCCACCCGAGCTCGAAATGCTCGAGGCGTACACGACGCTCGGATTCATCGCTGCCCGAACGACGCGCATCCGCCTCCTCAGCCTCGTCACAGGTGTCGTCTACCGTCCGCCCGGGCTGTTGGCGAAGATGGTCACCACCCTCGACGTGCTCTCGGGTGGTCGCGCGATGCTCGGCGTCGGCGCGGCGTGGAACGAGGAGGAAGCCGACGGCCTCGGCCTGCCCTTTTATCCGGTCGCCGAACGCTTCGAGCGGCTCGAAGAAGCGCTGCAGATCTGCCTGCAGATGTGGAGTGATGACGACGCGCCGTATCAAGGCGAGCACTACCGCCTTGCACGGACCCTCAACTCGCCGCAAGCGATCTCTCGGCCCCATCCCCCGATCCTCATCGGCGGTTCGGGTGAACGAAAGACGCTCCGCCTCGTCGCCCGCTACGCGCAGGCTTGCAACCTCTTCGACGCCGGCGACCTCGAACACAAACTCGACGTCTTACGCGAGCACTGCGAAAGCGAAGGTCGCGACTACGACGCGATCGAAAAGACGGTTCTTTGCAATTTCGATGTCGGCGAAAACGGTGACCGCGTAGATCAAATTCTCGAACAGCTTCACCGATACGCAGACTTGGGTTTCTCGGTCGCCCACGGCAGGGTTGCCGGAGTCTCGACCATCACTCCCCTCGAGATGATCGGCGAACAGATCGTCCCGGCGGCGGCGCGGTTCTGACTGAGCGGCGAAACGCTCAGGTGTTCGCGGCGTGCTGTTTCGGGTGCGGCATGCAGAGCTCGTCGTACTCCGCGATCACGATGTCACCCGCGTCCTCACCGCACGCCAGGCAGGTCGGATCGCGTCGAAATGAGAACGTTCGCGTGTCCTCGGTGAGCGCGTCGTAGGAGAACAACCTTCCGACGAGCGGCTCGCCGATGCCGACGATCATCTTGATCGCCTCGACCGCCTGAATGGAGCCGATGATGCCCGGCAGCACGCCGAGCACCCCGGCTTCCGAGCACGACGGCGCGAGCTCAGCAGGCGGGGGTTCTGGGAACAGGCACCGGTAGCAGGGACCCACATACGGATGGAAGACGGTCGCCTGACCTTCGAAACGGAAGATCGAGCCATGGACGACCGGCACACGCGTGAGGAGCGACGCGTCGTTCACGAGGTAGCGCGTCGGGAAGTTGTCCGTGCCGTCAACGACGAGGTCGTAGCCGGAAAGCAGGTCGACGACGTTGTCCGCGCCGATCCGCACGTCGTGGACGACGACGTTCACGTCGGGGTTGAGGGCGCTCAGCGTGCGCTTCGCCGAGTCGACCTTGCGGTCGCCGATGCGGTCGGTGTTGTGGAGGATCTGACGTTGCAGATTCGACGGGTCGACGACGTCCATGTCGACGATGCCGATCGTCCCCACTCCCGCCGCGGCGAGGTAGATCGCTGCCGGCGAGCCGAGTCCTCCCGCGCCGAGCACGAGGACGCGCGCCGCGAGGAGCTTTTCTTGACCCTCCACGCCGACTTCGGGCAACAACAAGTGGCGTTGGTATCGCTCGCGCTGGGAGGCGTCGAGGACCTTCGGCACCGACCAGGCACGGCCTTCGTCCTTCCAGCGGTTGAACCCCCCGGCCAAAGAGACAACGTCGAGATAGCCGAGTTCGCCGAGCGCCTTCGTCGCGAGCGCGGAGCGCGTTCCACCGGCGCAGTAGACGACGATCGGACGGCCCTTGTCGGGAATCCGTCCCTCGACCTGGAGCTCGAGCATCCCCCGTGGCAGATGGATCGCGCCTTCGATCGTGCCTGCCGCGTACTCGTCGGGCTCGCGCACATCGAGGAACACCGGGTCGTCGTTCCGCCGGGCGACCTCTTGCGGAGTCGCCTCGCGGATTTGCGCCTTCACCTCGGTGATCAATTCACGGAAATTCGCCACAGTGCACCTCGCGCCCCCGTGTCGCGTCGAGATGGGAGCGATCTTTTGTTCAAACACTACCGGCGGGGTCGACATTCCGACGCCGTTTCCGCAGCGTGGCGTGAGGCGGTGCCGGCGGCCGATCGCCCCCTAGCGTTCCGCGTGCCTCCGCCCGCGGTAGACCGACGTCCCCAAGATGATGGCGACGAGCGCAATGACATAGGCGAACGCCGCCGCGTGATGGTGACGAAGCAAAAGCGCCCCGCCGATCACGACGAGGACGCCGACGAAGATCTCCGGGGTGTCGCCGATCAAGAAGTTGAACCAGAACATCCCGAACGCTCGCAACGCGCGCACCACCGGGTTCACGTCTCACCGACCCTGACCCCGCGGCCGGCCTGCGACGCACCACCGAGTTGCGCGCGCATGAACCGCACGAGGACGTGGGAAAACAGTAGGAAGCCGGCGATGAGGGCGAGGATCATCGCGTCGGATCCCGGCCAGGACAACCCGACACCCTCACCCACCCAGAAGACGCCGAAGCTCGAGAGCATGATCCCGACGCCGAACTTGAGCGTGTTCTCCGGCACCTCGCGCAACTGGCGGGAGACGAGAACACCGACTCCGGAGACGACCACCACGGCCGCACCCGCCATCGCCGCCGCGAGCCCGAGGTGATGGGACGAGGATCCGAGGCTGATGACGATCAACACGATCTCGAGTCCCTCGAGGAGCACGCCCTTGAAGGCGACGACGAAGCCGAGGCCGTCGTATCCGGAGCGCACGGCCGTGCCGTCCGACAGCCGCGCGATCGTGCGCGCGTAGATCGCGTCCTCGTCGTGCATCGCGACGTGCCCCGACGAGCGCAGGATCGCCTTTCGCAGCCACGACAGCCCAAGTACGAGCAAGAGTCCGCCGACGACGACACGCAAGACGTCGATCGGAACGTAGTGCACGAGCGGTACGCCGACCGCCCCGATGAGCACGGCCAGGACGACGAGCGCGACCGCCGTACCCTCGAACGCACTGTGCCATCCCCGCGTCGTTCCGGCCGCGACGACGAGCGTGAGCGCCTCGACCGCCTCCACCGCGCAGGCCCCGAACACCGCAAGCGCGAGAACGACCTGCGCCGTCATCAGTGTTCGACTCCTTCTCTCGTGATTCGCATTCGCCTCTCCATCACTTCTAGAGCATAACGGCCGTTAGATCACCCAGCTAAAGGGCAGAAACTCAGGCGGGCGGCGCCTCGCCCTCCTCGGCATAGACCCTGGCCGCGTACTCCTCGAGCGCTGATTCGCACCGCCCCAAGGCTTCGACGACCTTGTCGCCCCCCGGCGCACCGAAGACGTCCCGCGCCCGGATGCTTTCGAACCAACCCGTCAACTTCGCGAGATCGATGTCGTTCTCTTCGAGCTCGGCGTACGTGAAGTGCTGATCGTCGTACTCCTTCGCGACCTGTCGGAGGAAGTCCTCGCATCGATCGACGATCTCTTCGTACTCGTCGTTCCGCACCGCGTTGAACGAGTCGACGAGCGGCCCCGTCCCTGCGAGGACCGAGGACTTGAAAACGAACGCAGTGCCGCCCATCTCTTCGATCTCGGCTCGCAGCGCCCGAAACGCCCGTTCGCCCGCGGCGGAAAATGGCAGGGCGGCAGCCGAGTTCTGGACGTAGATCGCCCCGAGACCCTTGAGCTTGCGCCACACGCCGGCGCGTAGGCGCGTCGGTTCGGTCGGGACGCGATAGATGAGCAGCAGCCAATCGGCCGCGTCGCCAGCCATCAGCTCCTCACGGGCCATCTCGACATGATGGCGCTTTAGCGCTCTCGGCGTCGTCGCAGCCACGGTCACCCGGCCTCGCGATCGGGCGCCGAGCCGTTCGCAAGGCGCGCATCGGAGAAGAAGTGGCAGCCGGCGTCGTCGAAGCGCAGCCCCACCGAGGCATGCCGCTCGAAGCGACGTTCCGACATCACTCCCGAGATCCGTTCTCCTCCGGGCAGATCGATGACGTGTTCGTAGCCGCGGCCCCGAAAAGCGACGTCGGTCACCGACCCGACGACGTGCGTCTCGTCGTCGAGCGGCGAGATCGTGACGGCGGCCGGGCGGATCATGACCCGTCCTGAACGGGCATCTTCTGCGGGGAATGCGTCACGCGCCGAGAACACACGCGTGCGGGCGAGACCGGACGGTGCGACCTCGACGACGCCATCTTCGTCCCGGCGATCTGAGACGACGACCGAGATCTCCCCTGCTAATCCGGTGAAGCGAGCGACGAACGGCGTCGCAGGATGGAAGTAGATCCGCTCAGGCGCGCCGAGCTGGACGAGATGGCCATGATCGAGCAGGCCGACCTGGTCGGCGAGGGCGAACGCCTCGGACTGGTCGTGGGTGATGTAGATCGCCGTCGCCCCCGCCTCCCGGACGAGTGACGAGATCTCCACCCGGAGCCGATCGCGCAGGTCGGCATCGAGGTTCGAGAGGGGCTCGTCACAAAGCACGAGACCGGTGTCCGCGACGAGCGCTCGGGCGAGCGCGACGCGCTGTTGCTCTCCTCCTGAGAGTTCATTCGGAAAGCGATCCGCGAGCCGCAAGAGCCCCACCCGCTCGAGCATCTGTTCGGCGATTCTCCGGCACTCGGCGCGGCTGTGACCGCGCCGTCGCAGCGCAAACGCGACATTGTCCTTTGCGACGAGATGCGGCCAGAGCGCGTAGTCCTGGAAGACCATCGACAGGTCGCGTCGCTCCGGAGGAATGTGAACCTTGCGCGACGCCACGAACTGGTCGCCGATGCGGATCGACCCATTCGTCACCCTTTCGATCCCCGCCAGACAGCGCAACAAGGTCGTTTTGCCGGAACCGGAGGGGCCGAGCAGGACGAGGAAGGTTCCCGGCTCGACGGTGAAGCTCACCTCATCAAGGGCGCGGTTGCCACCGGCGAACTGCTTCACGAGACGGTCGACGACGATCTGTTCAGGCACTGGCGGCCCTCGCGGTTCTCCGCCATCCCTCGGGCGCGAGGAGGCGGTACGCGCCGAGCACGATCGCAACGCAGATGAGCGCCGCAGCAACGGCGAGCACTGACTGGGCCATACCGATGCCGTAGTGGTAGTTGCCGAGGTTGTCCTGAATGGCGACCGAGGCCGGCGGGTTGTTCGGCGCGTAGAGAAGCTGCGAGAGCGGCAGCTCCAAGAAGATGCCGGCGAACGTCAATATCCAAGCCATGACGATCGGGCGCGAGACGACCGGGAGCACACCGCGTGCCCAGGCGATGATCGGGCCGGCTCCGTGGGCGCGCGCCGCGTCGTGCAGCGACGACTGCACCTGAGAAACCGAGCCGACGAGGACGCGGGCGTTCGTCGGCAGGCTCGACGCGATGTAGCCGACGATGAGCAACGTTGTGGTCTGGTAGAGATCGAGACCGATTTTGTTCAGGAACGGCAAGTTGTAAGCGAAGATATAACCCGCGCCGAACACGACGCTCGGCAACGCCACCGCGGCGAGTAGGAGGAAGTCGAGCAGCCGCGTTGCCTTCGTGCGGGCTTTCGAAAGCATCCGCGCGGCGATGAAGCCGAACACCACGGTGATCGTTGCGGTGACGGCGCCATAGACGAGCGAACGTTCGAGCGGACCCGACAGCCCCGAGTTCGCGAAGACCGCGTGGAAATTCGCGGTCGTGAAAGAGAACGAAGCACCGTAATCCGCGAGCAGGGAAGCAGAAATGGCGCCGAAGCCTGGAATGCCGAGAGCCACCACGAAGTAGGCGGCGATGCCGGAGATGACGCCCACGCCTCCCCAGCGTGTCAGCGAACGACGCGTGATCGCGCGGGTGCGTCCCGACAACACCGCGTACGACCGGCCCCGCAGCGCACGCGCCTGCAGAGCGAGCGGCAGCGCCACCGAAGCGACGAGCGGCCAAGCCGATGCGGCGGCACCCGGAAAGCTCGGCGGGAAATTACCGATGTCTTGGTAGAGCTGGTACGTCGCGATCGGAAAGTTCGCCTGGTAGGCGATCGTCGAAGCAACACCGAAGTCACTCACCGCTTCGGCGAAGCCGATCGCCAACGCCGAGGTGATCGCCGGGGCGATGATCGGCGCAACGAGTCGGATCGCCCCAAAGCGCCCCGCGCCGTGGACGCGGGCCGCGTCCTCGAACTCCTCGCCGAGTCCCTGCAGGGCGGCCGTGATCGCGAGATACGTGAACGGCACGTTGCGCAGCCCGAGGATGAGCACGATGCCGAACGGCCCCAAGATCGCGTGCGTGATGAACGGGGATCCGATGCCGAGGCGGTACATCACGCCGTCGATCTGGACGACACGGATCCATCCGATTGCCGGGAGCCATGACGGCAAAAGCAGCACGACCCACATGCCTGCTGAGACGAAGCGGCGGCCGGGAAGGTTCGTTCGGGATGAAATCCACGCGATCGGGAATCCGACGAGCAGTCCGAGTGCGGCCGCGGAGCAGCTCACCCATATGGAGTCGAACAGTGCGACTCCAGTCGTACCGTTGAAGGCGTTCTTTAAGTACGAGAGGGTGAACCATTGGTGCCCCTCATCGAATAGTCGCGGCGAAACGGCGATGACTAAGAAGCACGCGCATGGGGCGAGGATGAACAGCGCGATCAGGATCCAGAAGAGCGGGCGTCCACCACGACTCAAAAATCCCGTCACGCGCCGAACAGGCGTCGGCGGCGCGGCGATGAAGTCGCGGATCGGAGCCGCGACCCTCTCGGTGAACGGCGGCGCGAAGCGACCGCCTCGGCGGAGCGTCAGCTCAGCCGAGGCGGCGATCTCCTTATCCGTCAAGTCCACTCCGAGGTGGCCTGGCGGTCATGTGATTGCCTGATCGCGACGTTTTCTCGTGCTGCTATTTGACGATCGTGTCGTCGAACCAGGTGTTGATCGACGGCTCGAGCGGACCCCATTTGTAGGGATTGATCGTCTGGGTCTTGACGCCGGCAAGTGACGGCAGCGCCTTCAGCGGCTTCACGCCGTTCAGCACCGGGTAGTAAAGCGAGTCACCGGTCGGGTCGCCGCTCTGCATCACTTTTTGACCTGCCGCCGAGAGCACGTACTTCACGAATGCCTCGGCCTCGATCTGCTCCTGCTTCGACACCTTGGAGTCGATGCCGATGCAGCTCGGCAGCAGGGTTACCGGGCTCAGGTACTTCACCGACAAGTTGTGGTCGCCGAGCACCGCGCCGATGCCCGCCGAGCTCTGGACGAGCGCGTACTTGATCTCTCCGCTCGCGAGCGCCTGCAGGGTGGGACCATTCGTCGGGTTGATGACGAGGCCGTTCTTCTTCAGATCCGAGAAGTAGGATCTCCCCGCGCCGACGCTACCGAGGTACTGCATCATCCCGGCGATGAAGGGATAGGTCGGGCCGGACTGCGAGGGGTCGTTCATCCCGACTTCGTTCTGATACGCCGTCGACAAAAGACTGTGCCAGGTCGTCGGCGGGTTCTTCGAATCCTTCGGCTTGTAGACCATCGCCGCCATCAGGGTTACCCCAGTCGGGATGTAGCTCTTGTCGGTGGGGATGTCCGCCGTGCCGAGCTTGTTCCAGCTCACCGGCGGCTCGAAGCCGCGCACCAACAGACCCTGGTCGTCGAGTTCCGCGAAAGCGGTCGCGCCGTCGACCCACAGCAGCCCCCACTTCGGATTGTTCTTCGATGCCTCGATCTGGGTGAGCAACGGTCCAGTCGAGTTGTCATCGAGTTCGACCGTGTACCCACTCGCCTTCTCGAACGCCGCAACCATCGCCTTGTCGTAGCCCTGTGCCGAATAGACGACGATGGGTACGCCGTTCGTGTGCGGACGCGCCGCCGCGGACGCGACGGTGCTCACGATGCCGACACCGACGCCGACCGCCGCCAGGACGGTGGCTACCGCCACTCCGACACGGCGAGCGCCGCTCGGCATGCGCACGATTTTCTGGGCTTTTGTGTGCATAGACACTCTCCCGTCATGAGATCGAAATAACGACGGTTACGGACCGTAACGAAGCATGGTTTCGGGAGATCCGACGGACACTGACGGCTCGGTGAACTGTTCGCGAACGTTCGTCGACGTGTGCGGGAGTTGCCCCCTCGGCAGTGGTAGCCGGAGCGGTATCCCCGACGTCCACACTCGGATGGTGGTGATCCGAGAGTCCCAACTTGGCCCGGCGGACGACGATGGGATCGGACTCGATGCGATCTTCGGGCGAGTGACTGTGCGCCTCGTCGCCTGGGCCGATACCTCGCTCGAGTTCCGCGGCGTCGATCCACGCTCACGTTATGCCGAGCTCTTCTGGTTGCCGGTTCTCGGGCCCTCGACGATGTGGCTGCTTCGCCACTTCGTCTGGCGGCTCGATCTCTCGCCAAAGGGTGCCGAGCTCGTCTTGCCCGACGTGGCGCGAAGCGTCGGAATTGGCCACCGCGCGGGCCGAAGCGCGCCGTTCTTCCGCACCGTCAGCCGGGCGATCGACTTCGGCATGGTCCGCGTCGAAGCGTTCGACGTGATCTCCTCGAGGCGGCGACTACCGCTCGTGTCACCGAAACAACTGTCTCGACTCCCTGACTCGCTGCGGATGTGCCACGAACGTTGGGTACGGTCGAGCTTTCCCCACGAGTCGCCGCGCCAATCGGCGATCGACGCCCCGTCCGTCGCCGTCACGGCCCGGAGCTAGCTTCGACGGATGCGCCCGGGATCCACACCGTGACCAACCGCGCCCGTATCGCGATCGCAACGTCGACACGCGGGTTGGAGTTCGACCAGGACCTCGACTCGACGCTCAACGCGCTCAACGATCACGGATTCGAGGCAACGGCGGACCGTTGGGATGACCCGACCGTCGATTGGTCCCGGTTCGATCTCGTCGTCGTCCGCTCAACGTGGAATTACTTCGAACGACGCGACGAGTTCCTTCGTTGGGCGCGTTCGCTGAATGTTGTCGCGAACCCGCCCGGCGTCCTCGAGTGGAACACCGACAAGCACTACCTCGCTGATCTCGAAGCGGCCGGACTGCCGACGGTGCCGACGATCTGGATCGGCAGTGGGACGGACCTCGGTTTCGATCTTCCGGAAGGCGACGTCGTCGTCAAGCCGACCGTCGGCGCCGGGGGGATCGGATCGGCGCGCTTCGGCCCGGCCGAACGCGAGGAAGTCTTCGATCACATCGCGGCACTGCTCGATCAAGGAGTGACCGCGATGGTGCAGCCCTACCTCAACGGCATTGACCATGACGGGGAGCGCGGTCTGATCTACCTCGGCCAACAGTTCAGCCACGCCATCTACAAGCCCCCCCTCCTCGGAGCGCGCGGGCCTTTCCTCACCGACTCGCTCACCGTCGACATCATCGAACCGACGAAGCCAACCGACGCCGACCTCGAGTTCGCCGCCGCGGCCCTCGCAAAGGTTCCGGGAGGCGCGGAGCAACTGCTCTACGCCCGGGTCGACATCGCGCCGAGCGACGAAGGCTCACCGTTGTTAATCGAGGTCGAAGTGACCGAGCCGAACCTGTACTTCAACTGCGCCGATGGTGCGGCGAGACGATTCGCGGTTGCGGTCGAGGAGTGGCTCACTCGCAGCTGAGATCCGGAATCGCGTCTGGAGGGACGCCGCTCCGAGGCGGCCGACGACTCGGCCATTAGCCTTTGCATTAATGGCTGGTTACCTGGATCTTCTGCGGGAGCGCGTCGTCATCTTCGACGGGGCAACTGGCACGAACCTGCAACTGCTGGGCCTCGGTCCCGATGATTTCGGCAGTCCCGCGCTCGAAGGCTGCTACGAAGCGCTCGCGGCGACAAGACCAGACGTCGTGCGGGATCTGCACCGTTCGTTTTTCGATGTCGGCGTTGACGTCGTCGAGACGAACTCGTTCGGCGCGTTCGGCGTCGTACTCGCCGAGTACCAGATCGCAGACCGCGTCTCCGAACTCGCGAGGCGGTCTGCCGAACTCGCCGTCGAAGTCGCACGCGACTACTCGACACCTGATCGGCGGCGCTTTGTCGCCGGGAGCATGGGTCCTGGCACCAAATTTCCCTCACTCGGTCAGATCACCTTCTCCGACCTGCGCGACGCGTACGAGGTCGAGGCCCGGGCGCTGTTGGAGGGCGGAGTCGACCTGCTCATCGTCGAAACGTCGTTCGACCTCCTCGGCGCGAAGGCGGCGCTCGTCGCGTGCCGACGGGCGATGACCGCAACCGGTCGGCGGGTTCCCCTGCAGGCGCAGGTAACGATCGAGCTCACTGGCAGGATGCTCCCCGGCACTGAGATTGGCGCTGCTCTTTGCGCTCTCGATGCACTCGGCCCAGACGTCATCGGGATCAACTGCGCGACCGGCCCGGTCGAGATGTACGAGCCCCTTCGTCACCTCTCTGAAGGTTCGCGCCGACCGATCTCGACGATGCCGAACGCCGGTCTTCCTTCGGTCGTCGACGGGAAGATGCACTACGACCTCACTCCCGACGCCCTCGCCGAGCATCTATACCGCTTTGTCACCGAATTCGGCGTGGCGGTGATCGGCGGATGTTGTGGGACCACCCCAGCGCACCTGAAAGCGGTCGTCGAAAAATGTTTCGGCCTCGAGCCGAAGCGGCGCGACGTCACCTTCGAACCCGGCGCGGCGTCCCTCTACAGCTTCGTCCCCTTCGACCAGGATGTGTCGTTCCTCGTCATCGGTGAACGCACGAACGCCAACGGGTCGAAGCGCTTCCGGGAGGCGATGCTCGCGGGCGACTTCGAGACGACGACCGCGATGGCGCGCGATCAAGTCCGCGAGGGGGCACACCTGATCGACGTCTGCGTCGATTACACGGGTGCGGACGGAGTCTCTGACATGCGCGAGGTGTTGAGCAGACTCTCGACCCAGTCGACAGTCCCCGTCGTCATCGACTCGACCGAATCGAACGTCGTCCGGACCGCGCTCGAACTGATCGGCGGGCGCGCCGTCATCAACTCCGTCAACCTTGAGGACGGCGACGCCGAGGGTACGCGCCTCGACTCCTTCTTATCGCTCGCGAAAGAACACGGAGCCGCGGTCATCTGCACGTGCATCGACGAGGACGGGCAGGCGCGCACCGCGGACTGGAAGGTGCGTGCGGCAAAGGCGATCGTCGAGCTCGCCGTCGACCGTTACGGCTTTGAACCGTCGGATCTGTTCATCGACACGCTCGCGTTGCCGCTCTCGACCGGGATGGAGGAAAGCCGAGGAGACGGCATCGAAACGATCGAGGCGATCCGCCGCATCAAGGCGGAAATTCCCGGTGTGCATTGCGTGCTCGGCATCTCGAACGTCTCCTTCGGTCTCGCTCCGGCCGCCCGCCAGGTGCTGAACGCGGTCTTCCTCCACGAGTGCGTCGAAGCCGGGCTCGACGCGGCGATCGTCCATGCCGGACGGATCGCACCGCTGCACAAGATCGACCCCGAGCACCGCAAGATCTGTCTCGACCTCATCTATGACCGCCGCGCCGACGGTTACGACCCGCTCGTCGCGCTCACCAAAGCCTTCGCCGACGCGACGGCCACCTCGGCTCAGAAAGAGGACCGCACCGGCTGGGGCGTCGACCGCCGGCTTCGCCACCGCATCATCGACGGGGATCGCATAGGACTCGAGTCCGACCTCGACGAGGCGCTCGAACAGCGCAGTGCGCTCGACATCGTGAACGAGGTCCTCTTGGAAGGCATGAAGGTTGTCGGGGACCTCTTCGCCTCGGGAGAGATGCAGCTTCCCTTCGTCTTGCAGTCGGCCGAGACGATGAAAACGGCCGTCTCGTACCTCGAACCGCACATGGAACGCGCCGATTCGGGTGGCAAAGGACGCGTCGTCCTCGCGACCGTGAAGGGCGACGTCCACGACATCGGCAAGAACCTCGTCGACATCATCTTGACGAACAACGGCTACGACGTCTTCAACCTGGGGATCAAGGTGCCCGTGAACGAGATCCTCGATAAGGCGGCCGAGGTTGAGGCGGACGCGATCGGCATGAGCGGGCTGCTCGTGCGTTCGACGCTGATCATGCGAGAGAACCTCGAGGAGATGAACCGACGCGGGACGACCGCCGTACCGGTGCTCCTCGGCGGTGCCGCCCTGACCCGCAGCTACGTCGAGCGCGATCTCCGCGGGGTCTACGACGGCCGCGTCTTTTACGGCAAGGACGCCTTCGAGGGGCTGCGCACCCTCAACAAGCTCATCGAGGAGAAGGTCACGGGGATCGTCGACCCGTCCTTTGGCGTCGAGCCAACCGGGCGCAAACTCCCCGAGCGCAAGAGCACGATGCTCGCGCGGGTCGATCCGGCGACGCTGCCGGCCCGCTCACCCGACGTCGCCGATGACAACCCTGTCTTCGTCCCGCCGTTCCTCGGCGCGCGCGTGGCGAAAGGGATCTCCCTCGACGATGTGCGGGGCTACCTCAACGAAACGGCGCTGTTCCGCAACCAGTGGGGATACCGACCGGAGGCGGGCGAGTCCAACGAGGAGTTCAAAGAGCGCGTCCGCGCCGAGCTGCGATCCCGGCTCGACGAGGCAAAAGCGGAGGACATCCTCATCCCAAAGGTCGTCTGGGGGTATTACGCGGTCGGCTCCGATGGTCCGGATCTCGTCGTCTTCTCCGACGCGACGCGCACAACCGAGCTGACGCGCTTCCGTTTCCCGCGCCAGCGAGAGACGCCGTACCTGTGCATCGCGGATCTCTTTCGTCCGGCCGATCGTCCCGAAGTGGACTACGCGTCGTTCTTCGTCGTCACGATGGGCGACGTCGCCTCGGAGAAAGCCCGCGAGCGCTTCGCCGCCGACCGCTACGTCGACTACGTCGCGCTGCACGGACTGTCGGTCGAGATGACCGAGGCGCTCGCCGAGCTCTGGCATCGCCGCATCCGCGAGGAGTGGGGCTTCGCCCAAGAAGACGGCCCGACGCTCACGGGGCTCTTCCGCCAGAAGTACCGCGGCGGGCGCTACTCATGGGGCTACCCCGCCTGTCCGGACCTCGAGGACAATGCGAAGGTCGTCGAGCTTCTCGGCGCCGGCAGGATCGGCATCAGCATCTCCGAAGGGTTCCAGCTCGAACCCGAACAGACGACGCTCGCGATCGTCTGCCACCACCCGCAGGCGAAGTACTTCGTCGCCTGAGAGCCCGCTACGACGTCGTGGTCGGGGTCGCCGGCTCCGGCTCGATCCCGAACAAGCCGACGGCCTCTCCGAGATCCTCCGGGATGGTGGTCGTCGTGTCCCGGTTGAGCACCTCGCCTTTGAAGTACGCCGGCGCGACCGCTTTGTACACGAAGTAGAGAATGACGCCCACGACGGCCGAACCGACTGCGAGCAAGAACGCGCCTCCGACATGCCAGTGGACGCCGGGCACCGTCCAGGTCGTGTAGCTGCTGCCGGGACCCCAGTCGAGAACGAGGCTGTAGGCGCCGATCGCCCACATGATCGCCCACCCGAGCAACGGGAAGATGCCCCTCATGAACAGGTTCCTCGGGCTCTGGGTGAGTGTTGACTTGTAGTACCAGAACGCTGCAAGGCCGGTGAGCCCGTAGTAGAACGCGATCCACACCCCGAGCGCGGTCACCGAATCGACGATCACGTTGCCTTTCGAGATGTAGTTCATGATCACGTAAAGGATGATCGAGACCGTTCCCATCGCGACCGTCGACACCGACGGAGTGAGGAAGCGGCGGTTGATTTTTCCGAACGCCTTCGGGATCGCCCGGAAGACCGCCATCGAAAGCGTCGTCCTCGCCGTCGGCAAGATCGTCGTTTGCGTAGACGCCGCCGCCGAACTCAACACCATGAGCAACAGCAGGTGGCTGAGGAAGTTGCCAAATCCGGAAGTGCCGAACACCGAACCGCCGAGCACCGAAAGGACATCGCCGACGTGCGCCGGATTGCCGAGTCCGATCCCGTTGGTACCGATTCCGGCGTACGACTGGGCCGACAAAATGACGAGCAGATAGATGGCGAGCAGGACGAACGTCGAAATAACGGCGGCGCGTCCCGGCGTGACCCGGCGGTTCGCCGTCTCTTCGTTGACCGAAACCGCCGTATCCCAACCCCAGTAGATAAAGAGCATCAGTGTCAGCCCTTGAGCGAAGCTCGAAATCGGCTCGTTGAAGGGGTTGAACCAGGACGCGGAAACCGCGAGATGCCCGAGTGGTGCGGTGCCGTTGCTGACCTTCACGAGGGCGACGATCGACAGCACAACGAGCATCGTGAGCTCGATCCCAAGCAGCGCCTTTTGGAAGTTCGCCGAGACTTCGATACCGACGTAACAGATCACCGTCATCGCGACGATCCAGAGAATGCCGACGAGCAAGACCCAACCGCTTGACGGGTTGCTGCCGATGCTCGTCGAGTTGAAAAGCAGGAACACGTACTGACCGGCGATCTGGGCGAGGCTCGCCATCACTAGGACGTCCGCCGCGACTATCCCCCAGCCCCCTGCCCAGCCGAGCGCTGGTGAGCTTCGGCGAGAACGGCGAGATGGTCGAACCGCATTGAAGGCTCGCGTCGCCCAGGTGAAGGTGGTGCCGCAGTCAGGGTTCGCGCGGTTGAGCTCGTTGTAGCCGATCGAGATGAGCAGCATCGGCACGAAAGCAAGGATCGTGACGATCGGTGACTTCACCCCGATCAACACGACGACGAAGCCGAGAGTCGCCGCCAGGCTGTAGGCGGGGGCGGTCGAAGCGACGCCGACGACGGTGCTTGAGATGAGGCCGAGCGCGCCGCCCTTCAGGCCTTTTTCAGAACGGGCCCTCGTCGCGTCCAGCTCGATCGCGCCCGATACCAACCCCAACTTGGCCACCCCCCGACAGACGCCGCTCCCCTCGCGGCAAACCCGGCATTAGCGGTTCCCGGCGGAATGCCAAAGAGTAATCCGGTGAACAAAAAGAATGATCCGGGTGAACAAATGGAGACGCCAGACGGGTGGGCCGGCCGGGCGGTCAGCCTGAGGCCAACCGGTATGGTCGATCGATGGCCATCGACACCGGTGACGCGACGTTCGAGGTGGACGTCGTCACGCGCTCGTCGCAGGTTGCGGTCGTCGTCGACCTCTGGGCGCCGTGGTGCGGGCCCTGTCAGACGCTTGGGCCGATTCTCGAGAAGATCGTCGACGAGACCGACGGCAAGGTGGCGCTGGCGAAGGTGAACGTCGACGAAAACCCCCAGGTCTCCGCGGCGTTCGGCGTCCAGTCGATCCCCGCCGTCTACGCGCTGCGCGACGGCAAGGTTGTCGACGGCTTTATCGGAGCACTTCCCGAGTCCGCCGTGCGGGAGTTCGTCGGCCGGCTCGTCTCGGAGCCCTCGGAGGCCGATCTCCTCGTCGCGAAGGGCGACGAGGAATCGATCCGCAAGGCGCTCGAACTCGACCCTGATCACGAGGAGGGAGTCGCCAAACTCGCGGAACTCCTCGTCGCGCGCGGCGATGCTGACGAGGCGCTCGCCTTCTTGGAGCGAGTCCCAGAGAACGAGCAGACCCGGAAGCTCGCCGCCGAGGCGCGACTTCTGAAAAACGGCACTGCGCCCGATGGTGCACCAATCGAGGAACGCCTCGAAGCGCTACTCGGTGAAGTCCGCGGCAACAACGGTGCGCGGCAAGAATTCGTCGATCTTTTGGAGACGTTGTCCCCGGACGACCCCCGCCGCGAACGCTTCCGGCGCGCGCTCGCGGCGCAACTCTTCTGAACCCAGGGTGATCGCCCCCCACTCGGACGGAGTGGTTCGTTTTTCGTCGCCGACAAGCCTTTCGATCGGGTCGCGGCGCTTCGACATCACGAGCCAAGCGCTCGTGATGGGGATCGTGAATCGCACGCCCGACTCTTTTCTCGACCATGGCGCGACGTTCGCGTTGGGCCTTGCACTGCAGCGCGCCGACCAGCTCATCGCAGAGGGCGCCGACATCATCGACGTCGGAGGGGTGAAGGCGGGATCCGGCCCATCGGTCCCGACCGACGAGGAGATCGACCGCGTCCTTCCGGTCATCGAAGGTCTCGCCACCCGTGTCGACATCCCGATCTCGGTCGACACCTGGTCAGCGAAGGTGGCCGACATCTGCTTTTCAGCCGGCGCGAGCCTGGGCAACGACATCTCCGGTTTCGCGGACCCGGAGTACCTCCCGGTCGCGGCGCGGCACGGCGCCTCGGTGGTCGCGACGCACATCCGACTCGGACCCCGAATCGAGGACCCCAATCCGCGTTACCCAGGTGACGACGTCGTCGATGCCGTCGCCTCCTATCTGAAGGATCGACTCGAGATGGCGATCCTCGCCGGCATCCCGAAGGAGCGGATTCTCTTCGACGTCGGTTTGGACCTCGGCAAAACCTCGTCGCAGTCGCTCGAGCTGCTTCGTGCAACGGCACGTTTCGCGATTCTCGGGCAGCCGATGCTGCTCTCTGCGTCGCACAAGGGCTTCCTCGGGGACCTTTTCGCGCTCCCCGTCAAGGACCGCGACGACGTTTCGTTGCTCGCCGTCGCACTCGGCGTGTCCAAAGGATGCCGCGTCGTTCGCGTCCACGACGTGAAACGCACGAGACGAGTCGTCGACACGCTCGCGGCGGTCCTCGCCGCGTGAGCGACGGCTACTTGCGGGGTCCGAAGGAGCCGCACCCCACCTACCTCGTCCACGGCGAGGACGGCGGCCTCGTCAGCCAAGAACTTTCGCAGCTGCTCGCCGCACTGACATCAATTGACGATGAGGGCGCGATCCCTCTTGAGGAGTATGGCGAGATTGGCCGACAGGAACCGGCCGAGGCGTTCGCGCTCGGCCCGGTCCTCGATGCGTGCCGGACGCCGCCGTTGTTCAGCTCACGCCGCATCGTCGTCGTGCGCGACCTGGCGTCGCTCGACCCCGGGCAGGTGAAAGAGGTCGCTTCTTATGTTGGAGCGCCCTCCGACACCGCCGTGCTCGTCCTTGCCTCGCCGGGAAAGAAAGCGCCTGCCGCGATCGCAAGGGCAATCGCGGCGAATGGACTCGTGATCGACCCGAGTCCCCCCACTGGAGCGCGCGCCCGATCGGCGTGGTTCGCGCAACGCATCAAGTCGGCTCCGATCCGTCCGGACCACGCCGCACTCGAACTCTTGGAAGAGCACCTCGGTGAGGACGTGGCGCGACTCGATGGCATCTTGACGACGCTCGAAGCGGCATATGGCACAGAGTCGAAAGTCTCGGTCGACGACATCACCCCCTTCCTCGGCAGCGCGGGATCGGTTGCGCCGTGGGAGCTCACCGACGCGATCGACGCCGGTGACGTCGACAAGGCGTTGCGGGCGCTCAATCGCCTGCTTGGGCCCGGGATGCGGAGCCCGTTCCAGGTGCTCGCCACACTCCATCGTCACTTCGGCGCCGCGTTGCGACTCGACGGTTCGGACGCGACGAATGACAAGGATGCCGCCGAGATGACGGGGATGAACCCGTTTCCGGCAAGCAAGGCGTTGCGCAACAGCCGACGCCTCGGACACGACAAGATCGCGCGTGCAATCGTGCTGCTCGCCGACGCCGACTCCGCAATGCGAGGCGAGTCGGGATGGCCTGACCGCGTCGTGATGGAGGTGCTTGTCGCGCGACTGACGCGGCTCTCCACCTCACAAGGCGCGACACGGCCTCACGTACGCAGAACACGAGCTCGATGACAGGGAACGAAGAGCTGGCGGCGATTGCGAAGAGCCTCGCGATCGGAGCCGGGAAACTCGTTGTACAAGCCGACCGTGATCGACCAGCTCGCGCGGAACTCGTCGAGGAAGCGACGCGCAAGTCCTCCGCAACCGATCTCGCCACTGACGCGGACCGCGCCTCGGAGCGGTTCATCGTCAACCAGCTGCGCGCATTGCGTCCGAACGACGGAATCCTCGGCGAGGAGGGAAGCAACGAAAGCGGATCCTCGGGACTTACCTGGCTCGTCGATCCGATCGACGGCACGACGAACTTCGTCTACGCCTTCCCCGCGTGGACCGTCTCGGTCGCCGTCACCGACGGCGATGGCGCGATCGCGGGCGCGGTCTACGAACCGGTGCGTCACGAGTGTTTCGCCGCGGTGCGCGGTGGTGGATCGAACCTCAACGGACGTCGGCTCGGCCCGCTCGCGCC